>MHAY01000043.1 GCA_001804705.1 Ignavibacteria bacterium RIFOXYC2_FULL_35_21
TCCATAGTTTTTCCTCCTTTTTGTTGATTCAAAAGTCAACGCTATTTAGGACAGCACACTTCTTAAATCATAAATCGTTAATCCTTATTCTCAAATCCTTATTGTCATTCCGTGCTTGACACGGAATCCATAGCCACAACCAACATCAAAAATAATTATTTCACGCAGAGTCGCAAAGCCGCAGAGTCAGTCACCCTGAGCGTAGTCGAAGGGTAAGTTTCCCCCTTTGTAAAAGGGGGATTCAGGGGGATTTTTTAATCTTCTTAATTCCCATTTCTTACCTCCAATTCTACATTTTACATTTTGCATTTAATAAATTTTCTTCTTAAATTTATTAATTATTTATTAACAATCGTAGCGTTTCCATGAACACACTCAATTTCGGCGACTGCCTCGTTCAATTCAGGGAACACCAATGCAATGTCTATACATGTTATTTTAATTATTATTAAGGTGATATATGAAAAAATACTTTCTATTTTTAATATTCATATTAGGTTGTTCATCTTATACACCACCTCAAAACTATAAATTCGATAATCAAAAAAATTTTAATCACGAATTTGATTTTATTTGGTCAAAGACATTAGACTTTATGATGCTTAACAACTTACCATTACAAACAATAGATAAAGTAAGTGGTATAATACAAACTAGCAGTGTTTTGATACCATCCGATTTAAGAAGTATAATATCAGATTGTGGATTAATAGGTATGGTAAAAGATCCCACATATGCAGATTATTTTTCTATTACTGTTAAGATTAATCCAAATAAATCAGTTTTTATTAATTGCGTTTTCTCAAATAAACCTTTACAGGAATATTATAGTAATCTTACCTGTGTCTCAAAAGGAACACTCGAAAAATATTATTATGATTATTTAGATGGATTGAATTCCGGTAAAATTGAT
The DNA here is from genome assembly GCA_001804705.1 of Ignavibacteria bacterium RIFOXYC2_FULL_35_21. Classification (GTDB taxonomy): domain Bacteria; phylum Bacteroidota; class Ignavibacteria; order Kapaibacteriales; family UBA2268; genus XYC2-FULL-35-21. The sequence goes on from MHAY01000043.1 coordinate 914, forward strand.
GCAATGAAAGTTGGGGTTGAGTAGGCGAAATGCTAACTTTCAAGTCCGCCACCAAGCGATTGGATAAGGAAAATGGCTAGGAGGAGTTGTTTTAAAAATTTTTAAAAGCAAAAAATAAATTGAATAATTATTTATACATAAATTTAAAAGTTTTCTTATTCATTAAAAAAAGGTGAAACTATGAATGAAATCAAATATTTTAACACAGGTATTATTCGAGGGATTGGTAGGGCTAATGTTTTAATTACTTTGCAAATTAATGAATCTCAAAGTTTTGTTAGCGGTGAATATTTAGTTTTTTTTGAATTTATTGATGATTCAACAATTTTTATAAATCAGAAATATAATCCTACATTAAATAAGGATTTTAATTCTGATTTATTTATAGAAGAAATCAAGTTAAATTGTCATATTGATATATTTAGAAAAATTATTCACACTTACTTACAAAAATATTCAATAGTTGCTAATAATTATGAAGGTTTCTTATTAAATGAAACAGATGAAAGTTTAATTACTTATTTAAAGTACAAGTATCCAAATGCTTTAATAGATATATTAAAAAATACAATAAATAAAAAATTAATATCATTAATTCAATTAAATCAAAAAATTTATATAGAACCAATTTTAGGGTAAATTATAAAATTTTGAGGAGTAAATATGTCAAAAAGAACATTAACAGAAGGTTTTGATGATTTTTTGGATAGAATAACCCCATCATCATTTGAAACAGATGCTGCAAAAAGTCATAGAGCATCAATTGAAAAATGTTTAAAAGATAATTTTGGTATGAAAAACTTCTTTAGGACAGGGTCATTTGGTAATGGTACAAATATTTCAAGATTTAGTGATGTTGATTATTTTGCTGTTATACCAGCCGTAAATTTAAAAAAAGAATCTTCAAAATCTTTAAGTGCTATAAGAGACGTTTTAAATACAAGATTTTTCAGTACTAATGTTAGAGTTAATTGTCCAGCAGTTAGTTTACCTTTTGGAACGGATGCAAAAGAAATGACAGAGGTTGTTCCTTCTTATTATATAAAAGATGATTATAGAGGGTATCAGATTTATGGAATCCCAGATTGTAATAACGGTTGGATGAATGCAAGCCCTGTAGCTCACAATGCTTATGTAAGAGAAAAGGATAATAAGTTAAGCAATAAGTTAAAGCAATTAATAAGATTATTAAAAGCATGGAAATATTATTGTAATGTTCCCATTTTATCTTTTTATCTTGAATTAAGAACAACAAAATGCTGTGAAACTATGGATGGAATTGTATATATATATGATATTAAACATGTATTTAAATATTTATATGATTGTGAACTTTCTCAGATGCAAGATCCAATGGGTATATCAGGTTATATCAATCCTTGTAGAAGTGATAATCAAATTGAAGAATCAATGTCTAAACTATCAACCGCACTTACTAGATCTGAATATGCACTAGATGCTTTTAACAAGAACGATATAGAAAAAACTTTTAATTATTTAGATAAAATTTTCGATGGAAATTTCCCGAGCTATTATAAATGAAAAAGATAAAAGATTTTCAAAATGAAATTAATGAATTAGAAAAATTAGCTGCTCAACGATATTTATATTCGATAGCAAAAAGGTTCTTATTAGCTAATCTAATATTTTCTATACCTTTTATTATTTTATATTTTATTTTAAGTTTATTTTTCCCTGTTTTAATTGATTATAAGATATATATCAGTATTACAATATCAATTGTTAATCTAATGATAATGAATAAATATCAATATGAAAAAATTAAAGAAGCAACTATTATTCAAGAGCAATTTGATGTTGATATTCTTCAAATTAGTTGGAACCCATATCTAATAAACAAATCCATTAAAATTGAATTAATTAATGAGTACAATAAAAAATATTTACAAAAATTTAAGGATCATGAAAAACTAAAGAATTGGTATGATGTCGATGACTCAAATATTCCAATTGAATTCGCGAGATTAATTTGTCAAAGAGAAAATATTTGGTGGGATAAAAAGTTAAAATCTTTATATCATAAAATAATTACTTTTATTCCAATAATAGTTTTTTTTATTTTACTTATTATTAGCTTATTATATGACCACAAATTAAAAGTCTTCATTAATGAAATATTTTATTTGTCTCCCATTATTATATATTGTGTTGATCAGCATTATAAATATAAAATTTCCCTTGATTCTTTAGACGATTTAAATTCTAAAATTGAAACGTTAATCGATCAAGCAATAAGGTCTAAATTAAATCCTCATGAATTAACAATCAACTCGAGATTATTACAAGATAGAATATATTATCACAGGTTAAATAGTGCTTTAGTATTTGATTATTTATTTAAGAAAATGAAAGATAAATACCAAGATTTAAGGGTTAAAAGTTCTAATAATTTAATAGAAGATTATTTAAAAATTCATAATAATCCACAATGAATTATTAGCAAATTTTATCTTAATCTTGCACGCAAATCCCACACTCCGTTTAATCCGCGGCACAGACTTTTCTTTGCGGCTCCGCCCTCTGCGTGAACTGCTTTCCCCAGTCCCCATACCCCATCCCCCATACCCGTTCAAAATCATGTCCATCATTTAATCAAGTGAATCCTGTTCAGACAATTGCCTCTCCGCCCCTCCGCGTGAGAGTAACCCCATGCTTCAGCATGGGGGGGACAAGAGACGAGACCTACAGCCACTGCCTAACCCCCACACTAAAGTGTGGGGTTAACCAAATCCGCGGCACAGACTTTTTCTTTTGCCTCTCCGCCCCTCTGCGTCCCTGCGGCTCTGCGTGAACTGCTTTCCCCAGTCCCCATCCCCCATACCCGTTCAAAATCATGTCCATCATTTAATCCATTGAATCCTGTTCAGACAATTGCCTCTCCGCCCCTCTGCGTGATATTATTAAACTCCCTTCGCCCACTGGGAGAAGGGCTGTGGTTGAGGGATTGATAAAAAAAAATCATCATAATCAGATTAATCAGCTTAATCCAAGTTCAGACAATTTACGTCCTTTCTATCCTTTTCGTCTTTGCCTGAACCAAAAAACCTTAAAATCATATAACCAACAACCTTAGCAGCAAACAAACTCCCGCTTCCCCCAACCTTATTACCTTATCAAAACACAAATAAGGTTTGTCTTTTTCTTGCTTTTTTCTATTAAGGTTAAATGGCATATATAAGGTTTTTTTTTCTTGTCCATCATTTAATCAAGAAAATCCTGTTCAGACAATTTCTCAGTGCAACTATGTGTGAACCAAACTCAGCGAAACTCTGTTCAAAACTCAGGGAGACTCTGTGAAACTAATATGTATTCCCAACGGGAAAATGGATGGTTTTGGTAATTGATATGCTACTAATATATAATCTCTACGAGATAGAATTGTTATATGGATTTATTTCAGCCTAACAGTCTAACAGCCTACAGTCTAACAGCCTAATTGTTAATTGTGAATTGTTAATTGTGAATTATTAATTCTTTCTTCAGATATTTTCCTGTGAAGCTAATCGGTACATTAACAATCTCTTCCGGACTGCCGACTGCAATAATTTCACCGCCTGCATCGCCTCCTTCGGGACCAAGGTCAATCAGCCAATCAGCATACTTGATTACATCGAGATTATGCTCGATAATAACGATTGTATTTCCTTTGTCTGCAAGCTTTGTAAGCAATCGAAGAAGAATCCTCACATCCTCGAAATGCAGACCTGTCGTGGGTTCGTCGAGTAGATAAAGTGTCTTTCCCGTGCTTGTTTTCGATAATTCCGCTGCAAGTTTCACGCGTTGTGCTTCGCCTCCCGACAGTGTGGGAGCCTGCTGTCCGAGAGTGATATAAGTCAAGCCGACATCGACAAGAGTCTGAAGCTTATTCTTGATTTTTGAAATCTCGCTGAAAAATTCGAGTGCTTCCTCGACAGTCATTTCAAGCACATCGGCAATTGATTTGCCTTTGTACTTCACATCCAGTGTTTCGCTGTTGTATCGTCTGCCGTTGCAAGTGTCGCAGGTAACATAAACATCTGGAAGGAAGTTCATCTCGATTTTCTTTATTCCGCCGCCTTCGCACTCCTCGCATCTCCCACCCTTGACGTTGAATGAGAACCTTCCTGCCTTATAGCCGCGAATTTTTGATTCGGTCAGCATTGTATAAAAGTCGCGAATCAATGTGAAAATGCCAGTGTAGGTAACAGGATTCGAGCGTGGTGTCCTCCCAATCGGCGACTGGTCAATCTCAATCACCTTGTCCAAATGCTCCAGTCCCTCTATAGAATCGTAAGCCAGGGGATTAAGAGACGAATTATAAAAATGCCTCGCAAGAATAGGGTAGAGAGTATCATTAATCAAAGTTGATTTCCCGCTTCCGCTCATTCCGGTTATGCAGACAATCGTTCCGAGTGGAATTTCCAGGTTAATTTTCTTTAGGTTATTACCTCTCGCACCCTTGAGAACAATCCTCTTCCCGTTACCTTTCCTCCTGTTCTCAGGAAGCTCGATAGTTCTCTTGCCGCACAGATAGCTCGCAGTCATTGATTTTTCAATGAGCCCGGCAGACAAATCGCAAAACTTAGAAGGTTCGGAAGCCAGCACTAATTCTCCCCCGTGAACACCTGCACCGGGACCCATATCAACAACGAAGTCGGAGCTTTCAATCATCTGCTTGTCATGCTCGACAACGATGACAGAGTTGCCAAGGTCTCTCAATCTTTTCAGGGAACCAATCAGTTTGTTGTTGTCGTGTTGGTGCAACCCGATGCTCGGCTCATCCAGCACATATAGAATCCCGACAAGCTCCGAGCCGATCTGGGAAGCCAGCCTGATTCTCTGTGACTCGCCACCCGAAAGAGTTCGTACAGGCCTGTCAATCGAGATGTAGGACAATCCGACTTCCTTAAGGAAACTCAGCCTGCTGTGTATTTCTTTAATAACAAGGTTTGCAATTGTCAAATCCCGTTCGGAAAGTTTTTCGGGCAGTTCTTTGAAATATTCTAATGAGTGGTTGATATCAAATTTAACAATAGCATTAATCGAATGTCCATCAATCAGTACGGCAAGATTCTCTTTCTTAAGCCTGCCACCCTGACATTCGGGGCATTTCAAGGTTGACATATAAACTTCGAGATTCCTTCGAATAGCTCCCGAAGTTGTATTGTCGAATTGATGCTTGAGGCTCGGAATAATGCCGATAAACTTGTGCTTATACACTACTTTATTCCCGCCTGCAAAACGATATGAAATGTTGATTGTACTATCTTCTGTTCCGTAAAGCAGGATATTCAAATCCTGTTCCGACAGCTTTTTAATTGGTACAGTGAGGTCAATCCCATATTGCTCAGCCGCCGCTTCAACCTGGCTCCACAGCCACATTTCCCTTTGTTTCCCAAGAGCAGTTATACCGCCTTCAGCAATAGAAAAACCTCTATCTGGAATCAATAAATTAATATCGAAATCACTTAATTCACCAAGTCCGTCGCAATGTGAACAAGCACCATAAGGAGAATTGAAAGAGAACATGTTGGGAGCAAGAGGTTCGTAGGACCTGCCGCATGAAGGACATGAATAAGTAGTGCTGTACAGCTTTTCTTTCCAGATTCCGTTCTGTTCGGAAAGAATGAGCATTGCATCATTCCCTCTTTGAAGTGCAAGCTGAAATGATTCGCTAATCCTATGTTCCTGTCCCGGAGCAACGGAACATCGGTCAACCACAAGCTCTATATCGTGTATCTTGTATCTGTCAACCTGCATTCCATCATATAGCTCTTTAACTTCGCCGTCAATCCTTACTTTGGTGAATCCTTGTTTCAGAAGCTGTTCGAATAATTCGCGGTAATGTCCTTTTCGGGAGCGAATCAAGGGGGCAAGTACCATAATCTTTTTACCCGAATAATCCCTGAAAGACTCTTCGACAATCTGGTCGAGATGCTTTTGCTCGACAGGTATATTACAATCAACACAGTATTGCTTTCCGATTTTCGCATATAGAAGCCGCAGGTAATCATAAATTTCAGTAACCGTTCCGACAGTTGAACGTGGATTATGACTGATTGATTTTTGGTCTATCGAGATTGATGGGGATAAGCCTTCGATTGAATCAACGTCAGGCTTTTTCATTACTCCGAGATACTGGCGTGCATAAGCCGAGAGGCACTCGACATATCGTCTCTGTCCTTCTGCATAAAGTGTATCGAAAGCGAGGCTGGATTTACCCGAACCCGAAACACCTGTTATGACAACGAACTTATCCCTTGGGATTTCGACATTGACATGCTTGAGATTATGCTCCGATGCTCCGCGGACAATGATTTTTGAAAGCCCGTCACCATTGCCGTTGTTCAGCACTTCAGTCAATATATCGTTATCGTTCGTTTTCGGCATACCAGAGTAAAACAGATAAAACAATTAATCAAAACTTACTAAAATAGTGAATTTGGATGAGTAGAGAAAAGAATGTTGAAAATTCTTGATTTATTGAAAAATAAGAATTAAGTTTGATTGTCAGTTACTAAAATTATAATGTTTTTTAAATATTTGATATAAATTTTATGAATAATGAAATAGAACAAGTTATATCTAAAATTCAAAAAGTCCTGAAAGGTAAATACATAGACTTTAAAGGAGTGTATTTTTATGGTTCAAGAGTTAAAGATAATTATAACAATGATTCGGATTATGATTTGGTTATAGCATTTGACCGTGAGATTGATTGGAAATTTAAATATGAAATAAGAGATATTATCTATGATATTGAATTGAAAAGTGAATTGATGATAGATGCAAAAATTTACGACATAAAGGAGATACTAAATCCAGTGACACCCTTCAGAAAAATAGTAAAAGAGGAAGGTATATTCTATGCTGGATAACCTCGATGCACTTATAAACTATAGAATATCACGTTCAAAGGAAACCATTGAAGAAGCAAATCTATCATTAAAAAATGAAATGCTTTTTAACGCTGTAAATAGAATTTACTATGCTATGTTTTATATAGTCTCTGCATTAGCCATGAAGAATGGTTTTCTTACAACAAAACACCAGCAATTATTAGGATGGTTTAATGTAAATTTTGTGAAAACAGGAAAAGTTCCTGTAGAATTATGGAAGATATATAAAAATGGGTATGATAATAGACTTGAAGGAGATTATGATGATTTTTAAAAATTTTCCTTGGAAGAAGTTCAACTAAATTATCAATCCATGCTCAAGTTTGTTGAATTTGTTGAAAGACTTATTGATGAATAATTCTTATTTTCAAATTTTTTTACTAAACATCTTTTAAAAAGAATTGTATTTAATGTTTAAAAGAAAGTAAATTTGAAACTATTATAGTTAGAAAACAATAAAATTAAAATGTTATCAATTGAATTAAAAAATATTATATTAAATGAGCTTGTACCGTATGGTATTAAGAGCGTCCGGCTATTTGGCTCATTTGCATCGGGAAACCAGAAATCTGATAGTGATATTGATTTGCTGGTTGATTTCAATAATAGAATTTCACTTCTGAAAATTGTAAAAATCGAAAGAGAATTATCTGAAAAAACAGGTTACAAAATTGACTTATTGACACGTAAAGCCATAAGTCCCTTTCTAATTGATGATATTTATTCAAAAAGTATTTTATTAAACAGTGAAGGATGATTTAATATATTTGAATCACATTCTTCAATCAATTATTCGGATTGAAGAATATCTTTATAATATTAAATACGATGATTATTGTTCTAATCTTTTGCTGCAAGATGGAATTATTCGTCAATTAGAAATAATCGGGGAAGCAAGCAAACATTTATCTGAAGCAACAATTATTCTTAAACCAAATATACCCTGGAAAGATATTGTTGGGATGAGGAATAAGCTGACTCATGATTATTTCGGAACTGACATTGATAATGTATGGGAAACAGCTAAAGATGATATTCCTTTTATTAAACCTATTATTATTGAACTTATTAATATATTGGAAAAATAGCCAATTTGAAAAATAATGATTTTGGAATTGTATAATGTAAACTACATTTGGTTAAAAACTTCAATGAAAAACTCTGAAATTTCTTAATTTTGCAATTCGTAAATTTCTGTTAACTAATAAATTATAGTTTTAATTCCTGCCTTGCGGGATTGTCTTGGAGAAAAATGTATAAACTTGAAACTATTATATCACTTGCCAAGAGACGTGGATTTATATTTCAATCTTCAGAGATATACGGCGGTTTAAATGGCTGTTGGGACTTCGGACCTCTTGGAGTTGAATTGCTTCGTAACTTGAAAGAAGAATGGTGGCGGGCAATGACCTACAGAGATGATATTGAAGGTGTGGATGCTTCAATTTTAATGCACCCCCGAACCTGGGAGGCAAGTGGGCATGTGAGCCAATTCAGCGACCCAATGATTGACAATAAAACCAGCAAAGCAAGATACAGGGCAGACAACTTAATTGAAGAATATATTGAAAGATTAAGGAAGAAGAATAGAACTATACAAGCAGACGAACTTGAAAATAAATTGAATGATGTCGTTGAGTTGTCGGATTATTTTAACCTGATAATGGAGTATGAAATACCCGACCCCGTCTCAGGAACAAAGGACTGGACTGAGGTGAGAAATTTCAACCTGATGTTTAAAACCTTTGTTGGTTCTGTTGAAGATAATGGAAGTGTTGTATATTTGAGGCCTGAATCTGCACAAGGTATATTTGTAAATTTTAAAAATGTTCTCGATACTTCAAGGCAAAAACTTCCATTCGGTATAGCACAAATCGGAAAAGCTTTCAGAAATGAGATTAACACTAAGAATTTCCTTTACAGGACACGTGAATTTGAGCAAATGGAGATGCAATATTTCGTGAAGCCCGGAACCGAAAAAGAGTGGTATGAGTACTGGAAGGAACAAAGATGGAATTGGTATCAGGATATGGGATTGAATCCCGAAAAAATGAAATTCAAGGTTCATGAAAAGCTGGCACATTATGCTAAAATGGCAGTAGATATTGAATACATGTTTCCTTTTGGCTGGGGAGAGATTGAAGGTATTCATTCAAGGACCGATTTTGATTTGAGAAATCACCAGGAATTTTCAGGTAAGAAACTTGAATATGTTGATACTGTTAATAATGAAAGATTTATTCCCTTCGTTGTGGAAACATCAGGAGGCGTAACACGTTCTCTTATGGCTTTTTTGTGTGATGCATACAATGAAGAGGATGCACCTACAGAAAGCGGTGCAATGGAAAAAAGAACTGTTCTTAAATTTCATAAAAGGCTTGCACCCTTGACTGTGGCTGTTTTCCCATTAGTAAATAAGAACGGTATGCCTGAACTTGCCGAAAAAATATACAAAGATTTGCATAAAAAATTCAAAGCTCAATATGACACATCCGGTGCAATCGGAAGGCGGTATCGCCGTCAGGACGAAATTGGTACTCCTTTTTGTGTTACAATTGATGGGCAATCTATAGAGGATGGCACTGTTACAATCAGAGAAAGAGATTCTATGCTTCAGGATAGAATAGCAATTTCTAAAATAGGAAGTTATATAAATGAAAGAATGGGACAATGAATTACGAATTACGATTTACGAATTACGAATTAATAAAAAATAATCCGAGAAAACTGATTTCGATATTATTTCTATTATTTTCATTATTAATATTTATGTCTTGCAGCGATGCAAATAAGAAGCTGTTCGATGCTATTGAAGAGAATGACATCGAGACAGTAAAGACATTAATTTCTAAAGGAATGGACATGAATATTGTTAATGATGATGGTAAACCGGCTATTATTCTTGCTGTTGAGCTTAAAAGGAGAAGAATAGCTGAAATTATGTTGAAAACAGAAATTGATTGTAAAGTCAAAGACACAAAGGGGACATCATTATTAATGTGGGTTTGTAAAAATATTGAACTTGATTTATATGCTTTTGTTATAAATAAGGGAGTGCTGATTAATGATGCCAACGAAGATGGGATGACCCCTTTTATGTTTGCAGCACAGTCAGGATATATTGATGCTGTTATGGCTCTCATTAAAGGAGGTGCGTATGTTAATGCTCAAAATAAGGACGGGAATACTGCTTTGATGTTAGCTCTAAAAAATCAGATGGAATCTAATATAAGAGTACTTCGCGACAACAAATCCCTTCTTGATATAAAAAATAATCAAGGTGAAACTCCTTTAATTATTGCCTCAGAGCAAGGTTTAGATGAATCGGTTTCTTTATTGCTTGAATATAATGCAGATAAATCCTTAAAAGATAATAAAGGCAGGACTGCACTTTCGATAGCGCAAGAAAAAGGATATAAAAAAATTATTGAATTATTGACACATGAAAATCCAAAATAAGCTTCTATATAAAACGTAATGATTTATGTAGTAATTATTTTGTATGAATTTATTTTTCAGAAGAATATAGATTTTAAAACATGACAAGAAAATTTTATGTCTCATATATATTAGTTCTGGGTTTATTAGTCCTGCTCCTTACTTCATCAACTGATGATTTTTACTCTAAAGTTAATAAATCATTTGAAATATTTGGTGCAGTTTTCAAGCAAATATCATCAAATTATGTTGATGATATTGACCCGCAGGACCTTATGGATGACGGTATTGAAGGGATGCTGAAAAACCTTGACCCTTATACAGTTTTCATAAATGAAAACGATGGCGAAAGTATTGATATTATGACTGACGGTTCTTATGTCGGTGTGGGAATTACAGTTGGAACGCGTGACAGCATGTTGACTATAGTAGAAGTTCAGGACGATTATTCTGCACGTAAAAAAGGAGTTAGAATTGGGGATAGAATTCTGAGTGTGGATACAGCAAATGTGCTGTATTCCGAATCAGACGAATTAAGGAAATATACAAAAGGTAAGATAGGTACTGTTCTCGATATGTGGCTCCTGAGAGATGGAATAAGAGATACGATTAAAGTTAAATTAATAAGAGATGAGATAAGAATTAAAAATGTATCCTATTCAGGGATGATTAATGATTCGGTTGGATATATAAAACTTGAAAGATTCACTCGAAATTCCAAAGATGAAGTTGTCAAGGCTTTTCAGGAATTGAAAAACCAACATAAGCTCCAAGGATTAATATTTGACCTTAGAGATAATCCGGGCGGATTGCTCGAGTCGGCAGTATCAATAACCGAATTATTTGTACCTCAAGGCAGTAAAATTGTATCCATTAAAGGGAGAAATAAAAAGGAAGAAAGAGTATTTTATTCTGATTCAAATCCACTCGATACGGCAATTCCAATGGCAGTTTTAATAAACTCGATGAGTGCCAGTGCAAGTGAAATTGTTGCCGGTGCTTTACAGGATTTGGACAGAGCTATTGTTGTCGGTGAGAGGTCTTTTGGAAAAGGATTGGTGCAAACAGTATATAATTTACCATACAACACGGCTGTAAAAGTAACTACTTCTAAGTATTATACCCCCTCCGGAAGATGCATCCAAAGGTTTGAGTTCCATAATAAATACAAATCTAACATTGAACACTCCGATACATTGTTCTATACAAAGAACAAAAGACAAGTTGTAGAATCAGACGGCATTGAACCTGATACTGTTATTCCTTTCGACAAATTCTCAGGCTTTACAAAGTCCATGATGAGAAAAGATTTGTTTTTCAAGTTTGCAAATGTTTTCACTTCAAAACTCAAAACTCTTTCACTTGATTTTAGTGTGGATAAAAAAATATGTGAGGAATTTACTTCATATATTAAATCAAAAAATTTGGAAACCGAATATCCATTAAATAAACAGCTTCAGGAGTTTGAAAAAATTGTTCGGGAAGAAAAGCTAAACAGGAAAGTAATAAAAAAACTAGAGGAACTTAAAATTAATTTAAAAAAGGAAAATTACGACCCAGTAATTAGTCATTCGGAGGAGATTTCTAAGATTCTTGAAAAAGAAATAAAGAAAAGAATTTTGTCACAGAATGACATGATAAAATTAAATCTTAAAAATGATGATGATATAAAGACGGCTGCAGATATTATTAGCAATAAAAGATACGAAAGTATTTTAGCGATTAATAATAATAAAAGTAAGAGTTATTGAAGCTAAAAATTATTAAATTAAATTTTGAATAAATATTTGGGATTAATTAGTACAATCACAGTTTTATATGTGATTAAATAAATTAGAAAAATAAATACAATACAGTTTTTTTTGAAACGTCAAAAGTCTATTTGTAATAGGTAAGTTAATGAAATTAAAATCAGGCATGGTGCTGCATGAGAATTACTAAACAATATACCAACCGCGAATCGCAATCACTTGACAAATATTTACAGGAAATCGGAAGAGTCGAACTGCTCAATCCCGATGATGAAATAACTCTTGCTCAAACTATTAAGAAGGGCGGAAATCCCGGTACAAGAGCTCTCGAAAGACTTGTCAAGGCTAATTTGCGATTTGTTGTTTCTGTTGCCAAACAATACCAAAATCAGGGATTGTCCCTCGGTGACCTTATAAATGAAGGTAATCTGGGATTGATTAAAGCTGCAAAGCGTTTTGATGAAACAAGAGGCTTTAAGTTTATATCTTATGCAGTGTGGTGGATTAGGCAGTCAATTCTCCAGGCACTCGCCGAGCAGTCAAGAATAGTCAGGCTACCTCTGAACAGGGTAGGAGCCTTGAACAAAATCGGTAAGAAATTCAGCGAACTCGAGCAAAAATATGAGCGTGAGCCTACTGCCGCTGAACTTGCTGAACAGTTGGAAATGAGCGTGCCTGAAATTGCCGAAACAATTAAAATTTCCGGTAGGCATTTATCCGTGGATGCTCCTTTCGTTCAAGGTGAGGACAATAGACTACTTGATATTTTGCCAAATGAAGCGCAACCTCCACCGGATTCAGAACTAATTAGAGAATCACTAAGAGTCGAAGTGCAGCAGGTACTTACTACTCTTTCAATTCGGGAAGCTGAAGTAATTAAATTGTACTTCGGCTTGGATGGCCATTGCTTGACACTCGAAGAAATCGGAGAAAAATTCAATTTAACACGAGAAAGAGTAAGACAAATTAAGGAGAAAGCTATACGAAGATTGAGACACGCTTCACGCTCGAAAGCACTACGTGCTTATTTGGGCTAAAAATTGAAAATTGATAATGGATAATTATTTAAATGTTTAAAGAAAATATAGATACCCATCAGGGTAATGAAAATATAATCACCCTTAATCCCCCTTTAGTAAAGAGGGAAAATGTTATTAGAACACAAAGGCCTGAGTGGCTTAAAGTCAAAGCTCCTGTGGGTGAGACTTACTCAAACCTTAAATCAATGATTCGTTCCAAGTCGCTACACACAGTTTGCGAAGAAGCAAGATGTCCCAATATGGGAGAATGCTGGGGAGCCGGAACTGCCACTTTTATGATTCTCGGTGATATTTGTATCCGAAATTGCAGATTCTGTGCAGTTACAACCGGAAAGCCAAAACCACCTGATGTTAACGAACCTGCTAATGTAGCCGAAGCTGTTAAAAGTATGGGTGTCCGTCATGCTGTAATAACTTCTGTTAACAGGGATGAACTTCCCGACCAAGGTTCTGAACATTGGGCAAAAACAATTTTAGAAGTAAGAAGATTAAATCCAAAAGTCAGTATTGAAGTGCTTATTCCTGATTTTTTGGGTGATATGGATTGCCTGAAAAGAGTGGTTGATGCAAAACCAAATATCCTGAATCATAATATTGAGACAGTACCCCGATTATATGCCACAATAAGGCCCAAAGCCATTTACCAGCGTTCATTGACCGTTCTGAACGAATCCAAGAAAATGGGAATGAGAACTAAATCGGGCTTGATGGTTGGTATAGGTGAAAAAACCGAAGAAGTCTTTGAAGTAATGAAAGATTTGAAAGCTAATAATGTTGATATTGTAACAATAGGGCAATATCTTCAGCCTACTCCGAAACACGCACCTGTTGACAGGTTTGTCCATCCCGATGAGTTTGCCGAATACAAACGGATTGGCATCGAGATGGGATTCAAGCATGTTGAGTCGGGCCCACTTGTACGCAGTTCATATCATGCAGAACGACATGCTTGATTGATTAAAGGAATAATAAAGTTGAATTTATCACTGCAATATATTATTATTTTATTCCGTTAATACTATTTTAAGAATGAGATTTGAATGGATAGAGTTTTTAACTTAATAATCGAGCAAGATGAAGAAGGGTATTACGTTGGTAGTGTTCCCGAATTAAAGGGTTGCCACACTCAAGCGAAATCACTTGATGAACTGCATATAAGAATTAAAGAAGTTATAGAACTTTGCCTGGAAGTAGAAAATATTCAATCTAAACCTTTGAACTTTGTCGGTATCCAAAGAGTTACATTACCTGCATGAGCAAAGCTCCTGTCCTCAAAGGCAAATCATTAATTTCAATTCTGAATAAATTAGGATTTGAAATTATAAGAATTAAAGGCAGTCACCACTTCCTAAAACATCAAGATGGGAGATTTACATCGGTTCCCGTTCACCCCGGTGAAGAAATTGGTCCGGGTCTTTTGTTTAAAATTTTAAATGATTGTGAACTCACAATTGAAGAATTAAAGAAATATATTTAACATTTTATTAAAAGTATTTAGTTTTTCATTACATCAATAAACAATTTTATTTGTCAATTCTTAATATGGTACAAATTAACATTGAATATCTCGGCGATTTACACTGCAAACTGAAACATGGACCTTCAGGCCAGGAGTTCCTGACTGATGCACCTGTTGATAATCAAGGCAAAGGGGAGTATTTCTCTCCTACTGACCTTGCTGCTACTGCTATGGGTTCATGTATCGCTACCATAATGGGTATTAAATCAAGGGAACATAACATTGATATTAAAGGAATGAAAATCACGGTCCTAAAAGAGATGATGAACCAGCCTTATCGCAGAATCAAAAAGCTGATGCTTGATGTTGTATTTCCATACGAATTAAATGAACATGATTTCACTATCATGAAAAATGTAATCAAGACTTGTCCAGTAACGAGAAGCCTTCATCCTGATATTGAGATTGAGGTGGAGTATAGGTTTGCGGAAATTAATAAATAATGGATGATTTAAATTCAATTTTAAATAAGCCCATTTTTTTTCAGTCTTTTTTTTAATTCATCCAGTGATATTGTTGGCTCATCTTTACGTTCTGCAATAACAGCAAGGTCGTGCAAATCTTCAAGCATTTCTTCATAATGCTTTAAAGGTATTACAACAGCAGTTTTTTTCCCCTTTGGGGAAATTATATATTGTTGATTTTCACTATACATGATTCCATCATAAATTATATTATTGTCAACGTAAAAAGTTTAATAGTATTTTAACATTTGTATTATTTTTAATTTTTTTACCTTCGTTAATTTATAAAAATTATATATATATTCACTTTATTTAAAGTATATTATAAATTCTCCCTATCTAACTTTCTTATTTTTCTTTATGCTATTATTTATTTTCTTATGCTTTATTGAATCAAGTGTAAAATTTGTTGTAATGTAATGCAAGCCTGGTTTTGTAATGTCATCGGGGAATTGTAAAGTTAATTTTTGTTCGACTGTTGAAAAGAAATGAACAGGAATAAATCTTGTTGTGCTAATGTCCATAACACCAAAGCCATTGATAATATTTGTAACCTTGAATTGTTCTTTATCAGTGAAGACAGGGATGCTTCCTTGTGCGGTTTTGATAAATTCAAATCGTGAGCATTTATCTCCCAAAGTATCTACGATACCTTTTACGCGAAAGAGTGATGATTGTTTAAGCAAAGGTACAGGAAGCCCGTTTTCAGCTAATTCATCCAGCGATTCTATCATCCATGATTCATTTACAGCTTTTTGAGTTGCTTCGAATGGAAATAATAAATATGGCTGGAATGCTCCCCCGGGCGACATTGCTCCATTTGTGCTGTCGTCCAAACGATATGAAAGGCGATTGCCGACAGAATCAATCTCAAACCAGACTGTTCTATTCAACCAGGAGGAAACATTATTTTCAATGTTTCGTTTTTCACCCTGGCTTTCTACCGATGAAAATTCAACTAATGACTGATGAATGAAAAAGTGTTCCGATTTGTTAACCGAATCGCAAACGATTTTGATTTTTTCTTTTCTCGATTTTATAAGTGGAGTACCATAGTCAATTATGATGCTGTCAATCGAAATAACATTGTATAAAAGAGTATCTCCCGGATTGAATTTCAATTTGAAAATAATTGTATCCTTTTTCTTAACATCTGATGAATCAATAGAGAAAGCTTGTGCTTTTAATATAATTGATGCTGTAATTAATACTATTAAAAACAACCCCCGAACCTCCTTTGATAAGGGGATAGGCCCCCCACTGAATCCCCCTTTAAAAAATGGGGAAAAATTTAGTATCTTTTTATTTATATAAAAGGCTATTTTCAACTTTAAAAATACCTGAAATATTGACTAAAAATAACTGTTTACGAAAATAAGAATAAGAGCATTACAATTCAAATTATTTCTAATATAGGTTATATCATAATTCGATAAACTCAGTGTGACAGTTTTCTAAGATAGTAAAGTTATGAAATATTTTGTAATTTTGTAGATGAAAATTAATCGCAGAGGCGCATTCGTCTAGCGGTTAGGACGTAGCCCTCTCAAGGCTAAAACAGGGGTTCGATTCCCCTATGCGCTACATAATTCAATTACGAATTATGAATTACGAGATAAAATTTACAAAGCAAAGCAAATCCATGTCCTAAAATCAATTACGAATTACGAGATAAAATTTACAAAGCAAAGCAAATCCATGTCCTAAAATCAATTACGAATTACGAATTACGAGATAAAATTTACAAAGCAAATCAAATCCATGTCCTAAAATCAATTACGAATTACGAATTACGAGATAAAATTTACAAAGCAAATCAAATCCATGTCCTAAAATCAATTACGAATTACGAATTATGAATTACGAGATAAAATTTACAAAGCAAAGCAAATCCATGTCCTAAAATCAATTACGAATTACGAATTACGAGATAAAATTTACAAAGCAAAGCAAATCCATGTCCTAAAATAAAAATCATTATTTTTGTTAATTGAATTAGCATAATTCTTGCTATTATTCTGTTAATAATATAATTGATTATAAAAAATAAATGAAAAAAATAAAAATTCATATAATTCTTTTTTCAATTTTTTCAATTTCTATTTTACAGGCAAAGGAGAATCCATACCTCATTTGTGTGCCTCAGTTCTATGATTTCGGTTACGTTCTACCCGGAAACACTAAAACATTGGATATTGTATTAAAATCATCAGGCCAAGATATTTTAATACGTAGTACCTCTTTAAATTCCTCGGTATTTAATATCATTGAAGGAAATATAACTACACCAACCGTTTTGAGAACTAATGATTCGATATTACTTAAAATTGAGTTTGCACCAACTGATTCTAATTTAATTTATGGAGAGTTGCTAATAGAATCGGATTCGAATTTTACTAATAAAATTATTTTGAAAGGTGGATTTCCCTATTTGACTCCTATTGTAAAATCATTGATGATAACTAATCCGAAATGTGGTGAAACTATACTTTTTGGAGATACTATTAATATTGAATGGAGTGGAGTATTACCGGCAGATACTATAAAAATTGAATATTCGATTGATAATGGCTATTCATGGAATACGATTGTGAATAGAGCAGGTGGGCTGAGTTATAAATGGTTACCTGATTTTCAATCTGATGGATGCCAAATCAAAGTAACTCAATACTGGCCTGATTATTCATCGGGGGATATTATTTTCAGGCATAATTCTGAAGTTAATTCTGCAAATTTTAGTTCCGATGGCAACCTTGTTATAACTTCCACCAAGGATGGAAAAGCTACAATGTTCGATGCCTGGAGTGGAAATAAAGTCAGAACTTTTGAAGGTCATTTGGGCTCAGTAAGATGGGCAGTATTCTCGCCGGACACTCATTATGTTGCTACAGCCAGTGATGACAGTACAGCAGTACTTTGGGAAGCAAACACGGGTAAGTTGGTTAGAGTTTTAAAAGGACATGGAGACGCTGTCAGATGCGTTAATTTCAGCAAAGATTCAAAGAAACTCGTAACCGCAAGCCTTGATGGATTCGCTTATGTATGGGATGTTGAAAGAGGAACAGTTCTTGAGCGAATATATGCCGGACAATTCGATATGCTTTGGTATGCAGAATTTCATCCTTTAAATAATATACTTATGACTGCCGGTACAGAGGGTACGATTAAATTATGGTCTTTTAATCCATTGAGGCTATTCAAAAAAATAGATACTCTAAATTCGCTTATACCTTTTGCAACGTTTTCAAAAAGTGGTAATTTTATTGGTGGTGCTAGCTGGTCAGGCCCTGCTTATGTGTGGGATATAAATGGAAATAGAATTACTTATGTTATACATTCTGACTCTGTGATTGGTGTCGTACCGATTAATTCTGTAAACTTTAATTATAATGAAGATTCAATTATTACCGCAGGTGCAGGGGATTTCCTTGCTAAAATTTGGAATACAAACACCGGAGAGCCAGGACAGGTTCTAAGGGGGCATAAGAGTGCCGTTCAAACTGCTTTTTTCAGCCCAGATGGTTCAAGAGTCCTGACATCAAGCTGGGACAGTACTGCGAGAATTTGGAATCTTTATACTAAATTACTGCAATTTGATACAAATGACTGTGCTTTTAAAATCAGCAAACCTACTGTCGTTGTACAGGATGTTGATTTCGGTAGAGTTGCTATGGGTGATAGTAAAGATTCGGTAGTAAATTCAATTTTACTGAATAAATCCGGTTTTTCTTTTAAGATAAAAAATATCAGATTGAGTGGAAAAAATCCATCAGATTTTCTTATTCGTAATTTCCAATCAACAGTCTTTATTGATTCAGCTACATCGATGAGTTATGATATTAATTTCCAGCCTTCCGACACTGGCCTCAGAAGTGCAGTTATTGAATTTTACATTGGCAAAGATACTTTAATAAGCATACTTTCTGGCAAGGGACTAATTCCACCAATCCAAAAAATTGTAAATGAAATTGACTTTGGAGATGTCATTATTGGAAAGAACAGAGATTCAACTAAAATTGCTCTAATCAGGAACTCAGGTACTGATGAAGTTGCTATATCGCTGAAACTTTTAGGAAATGACAGTACATATTTTCAAATATTATCACAAACGGATTCAATTCCATTAAAACCTGATTCAACTTTATCTGTCTCGATAAGATTTTCACCTGATAGTATAAGAACGTACAATTGTATTCTGTCTGTTACTTATGATTTACAAATTGTTCCTTGTGAAATCAGCCTTATTGGTAGTGGTGTTAAACCCTGGAATGATACAGTCTCGATTCGTTTACCAAATGTTGAAGAAGGAATAGGAAAATTAATATCAATTCCGATTTTGATAGAAGGGATAACAAAAAATGATTTTAAAGAGATGATAGATACAATATATTCTGAGATTACTTATAACTCAACAATACTCGATTATCTTGGAAATTCTCAAAATTCTATCGAGGGAAATATAGGTAAAATGAAATTGTTAATGCCATGCAAAGATATATCGGATAGTATCTTATATGTATTGAATTTCAGAACAGGACTGGGAAACGATTCAATTTCAGAATTGAAAATTGATTCGGTTAGCTATTCAGGGAAAGGAAATTTATTAATAAATTCAATAGATGGCCAATTTATCCTGGATGGCATTTGCAGGGAAAGTGAACCAAGGTTCTTTTATCAGGATGGGATTATATCATTATCACAGAACAAACCCAACCCCGTCGTTAACACAACAAAGATAGATTTCAGTGTTGCAGAATCAGGAATAACAAAAATTTTCATTGTCGATATATTGGGAAATATCGTAAAAACTATTTTGGAAAAAGAAATGAAACCCGGCTTCTATGAAATTGAGCTCGATGTTTCAAATTTACCAACTGGTAAATATTACTATATACTTCAAACACCTACAATAAAAATCACTCATCAAATGAACATATATAAATGATAAATGTTTTTGATATTTTTGTTATTCTGAATAATTAGAAATAAAATATTATGATACAAGCTGTTAGAGGGACAAAGGATATTTTACCTGATACCATTGGGTATTGGGATTTTGTGGAGTCAACATTTCGTAAAGTTTCTCATCTGTTCGGGTATAAGGAATTGAGGACACCAATATTTGAAAAGACTGAGGTGTTTTCAAGAGGTATTGGTGACGCAACTGATATTGTAAATAAGGAGATGTACACATTCACAGATAAAGGAGATGAATCATTAACTCTTAGGCCGGAGATGACAGCGGCTCTTGTCAGGTCTGTCGTTCAAAATTCGTTGCTTCGTGAATCTCCATTGCTTCGATTATGGTATTTCGGTCCATTTTTCAGATTTGAAAGGCCTCAGAAAGGAAGGCTAAGGCAGTTTCACCAGTATGGAGCAGAATGTCTCGGCTCAGCAAATCCGGAAGCAGATGCTGAAATGATATTATTAGCTGATTCTCTTTTTAAATCTGTTGGTATTTCAGAATATAATTTATTTATTAATTCATTGGGTTCCAATGAATCAAGAAAGAAATATATTGATGAGCTTGTTTATTACCTGAAATCAGTTAAAGACAAACTCTCGGAGGAAAGTAAAAACAGGCTTGAAACAAATCCCCTGAGAATTCTCGATTCAAAAAATGAAAATGATTTAACTCTATTGCAGGAAGCACCTGTTATTCTTGACTTTTTAGATGATGGGAGCAGGAATCATTTTGAAGATGTTAAAAGGCTTATCGCTGAAGCGGGTATTGATTACACATTAAATCCAAGGCTTGTCAGGGGACTTGATTATTACAACCATACCGTATTTGAATTTCAAAGTTCTGCACTTGGTGCTCAGGATTCATTCGGAGGTGGTGGAAGATATAATAATTTAATCGAACAGTTTGGAGGAACGCCTACTTCTGCAGTTGGTTTTGCTCTTGGAATTGAGAGAATTTTGCTTATTCTTGAACGTACTGACAAACTACAAGAAAGTGATTCATCACCCCAGGTTTATATTGTTACTGCAAATCCTGAACTTATTAGTCATTCAATAAGTATTGCCGGGAAGATGCGTAGTAAAAACATCAGAACTGTGATGGATTTACAGAAACGTTCGATAAAGTCTCAAATGAAAGAAGCAAATAAAGTTGGTGCCAAATACGTGGTTATTGTTGGTGAAGATGAAATAAGTGAAGGTACATTAACTGTGAAAAATATGCAAACATCCGAGCAGTTTAAACAACCTATTACATCAATTGAAAATTTCAACTTTGAATAAATATGAAATTGTTCAAAAGCAAAATATCAGACATATTTTACCGCTTTACCTATTCAAAATGGCAGCTCAAAATTTTGCTAGGTGCAACTGCCTTCGGAATTTTCATATCAATGATATTATATACTCAGTCCCTCGTTCGGGAATTGATTGAGATAGAGCAAAAGACGGTTAAATTCTATACAGATATTTATAAAAGATACTCCGACCCTAATACAATCGAAGATTACTTGTTTTTAATTGATAATATTACTCCTACTTTGTCCTTCCCTGTGATTATTACTGATAAAAATGACGAACCGATTTATCCATATGACCAATACACAATCAATATAGATATTGATACTTCATTGACAATGGAGGAACAGAAACAATTCCTGGTTGAAAATATAAAAAGGATGAAAGAGACATATACTCCAATTATAATCGAAGGGCCTGATGGTAAGGTGTTGCAAAAATTTTACTACTCACATTCTTTCCTTATAGATAAGCTGAGATTTTTTCCTTTTGTCGAAATTCTTATTGTAATAACTTTTATAGTCATAGGATATATCGCTTTCAGTACAATCAGAAGGAATGAAGAGTCCAAGGTATGGGTAGGTATGGCAAAAGAGGCGGCTCATCAGCTTGGAACGCCTATATCCAGTCTAATGGCATGGATGGAGATTATGAGGTTAAATAAAGACAAACCTGAAGCACTCGAAGATACGATAAACGAAATGGA
Source organism: Ignavibacteria bacterium RIFOXYC2_FULL_35_21 (assembly GCA_001804705.1). Classification (GTDB taxonomy): domain Bacteria; phylum Bacteroidota; class Ignavibacteria; order Kapaibacteriales; family UBA2268; genus XYC2-FULL-35-21. The sequence continues at coordinate 22,992 of MHAY01000043.1, forward strand.
GAGCGATATTACCAGGCTTGGTGTGATTGCTACAAGATTTTCCAAAATCGGTTCGAAACCTGAAAAATTTACAAAAAACCTGGCTGATGTTATTGAACAGATTTGCAATTATTTTGAAAAGCGGCTTCCTCATATCGGAAGACAGATTGAGATAGTAAGAAATCTTGACAATAACATTGTAACATCAATAAACCCTGACCTGTTTCAATGGGTAATCGAGAATTTATTGAAAAATGCTACTGAGGCTATCGAAAATAAGAGGGGTAAAGTTACAATTGATTTAACATGTAAGGATAAGAGTCACATCGACATCTCCGTTACCGATACAGGCAAAGGAATGACTGCTAAACAAAGGCGACAGATTTTCTTCCCCGGATTTACGACAAAGAATAGAGGATGGGGATTGGGATTGAGTCTTTGTAAGCGAATTGTAGAAGATTATCATGACGGAAAAATTTATTTAAAGGAAACATCTTTAGGTAAAGGTTCAACTTTTGTTATTGAACTACCCGGTAATAAAAAATAAAATTTTCAATTTTCAATTTCTAATTTTCAATAAATTTTCAATTTTCAATTTCTAATTTTCAATAAATTTTCAATTCTTAAATTTATAATGCAGAATTGAGGACTAAGCTAATTTTACCACAGAGTTACACCGAGTTTTGCCCAAGGTTACACAGAGTTTTTATTTGAAAATGTCCTGTTTTGTCTCATTTTGTCCTATATTTTTTTTATTTTGGATTGCCCTCGAGGAATTATAACTGATTTGTAAGGAGTTATAATATAGCGAATATGTAATATTTGTCTCAAATTGTCCTGTTTTGTCTCATTTTGTCCTATTGATGTCATGTAGGTAGTGTCTTTTTGTGGCAATAAGTGACTAAAGTCGAGAGGTTTTGGAAACCTTTTCCACTATTTGAAAATAGTGGCTATTCATCCCGGATTGTCAAAGAACATGCGGGACAAAAATAAGGTTGACGGGATGATATAACAAGAAAACGGTTTTAAAATGGTTTTAAAAAATTGTCTGAATTAGGTTTTGTAGGATTTAAGGATTATAGGATTTTGTCATGCTTGAGATAATAGCAATGACAACGTTTAAGGAGAGGTGATTTAATACTTGATTTGTGGTTATATGAAGCCAAAACGTGCATTTCGTGCATCCGGAGCAGGTATTTAGAAATTTTCAATTTTCAATTTCTAATTTTCAATTTTGGTTGTATATCTTTAATAGGATTGAAAATTTTCAATCCCTACAATTTTCAATTCAACACAGAACTCTCAAAAGTCAAAGTTTTATATATATGTTAAACCTTTCTGATTTTATTGTGTCTAATCAGTAAAAAACATTATATTTAAGAAAAAAATGTATGCAAGTGCCTTAGTGTTGGAAAACGAATTAGAGATAATCAGGGATTATACTGAAAACAGGAGTGAAGCCGCTGCGACTGCGTTTGTGCGGAAGCACCAGAATTTTGTTTTTTCAACGGCACTTCGTTATTTACAATCATATGAAGATGCTGATGATGCCTCACAGGAAGTATTTATTAAAGCACTAAATAATTTACATAAATTCAGGGGTGATAGTAATATCAGGACCTGGCTTTACAGGATAACGGCTAATGTAGCCACAAACATGAGACGCAAAAGGAAAATTCTGAACTTTGTGAAACTTGATTTTTCTGATAATGAGGAAGCCGCTTTGACTTCGCTTAGAGTGACATTGGCTTCGGATGATGATACACCTTACGATTCGATTGAGAAAAAGGAAAGTGAAGAAGCGTTGTTATCTGTTTTAACAAAACTACCTGAAAAACAACGTGAAACTTTTTCATTACGGTATTTCGACCAGTTAAGTTACGAAGAAATATCAAAGGTTCTGGGAACATCCGTTGGAGGATTGAAAGCTAATTATTATCATGCTGTGAAGAAAATAACTGAAATGATGAAAAAGAGTGTGGATATTGATAATTAACAATTAAAAATTAGGAAATAGAAAATAGATAATAGATAATTGAAAATTGATAAATGATAATTGATAAATGAAAATTGAAAATAATAATAAATTGAAAGTAAAGTTATGGAAAATTTTGTACCAAATAGAGATTTAACAAATAAAGAAATGCAGGAGATGCTTCCTGACTATGTGTTCGGAAGGTTATCTACCGATGATATTCAACTTTATGAATATTATTTGCCAAACTATCCGGACTTGGTGGACGAAATCAAACAAGTCAAAGCTGTTTTCGGCAAGGTGGAAAAGATGGATTTTGATAAAAAGATTTCTCAGAAGACAAGAAATCTTTCGATTAAAGTTATGAATAGAATGGAAGCTAAAACAGCAAAACAAAGACGTTTTAGTTTTGCTGCCCGTTATATTGTTCCCACTGTAGGATTAGCTGTTGTACTAATATTAATTTTTGTTATTAATCCCAATTTAGAGAATTCGAAGATGGGAAATAATAAAATTGACGGGAAATTTGGTGAGTTGCAGGTCTTAAAAAACAATGATGCTCTTACATTATTTGATAGTCCTGCGATGGAAGCTGATTATCTTGCACTCTCAACAAATCTGGCATCCGAAAATGTGAAAGAACTGTCTAATCCGGGAATGGATGAAGGCACAGCTCAAAGTTTATGGGAAGATTTCATTTCAGAACATATTTCATCGGGTCTAACCGGTATTGAAACTTCATTAGCTTCGATGCCTGACCAACATAATTATAACCTGATGAATGAAATGAATAATTTGGAAGAAAATGATTTTCAAAATATTTTAGAGGAGATTTCCAATGTTAAATTCACATATTAAAAAAGTTGGAATTATAATTCTTTTAATTGCCTTGACAACGAGTTTTGTTACTGCACAACCAGCTAATAAGGCAAAAGAAAGAATTAAAATGATGAAAAAGATGAAATTACTTGAAATTCTAAGTCTTGATGAGCAAAATTCTGAAAAGTTCCTGGTGAAATATTCGGCTTACGAAAAAAAGGTTGAAGAACAGAGAATGGCAGTGGATGCTACTGCCAACGAACTCGGTGCCGCTATTAAAAAAGATGCATCTAAAGATGAAATTTCAAACTTAACGGAAAAATTGATTAATAGTCAAGCTAAGCTGAATGATGTTTATCTTGAAAAATTGAGAGCTTTCAAAACTATATTGGAACCTAAGGAATATGCAAAGTTTCTTGTATTTGAATCGAAGTTTATGAAAGAACTTCAGAAAATTTTACTTAATATGGCAAAAGGCAAAGGCAAGGGACTCAGACCAGGGGGAGGAAGAGGACCTGGATTTGATGACAACGAATAAGAATTTAAAAAATTATTTCGGGTGGAGCTTTTAATTATACACTCAATAAATAAAAGGCTCCACCCTGATATAATTATTATCCAATCTGTTTTAATTCTTCATACGCATTTTATGTAATTATCCATTTATAGCTGATGAAAAATCTCTTGAGCAATGGATAATAGAAATAATAATGATGTCATTTTCTTTTGAAACTCTATAAACAATTCTAAAATTTTTGTAAATAATTTCTCGTAGATTGTGTTGAGGTAACTCAGGAACTTCTCTTCCTATTAAGGGCATGGATTCTAGTTTTTCCGTAGATTTGACAAGAGATTTAATAAACCTCTCCGCATAATATGGAGAGTCCTTAAAGATGAATTCGAATATTGATTGTAAATCTTTTACCGACCTGTCAGTCCAGACGATGCCCATGAATTTATCCTTTTGTTAAGTTCTTCTTTTGAGATATATCTTCCTTCGTCAGCATCTTTGACACCTTCGAGAACTTTTGATATGAAATTCAGTTCATACATTATATCGTCAACTGAACATTCTTCGGGCATTTTTTTTATAATATCAATAGAAATATCTTTAATTATTGCCATATTTTTCCTTCCTATATTTATAAACATAACGTTACAAATATAAAGATATTATATTAAATCACTCTACTGTCACACTCTTCGCCAGATTCCTCGGCTGGTCAACATTGCATCCTAGCTCAACAGCAGTATAATATGCTATCAATTGCAATGGTATGACTGCAAGAACAGGAGTAAGCATTGGTAAAGTTGAGGGAATGTAAATCACATGATTAGCGTAATCTTTTATATTTTCATCTCCTTCAGTTGCAATGGCTATCACTTTGCCTTTACGGGCTCTTACTTCCTGAATATTTGAAATTACCTTTTCATAGATTTCATCTTTCGTTGCAACAATAACTACGGGCATATTTTCATCAATCAAAGCGATAGGACCATGCTTCATTTCGGCAGCAGGGTAGCCCTCAGCATGAATATATGATATTTCCTTCATCTTCAAAGCTCCTTCGAGAGCAACAGGGAAATTGTAGCCTCTTCCGAGATAGAGATAGTTTCTTGATTTCGCTTGTTTCTTTGCTAAAGCTTTAATTTCATCTGAGCGATTGAGGATTCGCCTGATTTTGTCAGGTATTTCAAGTATTTCAGCAGCTATCCTTTTTCCATCGCTTTGAGAGAGATTTCTCATCCTGCCAAGATAAAGTGCTAATATAGTTAGAACACTGATTTGTGATGTGAATGCTTTTGTTGATGCAACTCCAATTTCGGGACCGGCATGTATATAAATACCTGCTTCGGTTTCCCGTGCTATAGAACTTCCGACTACATTCACAATACCTATTGGAGTAGCACCCTTCTGTTTTGTTTCATATACTGCGGCAAGTGTATCTGCTGTTTCTCCGCTCTGGGAAATTGCTATAACTATATCGTCAGGATAAAGGGGAGTGTTGCGATAGCGGAATTCGGAAGCATATTCTACTTCAACCGGGATTTGAGCAAGGTTTTCAATTATATATTCACCGACAAGTGCTGAATGCCAGGATGTGCCACAGGCAGTGATGATTATTCTCTTAGCCTGTCTTAATTTCTCCTGTACTTGAGTTAAACCGCCAAGCTTAACATTTCCTTTATCAGCAAGCAAACGTCCCCTGAAAGCATCTCTAAAGGTTTCGGGCTGTTCAAATATTTCTTTCAACATGAAATGCTCATAACCTGCTTTTTCAATATGTTCCAAATCGAATTCAATTTCCTGAATGTGAGTAGTCGTGGCTTCATTCATTATGGTTTTTGTTTCGAAGCCGTCGCGTTTGATTATTGCCATTTCATTGTCATTCAAATAAACAACCTGGCGGGTGTGTTGAATAATTGCGGAAGCATCGGAGGCAACAATATATTCGCCATCTCCTATTCCAAGTACCATAGGACTGCCACGGCGGGCGGCAATAATCCTATCGGGTTCGTGGGAAGAAAGTACAAGAAGTCCGAAAGTACCGTCAACTTCATTCAATGCAAATCGAACAGCTTCTTCAAGGCATTGTACTTTTTCATAAATTGCCTGAATCATTACAGCAAGGACTTCGGAATCAGTTTCGGAACGAAATGTATATCCTTTTTCCTGAAGGTTCTTTTTAATTGCGGCATAATTTTCAATGATACCGTTATGAACTATTGAAATTTTGTCATCGGAACTGTGGTGAGGATGTGCATTTATATCGTTGGGTTCGCCGTGAGTTGCCCATCTGGTATGTGCTATACCAATTGTTGAATCATACAATGTATGGTCAACCAATTTTTCTAATTGAGAAACCTTTCCTGATTTTTTGATTGTTTGAATTTTACCGTCCTGCAAAACGCTGATACCGGCAGAGTCATATCCCCGGTACTCCATCCGTTTTAATCCGTTAATAAGCAGGTTAGATACTTTCTGATTTCCGACATAACCAACAATTCCACACATAGTATTATTCCGTTTGATTTTAAAATATACCTGTAAACGAAGTAAAGTGAAATAAAGTACAAAAGGAATAATATCCTCTTATTTTCGTTTTTGTTTATATTTTTGTAATAATGATAAATAATATGTTTTAATGATTAATCAATCTTGAATTTAAAGGAGAAATTTAATGAGTACAACAGCTAAATACGAAATTCTTCCAACAATGTCCGACTTCATTGAGAATGCTATCAATCAAGTGATAGATACTAAAAGAAATCAGATAAAGAAAGAAGTCATTAATGAGATTGAGGACTTATGCTTAGGTAATGCTATTAAAAATGGTAGGACCGGTGAGTATGTTAATGAATCTAAAATTCTTAAAAAAATAAATCAGAATTTGAAATGTTTTGATGAATGGGATATGGAAATAGGGGAAGATATTCAGTCAGGTAAATTACAGTGTTTAGCTGATAAGACCATTTCTGACTACCAATCTAACTTTATATGAGATTGATTCATAATGATTCTGAAAATTATTCATTAACAAATATTAAAAATATTATCTATTCAAAACAAATGCCAAAACTTTACGAATATTTCGGTTTAATTGTTTTATTTTATTCAAATGAACATGAACCGATTCATGTACATTGTAAATATCAAGAAAAAGAAAGCAAGGCGGAAATTATATTTAAAAATGGTAAATTTGATTCAATATTAATTAAAGATGTTCAGGGTAAAGAACCACTTGACACTAAAAATTTGACGAAATTTATTAAATTAGTTGAAGTTTACAAGGACGATATTGTTCATAAATGGATAGACTTTTTTTTGTTTTTAATAAAGAAATAACATCTGAAAAAATTTCAAAAAGGATTTAAAATGTATTTGTCAATTACAAAAGCTGACTATCAGGGAAATTATAAAATAAAATTTCTTTTTAATGACGGAAAATCAAAGTTAGTTGATTTTAGTACTTTCTTGAATTCCTCAAATAATCCCATGTCTAAGAAATATCTTAACGAGAAGTTATTTAAAAATTTCTCGATAAATTACGGAGATATTGTTTGGAATGATTATGAACTATGTTTTCCGATTTGGGATTTATATCAAGGGAAAATTTAACTAATTATTAACAACAGTTATTCATATCACTTTAAATTCTCAATTTCTGGATATAGTATTAGGCTTTCAAAGCCTGTATCCATTCCTTTGGTTTTTCAACAATAAAAATTTCTTTTGAATTTAAAGTGTTAACCTTAAATCCAAGTGGAAAAACACCGAAAAGTTTGTAAATATCGTAGCTTTTTATTTCATTGATGGGAATTGTAAGGCTATGTTTTTGAATGTTATATTTGTGTGATTTGAAAAAGAGAGAATCTCTAAACAAGAATAATTTTCCACCTACACCCTCCATTTTCTTGAAATGGTTAGCACCCTGCTGTTTAATGATTTCCTTTTCAGTATCTAATTTCACATCAAAGCGTTTTGATGTCATAGTTTTTTTCATACTGATAATCCATATTATACCAACAACTATGCTCAGTATGAGGTCCTCAATAATAGTATTATTAATCCAATTCAAAACATAATGAGATAATACAAAGAATAGAATAATAAATAAGACAGTAGGAATAATTAGTCTCATCATAATAAATCCTGCTTATTGACAATATATAAAAAAACAAAATTATAACTTTAAAACTGTTAAGTCAAGAAGTATTATCTCAACTCAAGAAATTTTAATTAATCCCAACCATCAAATTTCTGTTAAGCAAAAGTTTGCAAAGCCTGAATCCATTGTTTTGGTCCATTGACAATGAAAATCTCTGAAACATTCTCAGTCTTTACCCTTAATCCCATAATAATGAATCCGAACATTTTATATATACTATAAGAATTAGTTGTGTCTAATGGAATCATTATATTATGTTTTGGAATATCATATTGTGATTTAAAGATTAATCGTGTTGGTGTGAGAAAGAGTTTACCCGGAGAATAATGACGTTTTGTTAAATGATAGCCACCCTGTTCTTTGATTACTATCTCTTTTTCTCGAAACCGTGGGAATTTAAAGAAAAAAGTTAATTTAGTTATTAAGAAAAAGAATAATATTCCTGATAAAATACCTGGGATTAAGTAAGAATAAAATGGTTCGACATTTTGATTTCCTAATATATGAAAATAATCAAAAATATATCGGTATAGTGTAATCAATACAACAAAGATTATTGGCCCTAAATATAATCTATTCATAATTTATTACTAAATTAATTATGAAAAATTTTCCTAAAATAATAAAAACCAGATTTTATTTCAAATTTTTCATGGTTGGATATAAAAATAATTAATTTTGTTGAATGATTATTGGATATGAATCAAAATTTATTAAAATTGGATAAATGAAAATATTCACTAATAATCCAGCACTTAAATTATTAATTATAATAATATTAGGTATTATAATTGGTAATAATTATGATGTAAATGATGCAATATTATTATATATAATAATATTAGCTGTGATTATTTCATTTATATTTGTACTTTTCAAGAAAATATTTCCTGCTTATTTAATACTCGGTTTAACAATCGGATTTTGCATTTCTGCTCAGTTAAATCAGCTTTCATTTAATACTCCAAACAAAATAATTCCAACTTCATCCGCTTTGCTTGAAGGCAGAATTGTGAAAACTCTAAAAAAGACTTCTTATTCATATCGCTGTATTGTTGAAGGCAAAGTTGACCATAAAGCATTGCCTCTTATCAAGAATACAAACGTAATATTAAATATTAAAGGTTTGAATAAAAATCCGATTGAATTATTTGCTGGAAATGATATTGCCTGTCCTGTCAAAATTCGGCTTCCTCATAAAGCCGTATTGCCGACAGAAATAAATGAGGAACAGTATGCAGCATCTATTGATGTTCAGTGGATTGCTGATGCTTCAGCAAAAAAGATTTCGATTATCAGAAGACATAATGATATTAATTTTTACCGGGAGCTTGTTGTTTCTGAAATTGAAAGAAAAATAGATTTACTTTTCAGTGAAAAGAATTTCGGAATAATACTTGCTCTTCTGACAGGCGACCAGACAAGAGTACCACAAACTCTGAGAAGAGATTTTTCATTGACCGGAACAACACATGTTCTCTCTGTCAGCGGTTTACATGTTGGAGTAATAGCAGCAGTTTTGTTCATTCTTCTTGGTTTTGTCAGAATGAAATGGTTGAAACTTGTCTTTTTCACTATTCTTGTATCTGCATTTGTTGTGATGACTGGTATGCAGCCACCTGCAATTAGAGCAGGAATTATGGCTGTAATAGCATTATTAATTAATACTACACAAAGAAGAGTTAGTGCAATCAACGTGATTGCTTTGTCTATAATTCTTGTTATTATATTTTCACCAAACTTGATTTATTCAATGGGATTCCAGATGTCTGCCGCTGCGATGCTTGGAATTGCTTTTTTATATCATCCATTCAGAAAAGCTTTGTTAAATCTCATTAAACTTGATAATAAGGTTTCAAACTATATCATTTCTTCCATTGCTATAACATTCTCAGCATCTATCATTGTATCACCGATTGTAGCATATTATTTTAAAGTGTTTTCGATTATTTCACCCATAGCGAATATATTCATTATTCCATTATATAGCATCGCCATGATATTTGCACTAATGGCTGTGGGACTATCTTATATCAGTACATGGCTTGGACTTGCTTACGCCTCATCAACCGATTTTCTTATTGCTCTTTCTGTTTGGCTCAACAAATTTTTATTGAAAATACCTTTATCATCTCTCGAGGGAAACATTACAATCCTTTTTTCTGTTCTTATATCAATCGGATTAATATATGCCCTTCTATCAAATTCAAGAAAACAATTACTTTTCAGGCTTGGAATAAGTGTATGTGTATGTTATATGTCTCTGGCACTTTACAATGGAACAACAGACAAAAGGGAGATTAAGATTTATCCCAGAGAAAATTATGTTGCAGCTTTTGTTCCAATAAGTGAAAACAAAACTTTTATTCTCTTGTCAGACAGGAAACCTGCTCAGTATCCTTCAAGAGATTATTCAATGGAAAGGCTTTTGTTAGAAAATCCTGACTCACTTGTGATTGGTTATACAGGGAATGTGGGTATAAATATTACAGATAAATTAAAATATAGAAGAAGTATTCAACATTTTCCTGTTTCTTTGGATTTACAAATTAAAATTGAGAAAGTATTAAATATAGAAACTCATTTACCTTAAAATATTGAACTGGACTAAGGAATAAAGTATATGCTTGAAATAAATGAACCCAGAATATTCGATAAATCAAGAATAGTCGCGGGAATTACAAAAAGAAACATTAAGGATTTTCCACCTAAAGGATTTACTATTTCTCCAGCAGGGCCTTTCAATGAAGTTGAAGCAAGCCAGGGCAGGAAATATCTGGCTGAATATCTTAGTAACTATTATCCCTCAATAAAAAAAGTGATTTTTCAAAAGCAGGTTCACGGAGACATTATAGAGTTAGTGAATTCAATTTCTACTGAAGGATTAGGACAGGACAGGGGAGTTAGAGATGGAATGATATGTTTAGAAAAAGGTATAGTATTATGTGTTTCTCTTGCAGATTGTGCAGGTGTGCTGATATTCGACCCTGTGAAAAATGTTATTTCGGCATTACATTCCGGTTGGAAAGGTTCAAGTTTAAACATTGCAGTGAAGGGGGTAGAGCTAATGAAAAAGCATGGCTCTGACCCGAATGATTTACAAGTTTGGATAAGCCCTTCAGCATCCGGTGAGAAATATGAGGTTGGGCATGATGTGGCGAAGTATTTTATGGAAAATGAAGGAAACCCCCTTAATCTCCCTTTGAAAAAGGGAGCAGAAATCCCTCTTAATCCCACTTTAGTAAAGGGGGAAAAGGAAGGAAAATTTTTATTCGATAATAAAGTACAGATTAAGTACCAACTCATCTCAAGTGGTGTGAAAGAAGAAAATATTGAAGTATCGGAAATATGCACAATTGCAGATGGAGAGTATCATTCATATCGAAGGGATAAGGAACTGTCAGGCAGAATGGGTGCTTTTATTGGAATGATTTAAAAATTAATAATTAATTCCGAAAATGATATAAAGTATGAAGAATAATATTTTAAAATATATAATAATTTTTCAGTTTATTCTATTTTTTAGTAGTTGTTCTTTTGATGGTTCAAGATATAAAGGACCAGTATCTGACCATTTTGATGGAGAGAAATTTCATAATATAGATTCGAGTAGTTCACATTCAACTTGGGATTTGCTGAGATTCCTTCTATTTAGTAGTAAGGGTGATTGGGATGACTGGTGGAATGAGAAACCCGGTCCCAAACCGTCTGAGAGAATAACCGCTGATTCTCTTGTTGTAACCTTTATTAACCATGCAACTTTTCTTATTCAAACAAATGGTATTAATATCCTTACTGATCCTGTTTGGTCGGAACTTGTAAGTCCTGTACCTGTTATTGGTATGGAACGTCATCGTCCTCCCGGAATCAGATTTGAGGATTTGCCTCCTATTGATATTGTGCTTGTGAGTCACAATCATTATGACCACATGGATATACCAACATTATTGATGTTAAAAGAAAAATTCAATCCTCTTATAATTGTTCCGCTTGGTAATAAGGGAACGCTGGTTGACGAAGGTTTGGAAAACTCGATTGAACTTGATTGGTGGCAGGAATATTTGTTCAAAAATAAAAATAAAATTACTTTTGTACCATCAAGGCATTTTTCAATGAGGGGTATCAGCGATAGAAATAATACTTTGTGGGGTGGTTATGTAATAGAAACCGAATCCGGCCCTATTTATTTTGCCGGTGATACAGGATTTGGAATTCATTTTAAACAAATATTTGACAAATTTGGACCCATTCGATTATCTTTACTGCCGATAGGCCCTATTGAACCAAGATGGTTTTTCGGAGATGTTCATACTTCACCTGGAGAAGCGTTAGAAGCACATAAGATTCTTAAATCAAGAAAATCAATAGCAATGCATTGGGGTACATTTTCACAGGGAGGGGACAATATGCTGGATGCAGTCAGAGAACTGAAATTATTTCGTGAAAAAGAAGGCATCACTTCACAAGAATTTATGATTGCAATGCATGGAAGAGGAATTGTAATAAAGTGAGATTTTATTATTTTGTAATAGGAAATTATTAAAGTCTAATTCAAAAATTTAATTTTACATAATTTTATTTTCTTTAATCCGTTTTAGCTGTTGATTACAAATAATTAAATAAAAGATATGAGTGAAATAATTTTTTTAGTTGAAGAAGCAGCAGAAGGAGGTTACACTGCCAAAGCCCTTGGAAACAGCATCTATACTGAAAGTAATAGTATTGACGAATTAAAAGAAAATATAAAGGATGCTGTGAATTGTCATTTCGAGAAAGGAAATATTCCTTCATTAGTCAGATTACATTTTGTTCGGGATGAGGTTTTTGCCGTATAATGAAACTACCTCGTGATTATCAGGTTTTGAACTTGCAAAAAAACTTAATATTTTTGATTATGTGATAACTCGACAAACAGGAAGTCATATAAGATTAACAACTACAATCAATGGGGAACATCATATTACTATACCAGCACACAATCCTCTAAGAATCGGTACACTTTCTTCTATTATTAATGATATTGCAAATCATCACAAAATCAGCAAACAGGAATTAATTGATAGACTTTAATTTTTTACAATATTTATACTTTTCTATTCAGATAATATGAGAAATCTCTTTTAACAGCTTCATAATTCTCACTCATCAATTGTGAAGATATAAGGAAATCAGCCGTTGACCTGTTGCATGCTGTGGGAATGTTATACAAAACCGAGATTCTTAATAGTGCCTTCACATCAACGTCATGAGGGTGTGGCTGCATAGGGTCCCAGAAGAATATCAAAATATCTACCTGTCCATCAACAATCATAGCACCAAGCTGTTGGTCGCCTCCGAAAGGCCCTGATTTTAATTTGATTACTTTGTATTGCAAAACATTTTCTTTACCAAGTTTTTTCATTAAAGCCTTCTCGACAAGTTTGCCTGTTGTACCTGTGCAGATTAATTTGTGGTTTAAGAGCAAATTCCAATTCCAATTCACCCATTCGGTAAGGTCTTTCTTGCAGTTGTCGTGTGCTACTAACGCAATATTTTTAGTTTCTTCCATTTTATATTTGAAAAATTAATTGTTGACGTTTGAAATGATAAATTTATTTAAATAAAATTTAGGAATATAATATTCAGTATTTAGGTTCATTAGGTTGATATTTGTGTTACATCAATGGTTCGATTCTTTTAAGAACTTGTTTGCTTTCAGCAAGATCCCAATTTTCTAATAACTCGGATTTGTGTTGTGACGCCCATTCAATAACTAAGCCTAAAGCCCTGGGGGGAAGAATACCATTAATAATTACAAGGTCTCGAATAGAAATTTCAGCATTAAATTCACCATAATCCGCATGGAAATGAGGTGGAGAATGTTCATTGTAAAACATCGAAATAATTATTCCAAAGAATCTGCTAATTTGTGGCATTTACTAACTCGGATTTTTCCCACTCTTCGAAGGATGTGTTCTTTAATTTCAAATAAAGTGAATTAGGACATAGTTCGATTTCTTCATTCCATGATATTGCAAATGTCTCAGAATTTAATTGTACTTTATTAAATATTCCAGGTTTGCTCCATTCATTAAATATACCTTGATTTTTTAAATGTGATAAATCTACAATTCCTTCGGTTGTATCTGAATACTTTAACCAAATCTGGAAATTTTCTAGCGCAATTACTTGTATAGGTCTTGGAAACATACCAATTATTTAATTAATTAAACAATGTCTTATACGATTAATAAAATAAATTATTTGAAGTTATTGAATAAATTAATGTCCAATATATATCTTATTTCCCTTTCCTATACATCTCCTTTTCAGCTTTCGTCATCTTCTCAGTTGCATACTGGAATATGAGGCGTGGTGCTGAATCTTTCCATTTCAGAAGGAATGATTCGACTATTTCAGGATATTTCTTCCATGTCTCTCGCAGGAACCAGCCTAATCCCTGATGAACAGGCCTGTCTTTGTCCATCATCATCGGGTCAATCAGATTAATGTATTTATCAGGTGATTTGTCTTTCTTCATCAACTTGATAAATGTAACAGGAACTGAACGGCGTTTCCATTGTGATTGTGAAAAGCGCCATGGTTTGATGTCTTCAAGTTTAACGATATTTTTCTCGAAGAAGTAGGGTAGAAGCTCACTACAAAAGTAATCGGTGTGGCCCCAATTTGTAATATACTTTTCAAACCAGTCGCCAATTATTTTGAATGCATCCTTATTCAACTTTTCTTTTTGTTTTAAAAGAAAATGAATTGCTAAGGCTCCTTCTTCATACATTCCTGAGCTTAACAGCATTCCACCAAGATTTAGAAAATAATCCATAGTGAGCTTATCTTTGTATAAAGCAAACCATTCATCTTTTTTTGTCATGAAAATGTTATGTTCGATACCATACCCTTGATATCCTTCCTTGAAATAACGTGAGTATTTTTTTACAATTGTTTCATCAGCATTTATTTTAAAATATTCCCTGATTTCTTTTATAAGTTTATCAAGATTCATTTCTCCACCTGAGTATTTATTTCACCGAAGTATTCTTTTACAATCGAGTTTCTGAGAAGTAAGAACATTATTACACCGACACCGAGTAGCATCACCTGGAGTGGATGGCCATAGCCAATCAGAAGTAGTTGAATTAAAATCCAGAACACAAGAGCCATACTTGTCAGATAGGCTGAATGCCAAACCCAGTTGTTTTTTGGTTTATTATCTTTTATTTTTATAAAAGGCAATCCGTGTTTTAGGATGAGACCCGTAGTTGTTACAAGTGGAATAATTCCAAAGATGAGAAAAAGGAAAATTCCGGGTATAAAAAAATTTGTTAATGGAATTGATTTAATTACTTCGGGTGCCATTTCCATGCTTTTTCCTGATGGGTCAATCATAAATGACAAGCCTCCATAAATGCCGCCGCCTCCGAGATAGAGGAGGCATATACATATAAATCCAAGTAGAATATTTCTCATATTAAATTTTTAAAATTATCAATTTGTTATATGTAATTTAATAATAAAAAGAATTTTGTTTCAATATAATCTAATAATCAACGTTTATTTTTAAAATTTGGAGGAATATATGTTAATATCACATCAAGCTGTTTATGAAAGCGGTAATTTGAAATTACCGAAGGATGCTTCAATTCCTGATGGCTCAAAAGTAATTGTTACAGTCATTGAAGAACCAAGCGAAGATTATTTTATAAAAGCGTCAGAAGAAATGCTTGATAAAATCTGGAACAATGATAACGATGATATATATGAGCAGTTACTCGAAAAATGAAATTATTCTGATAAAATATCCTTTTACCAGTTTAACTACATACAAAATCAGACCTGCAATAGTTGTTAGTGATGAACATCCTTCAAGAGATATTATTATTGTTCCTTTAACAAGTAATCTTCAAAATTTACAACCCGGTGAATTTATTTTGAGTAATTGGCAAAAAGCGGGATTAAACGTACCATCAACTATAAAAAGAGGTATTATTACTGTTGAAGATACATTAGTAATTAAAACAGTAGGTAATTTGGATAAATCAGATATAACCTTACTTGAAAAATCATTAAAATTTTGGCTCGGTATTATATAACCTTTGTTAATAATCTCCCCCTAATAAAAGGGGGAAATAATTAAAATATTTAATTTACTATACTATTTCATTTGCTTTAAAATCTCTTCAGTAGTTGTAATATTTGCAAATCCAAAACCAAGATTCAACAAGCTGGCAAGGTGCATTTCTTCGGTAACACTACCTGTTGCATCCGATAGGAAATGTACTTTATAATCGCGGTAATAAGCATCTCTCGCAGTGGATTCGCAGCACATATTAGTCATAATACCCGTTATGACTAAGTCTTCGATTTTTAGTACACGAAGTATAGTCTCTAAATCAGTATTATAAAATGCAGAATACCTGTGCTTGAGAATAACCTTTTCACCTGCTATCGGAGCAATCTCATTATGAACTTCGCTTTCGGGGCTTCCTTCAATGCACATGCCTTCCCACCACCATTCCATAATTCCGGCATCTAATTTATCGGGATGATGAACATGCTTTGTGTAAATAACAGGCCTGCCTGCTTTTCGAAATTCGGTTATCAGGCTTTTTATTTTTGGAATAATCGGAATTCCGCCGCATGTGAAAGTAGGAGAAGTTTCATCGAGGAAAAACTTCTGCATATCAATTACCATGAGGGCGGATTTCTCTTTTGAGAGCTTTAACCTGTGCTGATTAAACGGTTCTATAGTTTGAAGCCATGATGCTGACTTGCTGTCTAAATTATCCTTTGTTATATATGAGACCATAATATTAATCCTTTTTTATTTTTGAAAAAAACATCTGCAAATATAGGATTTTTAAGCAATGTAAAATGTAACATTACGTTAATTATTTTGATATAATTGATTTTTTTGTTTATTGTAAATTTTCTATCTTGTAAGGGATATTAAATTTAACAGGATAAATATTATGGGACAGAAATTGCTTCTGTCCTTTTCTATAAGAAATAATAAATATTATGCATGGTTTCTGGATTATATTATTAATAATTATTACATCATTAACGCTAATTGATTTCTATTTTTCAATTAGCCTTTCACGTTTTCTGAAAAAAAGAAATTACAAAAAGTTTGTCAGGCGGCTCCCAATCTATATTTCCATATTTATGATATTAATAACACTTCTATCATTCATGTTAAGAAGCAGGGATGAAGCTCAAACTCTAACAAATAAAATCATAATGTATGTTGTATATTTATGGTACATGCCAAAACTTGGTCTTTTTCCAATTCTGCTTATTAAAGATTTTATTAAACTGATTACATTTATTTTTAAAAAACTTTTTACTAGGAAAAAATCAGATGAATTTCCCCCTTTGTCAAAGGGGGTTCGGGGGATTTCTGAAGATTCCCAAGATAAACCAAAATCCTTATCAAGAAGGAAACTCGCAGGAAACATTGCCTGGTCTATGGCTGGAATACCATTCTTAATTGTCGCAGATAACATGCTGAAGAATACTTATGATTTTAGGATATACCCGGTTGAAATTCCAATTGCAAAACTAGCTCCGGGACTAAACGGATTAAAAATCGTTCAAATTTCTGATATACATGCAGGTTCATTCCTGACTTCAAAAACTTTTATTAATGCCTCTATTTTAGCGAATGCTGTTTCACCTGATTTAATCTTTGTTACAGGCGATTTTGTGAACAATCATCCTGATGAAATGGTTCTGGCTATTGAGGGTTTGAAAAGATTAAATGCACATTATGGAGTTTATGCCTGCCTCGGGAACCATGACCACTACATGACCGATGCTAATCACGAAAAACTGAAAAATATAATTCGCAGAACAGGGATTAAACTGCTCATCAATGAGAAAACAAAACTTTCAATTAATGGCTGTACACTTCAACTTGCCGCAACAGATAACACAAGCTGGGGAGATAAATATGCAGATTTCGATAAGACACTAAGCGGTTTGAATGATGTTGACCCGGTAATTCTGCTATGCCACGACCCAAATAATTGGGATAGGGAAGTCAATGGTAAAAGAAATGTGGATTTAACACTTGCCGGACATACACACGGAGGACAGTTCAGCTTTAAAATGTTTGGCATGGAACAATCTCCTGTTCGATATGTTTATAAATATTATGCAGGACTCTATAAAAACAAAGACCAGTATTTATATGTCAACCGTGGCTGTGGTACAGCAGGGCCACCAATCAGAATCGGTATGAAACCCGAAATAACATTGATTACATTGGTAAGACCTGAGAATGTAGTTTGAATAACGATTAATTGATTAATCAGAATAAGTTGATATTATAATAATTTCTTTGATTATTAATGTTGAAAAACTGTTTTCTCAAGACTTAGCACACGTTCTTCTATTTTTGAAATAAGAAAAAACTGTTCAGCAAATTTCATTAAAGCCAATCTCATTTCAGAAAGTTCGTTATTTATTTTTGCCTGTTGTTTTTCAAGCTTTTCAAGTCTTTCATTAGTCTTTTTTTGCTCGTGCAACATATTTTTTTGCTCGTGTAACATATCGGTTAACAATTCAACTATTCTGTTATCACTATTCATTTATTACCTCATATTTTTTCAATAAATACGAAAATAAATGTATAAAATATTAATTAAAAATTATTCAAATAATTAACAGCTGTCCCCGCCAGCATTGCCGCACCAATCGGAATTGCTTTTTCATCAGGTGATAATTTTGAATTATGAAGTGGAGGCATATCCTTCTGTCCCTTTGGTTTTATGCCGAGAAACCAAAATGCTGATGGAATCTTCTGTGCATAATAAGCAAAATCCTCTGCCCATAGTTTTGTTTCAAATCCCTTGACTGAATCTGCTCCGAGCAGCCCTTCGGCAGTAGCCTTGATAAGCTTTGTTGTGTCGGGATTGTTGTATAGTGCAGGGTATCCTTTCACAATATCAAGTTCTCCCTTAATACCAAATAAAGAGCATGTAACATTTGTTATTCTCCTGATTTCTTCGTGCATTTTAATTCGCCAATCCTCATCATTAGCCCTGAATGTACCCATAAGTTTTACTTCATCAGGAAATGCATTCGGAGCAGAACCGCCCTGAATTGATGTTATTGAAAGCAAACCCGGTTTAACAGGATTTCTGTATTTAGTAACTATTGACTGCAAATTCATTACCAGTTGTGAAGCCGCCATGATACAATCATTACCAAGATGTGGTTGTGCGGCATGAGTCCCTTTGCCTTTTAATGTCCAATATAATTCATCCGCAGAAGCCATGATGTAACCCGAATTGAGAGAAATTGTCCCGGTTTCTTCTTCGGGAAAAATGTGTTGGGCAAACATTGCTGACACTTTCGGGTTCTCAAGTACGCCATCTTCAATAAGTTTAGACGCACCTCCGGGAAGTTTTTCTTCACCGGGTTGAAAAATGATTTTAGCAACTCCCTTTAGTTCATTTTCTATTTCTTTTAAGATTCTTGCAGCACCCAAAAGCATAGTAGAGTGCATATCATGGCCGCAGGCGTGCATCACACCTTTATTCCTTGAAGCAAACTCAAGATTTGTCTCCTCGTTAATTGGCAAAGCATCAATATCCGCTCTTAGTGCAACACATTTCTCACCTTTACCAATCAAAGCAACTGTACCTGTTTCACAAATAGTTATGTATTCTATTCCTGCTTTTCTGAGATTATCACGAATAAATTCAGCAGTTAAAAATTCCTTAAAAGACAATTCAGGATTCTGATGTATATGTCTTCTGATTTGTATTAATTCATCAAACATCTTGTTTGATATATCAAGTATATTTTTATTTACATTTTTCATAATTATTCACATTTATTATTCATTAAAATCAGGAATTTCAATTTCATTATTACTTATAAATTCAGCGGGACCTTCCAAACTAATATTCTCAATACTATTAATATTACCTCTAATATTTACAATCAAAGGTATTTTGCTTGTTGGTATTATTTTTACAGGAAATTTTACCTCATTATTAGCAGCTGATGTTAAGGCAGTTGCTATTGCCCCGGTGCCGCAGGCTCCTGTCTCTCCTTCAACACCTTTTTCGTAAGTTCTAAGTATTATTGTGTTTGATTCCTTAACTTCATAAATATTAAAATTAACTCCATCGGGAGCAAATTGCGGATGGTATCTGTATTTAGGTGCAATTTGCAGCAATTCAAAATCATTCATCTGAATGACTTTCCATTGGGACTGTTTAAATATATTTACAACTAAATGCTTAGAACCTACATCAACATAAGAACCATTAATGACTGAATTAATAA
Source organism: Ignavibacteria bacterium RIFOXYC2_FULL_35_21 (assembly GCA_001804705.1). Lineage (GTDB taxonomy): Bacteria > Bacteroidota > Ignavibacteria > Kapaibacteriales > UBA2268 > XYC2-FULL-35-21. The sequence goes on from MHAY01000043.1 coordinate 42,732, forward strand.
TTCTTACTGATATTTGTGGTTGTAGCTTAATTGGTGGAGGAAATTCAATAACTATGTTTTCCCCATGATATCTGCCATTATACTCCCTTCCACACATAAAAAAGGATATATCGCCTGATACTGAATTAATTTTGAAAATTTTATTTTTATTAGAATATTCAATGGCACACCTCGCACCATTGCCGCACATAGCACCGAAAGAACCGTCAGGATTATAGAAATCGGATTGAAATGCATAAGATTCATTTTGGTTAATAACCAACAATCCATCGGTTTTTTCATTCATAAACTGACAAAGTTCGGGAGCCAGTTTAACCAATTGTCTGTGTTTGAAACCATATTTACGGTTATCAATTACAGAAAACAGATTTCCCGCACCCGACATATATGTTATTTCAATTTTCACTTTTATTTTCACTATTGTCCAATTAAAATTCCCCCTTAAAAAAGGGGGTTAGGGGGTTGTTGTTTATTCCCCTTAAAATTCCCCCTTAAAAAAGGGGGTTAGGGGGTTGTTATTTATTCCGCATCCGCATCTGCTCAAAACATCACAAATCTGTTTATGAATTTTCCCGTTTGTAGCAATCATTGTTTGATCATCTAACCAATATTTTTCCTTATTATATTGAGTTACTAATCCTCCCGCCTCCTGAACAAGCAAAATTCCTGCAGCAACATCCCAGGGATTCAAATTAATTTCCCAAAATCCATCGAATCTCCCACATGCAACATAAGCCAAATCGAGAGCCGCAGAACCAAGCCGACGGACAGGTATCCCCCTTTGAATTATGGATACAAAATGCTCGATACATCCGCAGGGATTTGAATTTACATTATATGGAAAACCTGTTACTAAAAAGCCTGATTCCAGGTCATCCGAATTAGATACCTTAATTTCTTTTCCGTTCAAAAATGCTCCTTTACCTTTTTCGGCAACAAATAATTCATCAAGTATGGGATGATATACAACTCCACATAATATTTCTTTATTTTGTACTGCTGCTATACTTATGCTGAATATTGGCAAGGAATGTGCAAAGTTTACAGTACCATCGAGAGGGTCAATAATCCACAGCACAGAACCTGATGTAGCAATTCCTGTATTTCCGCTTTCTTCTGCTAAAAATACATGCCCAGGAAAAACAGATTTTATATTTTCAATAATAATTGATTCAGAACGTTTATCAAATTCGGTTACTAAATTATTTTTACCAATTTTGTTTGAAATTATAAATGAGGTGCCAAATCCTTCTTTGAGAATTTTACCTGCTTTAAGTGCTGATTCGACTGCGCAATTTGTTATTTTATTAAACATAATATTTTATAAATTGTAATTTCAATACGCCAAAATTACAAAAGTTCTATATCAACAGCGATATTTGTTCTTTTCCTCTTTCGGTTCGTATATTGTAGGGGCAGAATAATTTCTGCCCTATCGGTTTTTTTAATAAATTTGTGAAATATTAATAAAAGAATAATGAAATATATGGAAAAAATTAGATTTTATTCAAGCCTCAGCTTTTTATCCGTACTTATTTTATTAATTATTTTACCATTTCAGCTCTTTTCACAAGAAGAAGAAAAAGAACAGAATTGGTTGGATAATTATAATATATCAGCTTCCCGTAAAAAGCAGCTTGACACTCTTGCTATACATAGAGCCCAGGAACTCGCAAAAGAAAGTACAGGCTTGCAGGAAAAGGAAATTGACCCTCAGAAATATATTCTTGGTCCTGGAGATGAATTCATCATTATGGTTTTGGGAGCTAAAACCATAGAAGTTGAAGCTGCAATTTCACCCGAAGGCAAGTTGTTAATCCCTGAGATTGGTACGGTAAATTTAAAAGGTAAGACGCTTGCCGAAGCAGATACTTTAATCAGAAAACAAGCTGCAAAAATATTTAAAACAAATGAAGTTTATCTTGCTTTGAAGAAACTGAGAGAATTTAAGGTAATTGTAAGCGGTGCGGTGCGTAAGCCCGGAATTGTACCGGCTACTGCCGTTGACAGGGTGTCTGAAGTCATTGAAAAAGCCGGTGGATTAAAATATAATTCTTCAGTTAGAAAAATTACTTTATACAGAACAGAACCAAAGAATTATATAAAAGTTGACCTACTCAAATTTTATATGACAAATGACAAAGAATCTAATCCTACGGTCATTGGAGGAGACCAAATTATTATTCCGACAAGTAATATTAAAGAAAGTATTGGGATTTACGGTGAGATTGGTTCGGAAGGGGATTTTGAATTTGTTGAAGGGGATTCATTATCAACACTTATCAAATTCGGACAAGGATTCTTTGAATCATCATTTCTCGATTCTGTGGAAATTGCAAGATTCCATCCCAATACATCATACATAGACAGATGGACAGTCAACATTTCATCATGGAGACGTATATTTGATACAACAAAATCCTTAGAAGGCGATTTCCCTTTACAAACCGGCGACAGAGTTTTCATTAGGCCAATAGTTGATTGGAATAACGATAAAATGATTGCTATTACCGGCGAAGTCCATTATCCGGGATATTATGCAATTAACCAAGGAGAAACAAAGGTTAGTGATATATTAGACAGAGCAGGTGGTGTAACAGATAATGGTTCGCTTGAATCAGCACTTATGATAAGAAAAGCTGAGATTCAAAAAGCCGACCCTCAAATGGAAAGACTCTACAGAACTCCTTATTCGGAAATGTCTGAGAATGAACGAAGGTATTTTCAGGCTAAAATTGTTGAGAGAAAAGGCTTGATGGCTCTGGATTTTGAAAAAATTAAGAATAATTATCAAAGCGATGACAACATACTATTGATGGATAGAGATTCTATATTCGTACCACAGAAAAGAAATTTTGTAAATATACAGGGCCGAGTCAATAATCCCGGTATGGTAATTTATAATAAAAATTATCAATGGCTTGATTACATCAATCTTGCCGGTGGATTTGGATTCAGGGCTGATGATGGAGAAACATTAATAGTAAAACCTAAAGGAGAGCAATTCCTTGCTGAAAATATGAATTATACAATTGAGCCGGGTGACAACATTCTTGTACCGCCTGAAGCTGAAGTAAAATTTATGGATATTTTAACAACAAGTTTAACCATTGTAACACAACTTGTAACTATTATTGGTGTAATCATAGCTCTCAAAAGATAAAATAATTTTTCATTTAAATAAGAATTTTATGGTAAAAGAAGAAACAAATAAAGAAGAACTTTCACTAAGAATTATTTTTCGTTTAATCAATCTGAATAGAAAATTCACATTGATTGTTACAGGAGTTGTTATCATATTAACATTGCTCTTGTCTTTTATCGTACCTTATGAATATGAAGCCACAGCCACTGTACTGCCACCCGAAGAGACAGGGGGGAATGCAGGATTGTCGAGTTTTCTTCAAAGTTTATCCGGTGGATTGTCTGTGCCAGGTTTATCTCAGGGAAATAAACTCGAACTACTTGCCGATATTACAAAGAGCAGGGAAGTTGCCAAATACATTTCTAAAAAATTAAACCTTAAGTCATCATCACTTTTCAAGGGAGCAGATGAAGAAACAATTTTAAAAGCCATTGACAATATTTTGGATGTAAGAGTAAATCGAAACGGATTAATTGTCGTTAACTCTGTTGTGGGTACTCCTTATTTTTCTTCATCAAAATCAAGAGTAGATGCCGCTAAATTGTCTGCCGAAATAGCAAATGCTGCCGTCGAAGGCCTGGATTTTATTAATAGAAGAAAGAATGTTTCCAAGGCAAGAAAAAAAAGACTTTTTATAGAAAGAATGCTTGTTGATAACAAACTCAAACTCGATTCTGTTGATAATGCTCTCGAATCTTTCCAAAAGAAAAACAAGGTACTCGCTATTGACGAACAAACAAAAGCTATACTAGAGAATGCAGTTAATGTCGGTACTGAATTATCGAAATCGGAAGTAGAACTCAATCTATTAATGCAGGACTACGAAATCAACTCACCAAAAGTCAAAGCCTACAAGAAAAAAGTTGAGGGTTTGCAGGAACAATATAATCGAACACAACGTGGAGGCCTTGTTCCCAATGATAATATTTCAATACCTTTAACGAACGTTCCTACATTAGTCAAAGAATATACAAATCTCATCAGAGAGCAAAAGATTATGGCTCAGGTGATTCTATATCTTGAAACACAGAAGTACCAGGAAGCCATTCAGGAAGAGAGTGACATTGCAACCGTTGAAACTTTGGACAGGGCAGAACCGCCGCATGACAGGCTGTCACCCGACAGAAAATTTATGTTGATTATGGGATTAATCTTTGGGCTTCTTGGAGCTGTTGCATTTTTGCTTGGTAAAGATTTTTACAAAGGAAACTTATATATTAAAAGGCAAGAAAAACAGGAAACAGAAATTTAAAATTCAAAATTTAAAATTTATAAGCTCTGATGCTGTTTTTAACGAGGTATCTGTAATCTTTTCTCCACTGAGTAATTTGGCTATTTCCTCAACTTTTTCTTTTTCGGATATAAGTTTACAATTTATAAGAGTTCTTCCTTGTTTAGTACTTTTTTCAACCCTAATGTTCCTGTCACCAAGGGCAGCTATTTGCGGCAGATGAGTTATTGCAATTATCTGATGATTACTTGAAAGTTCTTTCATTGTTGTACCGACTTTTTGTGCAATTCTTCCGCTTATACCTATATCAATTTCATCAAAAACCAATATTGGTAATTTATCAGAATCGGCAACTATACTTTTCAAGGCAAGCATCACTCTTGAAATTTCTCCACCTGATGCTATATTTGCAAGAGGTTTCGGTGTTTCACCTTTATTGGTAGAAATAAAGAATTCAACATCATCTATACCATCAGGTTTTGCTATATATGCTTTCCCGTTTGTTATCACAGATACCTCTGTCTCTCTGAGCGAAGTCGAAGAGTCATTTTCTAATTCAGTGTTTGAAATTACTGTCCTGAAAACAGAATTTTCAATACCAACTGTCTTAAGAGTCTGAACAACAGATTTATCGAGCTTCAAAGAAGTATTTTTTCTCATCTCTGAGAGCTTAGATGCTTTTTCACCGGCTTGTTTCTTTAGATTTATTATCACTTTTTCAAGTTCATTGATTTCATCGTCAAAATTAATAATCAAATTAAGTTCTTTTTCAAATGCTGTTTTTCTATCAAATATTGCATTGTATGTTCCGTATTTTTTCCGCAGGCCTCTGAGTAACAACAGCCTCTCCCTTATTTCATCAATCCTTGCCTGGTCAAACTGCAATCTTTGCAAATAATCATTTGAGAATTTTGTAATTTCATTTATCGTTACTGTAGCTTTTGAAAGTTCCTCTGAATAATCCTTGAATCTTGGTTCAATCTTTAATAGTTTATCAAGAATTTTCCCGGATTTATTTAATTGAATATATGTTGAATTATCATCATCATTTAAAATTGTGTTTAACTCATTGAGCAGATTATGAAGCAGCTCAGAATTTTGAATAATATTAAGTTCCTGTTCAAGCAGGTTTTCTTCATCAGGTTTGGGATTTATTTTTTCAATCTCATTCAACTCAAACCTAAGTGATTCTTCTTTAGTTTTAAGAAGGGATTCATTTTTTCTCAGTTCTCTCAGATGGTGAATGTTTTCATTGAGTGAATTAAATAAAATCAAGTATTCATCCTTTATGTTTTCTATATCAGCTACAAGGTCGAGAAGTATAATGTGGGTCTCACGATTGAGAAGCAGCTGGTGGTCGTGCTGTCCATGGAAATCAACAAGCATGTCGCCGATTTTTTTCAAAAGAGCAAGATTAACAGGGGAGTCATTGATAAAGCATCTTGAATTGCCTTTATCGGATAATTCTCTTCGTATTAATAATTCATCATTCAAATCAATTTGATTCTCTTCTAATAAAATGTTTATACTTGATTTATTAGGGAGATTGAAAACTCCTTCGATCACAGCTTTTTTCTCGCCTTCACGTATTAAATCCGCCGAAGCACGCTCTCCCAGAGCCATGAGGAGTGCTTCAACGATAACTGATTTTCCTGCTCCTGTTTCACCGGTAATGATATTCAACCCTCGGGAAAATTCGATTTCAAGGGAATCAATCAAAGCAAAATTTTTTATTAATAGGGATTTGAGCATATATAAAAAAAATCAAGTTCTCAAGCTAATTAAAGTACAAATATAGCAAGAATATTTGAAGCTTATAAAAGAGGATTATATGAATTTATAGCACTGCTTCCAATTCGCTTTCGCTTTCCATAATAACACCACGGGCTTTGCTTCCGTCTGAGGGACCAACGACACCCGTCATTTCAAGCTCGTCAATGATTTTTCCTGCACGTGCAAAACCGATTTTCAGTCTTCGCTGGAGCATTGAAATCGAACCTTGCTGATGCCGGATAACAAGCCTTGCCGCTTCTTCAAATAAGGGGTCTCTGTCTTCCTTTGATAACATTCCTGCTTTGAGTCCTGTATCAACTAAGCTTGGAAGCATATAAGGCTGTGAATAGCCTTTCTGCCTTTCCAATGACTCGCAGATTCTTTCCACTTCATCAGTGCTTATGAAAGCATTCTGTATTCTTATCGGTTTTGGAGAACCGCTGGGAAGGAAGAGCATATCTCCGTTTCCGAGAAGCTGTTCTGCACCGCTATCATCAAGTACTGTACGTGAATCAACCTTTGAAGCTACGAGATAAGACATCCTCGCAGGGAAGTTTGCTTTGATTATACCCGTTATTACATCAACAGAGGGCCTTTGTGTAGCAACTACCAGATGGATACCGACAGCACGGGCAAGCTGAGCCAGTCTGATAATAGGTGATTCTACTTCTTTCGCAGAAGTCAACATAAGGTCGGCTAATTCATCAATGATTAAAACTATGTAGGGCATTTCACGATAAACTTTGCCATCTTCGGTTTTGATTTTTCCATCTGCAACTTTCCTATTGTACTCGAGTATGTTTCTTTGTCCTACTTCTGCGAGTATATCATATCTAAGGTCCATCTCTGCACAAATAGCTTTGAGAGCAATAACGGAATCCTCAGGGCTTGTGATGATTGGCTCGTTAATATCAGGAGAAATAGCAAGAAAATGATTCTTCAATGCCGCATATTGCCTCAGTTCAACCTTCTTCGGGTCAATAATCACGAACTTCAAATCTTTAGGATGAAGTTTATATATTAATGATGTGATTATAGAATTGATACCAACACTCTTTCCTGAACCGGTTGAGCCTGCTATTAACAGGTGTGGCATCCTTGTCAAATCGGTCATATAAACCTCGCCTGAGATTGTTTTACCCAAAGCAATAGGTAATTTAAAATCACTCTGTTGAAACTTATTCGATTTAATTACACTGCCAAGCCTGACAAGCGATGGATGGTGATTGGGAATTTCTATTCCCACAGTACCTTTACCGGGTATTGGAGCCAGGACACGAATGCCTCTTGCTTTAAGAGCCATTGCAATGTCATCGGCATAGCTTTCTATTTTGCTTATCTTTATTCCAGGAGCAGGTACAAATTCATACATTGTTACTACTGGACCGGGAGTAACACTCAGATTCTGAATAAATATCTTAAATGTCTCAAGTTTTTCCTGCAAAATTTTTGCATTCATTTTTAATTCTTCGTCATTAACTGTCTTAATGACTTCTTCTTCCTGAAGCAAATCAAGCCCGGGACGTGAATAATTAATCTTTTCATCATGTATGGAAGTACCTAACGGATTAATATAATCGCCTTCAATTTTGGTTTCAACAAGTGTTTCTTTTACTTCTATTACCAGAGGTTTTTCATTAGCAGGTGTTTCTTCACTTATTAAAATATGCTTTGTAGCTAAGTCTTTTTTCAGTTTTTCAAGAAGCTCATTTACTGAAACATCAGATTTTTTAACCACAATATTTTGCTTATGAGAATCAAAGTGAGATGGCTCATTCGATTTTTTTATTTTATTTTCGACTTCCTCTTTATGTTTATCGAATGTATGGACTTTTGTTGGGTCATTATATATTGTGCCGAATGGATTACTAATACCTTCCCTTAGAATGCTTGGATTTCTATGTAAATCAAAATTCAGATTCCTTCTGATTATTCTTACAGGTTCTTCTAATTCTGTGTCAGATAAATCATCATTCAAATCCGATTGCCCCTCCATTCCTGCTGAGGAGCCGCTCTGCGAGCGGCTACCATCAAAATTAGAATTTATATTATTTCCAATTTTGGTAAAAGGTACAAGATTTTCAATATTTAATTTTTCAGATTGTTCAACAGTTTTATATGCAAATTTATCTAATTCGGAACTGACTGTGTCTGACACTTTACCGAATACCGGTTTCAGCTTTGAACTGACAGGACTGAAAAATACACCGGCTTGGCGAAAAGCATCTTTTAATGCAATCTTGAATGAAATGACAATAGTCAGAATCATAGCAGCAATATAAACTGATAATCCTGCGATTTTTCCTATCAAATCATTTGTCAGCCGGGCAGTGAACTCGCCGACAGCACCATACCACTGCCTCGATAAATCAGGGAACCATCCGAAGAGGCTGAATGTTCCGAATGTAGCTGAGAACATCAATCCGAATATAAAATAAACTGTTGTAAGCTTAATCGTTCTTTCACTTATCGTATATGATTTGAATAAATCTAATCCCCATAATGTTAATATTGCAGGTAATAATATAATGACATAACCAAGTGTGGTACTATACAAAAAATTAGAGAATATAGCACCAGCCAAGCCAAGCCAGTTGCTTATTAAACCTATCTTTGCATATACTGTGCCGTTTCCTGTTATTAATCCCCATATTTCACTTAGCGATAATTGTGTATTGATTTCATCCTTTGGAGTATATGAAATTAATGCAATAGTAAGTAGGGCAGAGAACAGAAATAATAAAACTGCAATCAGCCTGAACTGCCACATACCTTTTGGAGATGTTTTGAATTTGGATGAATCGGCTTTAGTTGAACCTCTCTGCGAGTGGCTCACACCAATATCAGTACGTGGATTAATATTTGCAGAGGCTTTCGTAAAACCTGCAATTGTACGCTTAGACGTGCTTTGACGCACATCTGCATCTTTAAAAACTGTTCTCATTCTCAAACTCCATCATTATGCTGCTAATGTAAGTACCGAAATATAATAACTTTTTATATAAAAATCAACCAATTTTTTATTTCTTTTCCACTTTTTGTAAAGGGGAATTCAGGGGGATTATTATTTTTCCATCCCTAAGAAAAGGTAACACTGGATAAATATCATACATCAATGCCAAATCAATATCATCTTTAAAGCCAAGTTCAATAAGCCTCTTTCCATGCTCTGAATTATAACATTCTTCATGTAAATTCCCCCTCTTTTCTAAAAACGTATTTAATGCATACTTGCTATCATCATTTAAGTAGCAATTATCGTACCTATTTACAAGTTTATTAATCAATACTCCGGCACATAATGTATCCTCCAAAGTTGGCTTACCTTCATTCCCTGCACACAAGAAAATGACATCATAGAAATCAGAAGCGATATTGGTTAATTCAGTTTCAATAGAAGATATATTCGCAAAACATCCGATTAATACCATTTTAGCATTTTTCACTTTCTCCAAAGCTTGTGTGCCATTTGTTGTTGTTAAGAGCACAGTTTTATTCTCAACAATTCCTTTTGAATATTCTAAGGGTGAATTACCTAAGTCAAAACCTTCAGGTCTAATCCCATTTCTTTCACCTCCAAGAATTGCAGAGTCATTTGAATATTGTGAAATAGCATTCTTAGCTTCCTCGATTGTACTAAATGGTATTACTTCTTTTGCACCATTGTACAAAACTGCACAAATTGTTGTGCTTGCCCTTAAAACATCAATAACCACAACAATTGAATTAATAAATGCAGGGACTGAAGATTGTTCTGTTCCTAAATGGTATTTTGGATATAATATTGTGTTTAGTGTTATTCCCATCATGCAAAAATAAAAAAGCGGCTCATAAAAAATGAGCCGCCAAAATAATCAACATATTAAAAATTGGTTGATATAACATCTAATATGTTTTACCACATTGCATCCCACCATATTTTTGTGAACTTAAAATCAGAAGATGCTGAATATCCTGGTACTGCTATCAAATTAGCTTTATTGAATAATCTTTCCGATTGAGGATATGGGAATCTTCGGATAATTTGAGAACCCACGGTAGGAGTAAGTTGAGGAAATCCTGTTCTTCTCCAATCAACCCAGCTTTCATATTGTGTGTACATAGCAATATATTTTTGCTCCATAATATTTTGCAAAGTAAGATTTGCATCACCCACACCAACTGTCGCTTGAGCTAAATATGTTGCAATATCTGCCGTTGCTTCATACTTTTGAATTGATGCAGTAATACCCGCTATATAGGCTGCATAAGCTCCCGGTTTATCATTATTATAGAATTTACATTCGGCTTCTATAAATTTAGCCTCAGTGTATGTAATAAATTCAACCGGTGAATTTATTGAAGCATAATAAGTACCTAAGGGAGAATCAGAAGAGAAAATTGTATCGCCTGCATAGGCGGGTCTTCGAGGATCATTCAGATTATTCATTATAGTCATTAACGGACCACCCATAGCGATATCACCTCTTTGAGTAACAAATTGGTACCATGGATTGGCTTCTGTTTCAGCAATACCGAAAGTAAATCTCATATCTTCGGTATTTGCTGTAAAACCGTTGGTCAATGTAGTTAATGCTCCGTTGAAATCCTTAACATGCATGAAGAATCTTGCTTTCAATGTATAGGCAGCCTTTGTCCAATTACCTAAATCACCACCATACATAAAATCATCTGCTCCGGGAGCATAATTACTGCTTGCAGTTCCAAAATGAATGATTGAAGAATCAAGCAATGATTGAATTGAATTATAAATATCTGATTGGGAATCAAATTTTGGGGTTAATTCTTGATTTCCTAGAAAAGCTTCGGAATATGGAATATCACCTATAATATCAGTCCAAAAACCAAGGCAATAAGCCATCAAAACCTCAGCCACTCCCTGATAATGAGGGGAACCATTCTCTCTCGCTTTATCAATCATGATTTTCAAATCCATCATTGGACCACTATACATTGTAACCCATGCATTATTTATATCATCTTCCGTTACCTCATAACGATATAACCCAAGATGTTGTCTTGTTACTCCGGTTATATGTTGTGTAAATAATGCAGTAAACCTGTTAATATCCCCTCCGAGGACATAAGCTGTTCCAGCTTGTGTTGTCGGTAAAATAACATCGAGTGAGGCATCTTTGGGAGCAGTGGGGTCAACATTCAAACCCGTATCAATCCATTTACCACAAGATGCCAGGAATATTATTGATATGAGCAATAAACTAAAAAGTTTTGTTTTCATAATTTTACTTCTTTTTATTTGTAATACATTTTTTAATTCTCAATTATCAATTCATCTCAGAACTTAACATTTAATGATATATTATATGTTCTGGTTCCGGGCATATTGAAATAGTCCAAACCCTGGGCATTGAATGCACCCATAAGGTTTGTTTCAGGGTCAACACCGGTATAATCCGTGCTAAGCCATAAATTGCGTCCGGTGAATGTAATAATAATATCAGAGAACGGAGTAGCTTCAACTATTGATTTCGGTAATTGATAGGATATACTTAGTTCTCTTAAACGTATCCAACCTGCGTCTTCAATAAAATCTTCGGTATTACTTCCGTAAAATCCGTTACCGTTACCAAATCCTAACCAACCCTGGCCATAAGGTACTTTTATGTTATTAGAACCTGATGTAATTAACGAGTCTTCTGAACCATCATAGTTGGGTATTGTATGTCCTTTTACTCCAACGAATACATGGTTAGAATCTAAGTCCGAAGTTCTTACTTCAGTGTCTTTGTGGGTTCCAAAATAATACAATGCACCTTTTGTACCATTCCACATAACCCCACCTTGTTTAAAGTCAATCAAAAAGCTAAACGTAAGGCCTTCCCATGTCAAAGAATTGCGGATACCCATCAACCAATCAGGATTTGAACTTCCAAAATCCTTTTCTAATCCATCCATTATCGGATATCCATAACCTTCTGTATCAGGATCGTCATTTACAACTACATTCCCATTAGCATCTCTTAGCCAGCCAAAGCCAAAGATTGTTCCGTATGGTTTTCCTGCAACTGCTCTGATTGATGAACCTTCAAATCCGCCTATGAATATGTTTTCAACTTCTTCCGCAAGTTTGTCAACATTATTTTTATATGTCGAGAAATTCACAGCAATATCCCATTTGAAATTATTGGTATTTACAGGTGTTGCTGTAAGTATTCCTTCAAATCCTGTATTTGATATTTCACCGGCATTCATAACCATTCTCCAGAATCCAGTAGATGGTGCAACCGGTACATTGAATATCTGGTCTATACTCTTTGATGTGTAATATGTCAAATTCAATCCAAAAAGATTATCAAAGAAATTAAAGTCCAAACCAGCTTCAAACGAAGTAGTTTGTTCAGGCCTTAATTTATCACTTCCAAGAACATCACCCATTGCATAACCTACTGCACCAATAAATGGGAAGGATACACCCGCTGTCCATCCATCTGCGTAAGTCGCGGGTATAAAAGGTGTTGTTGTACTATACATTGGTGCATCTTTTCCAACTATAGCATAATTCAACCTGATTTTTCCAAATGATAATGGACCGCCCTGGAATGCATCTTTAAAAGCTTCGGTAAACACAAAGCTTAAATTTCCTGCACCATACCAGAATGAATTATTAGCTTCCGGCAAAGTAGTTGACATTTCGTTCCTTAATGTACCATTCAAATATATCATACTCTTATAATCCAAAGTTAGGTCGCCGTAAAAAGCCATTCTTCTTAATGTTCCTTCACTTTTTCTTGATATTTGACTTGAAGCATTTGAAAGGTGGTAAAAATCAGGAATAATTAAACCATCTCCTTGAACATATAAACTTGAACCACTTGACTGAAAGATATTATTACCAAGCAAAAACTTAGCAAATAAGTCATCCGTTAATTTCTGAGTAAATGTCAGAATCAGGTCTGAGTTAATATCACTATTATATAATTCATGTTCCTGTATTTGACCGGCAGGTACATTGCTTGAGCTTATGGCAAAATCCATTTTTCTTTTATCTGAATAGATATCTCCACCCAATCTGTACATAACATCTAACCATTCGGCTACATAATAATTAGCCTGGAAGTACCCAATAAATCTATCAACATTGTCTTTGAATTGATTTCTGTTAACAGTCCAAAGTGGATTATCATAATAACCCCATGCTGCACCGAAATACCCTTCACCTCTGTATGTTCTTTGGCGTCCATTTGCATACATATACGATTCGGGGTCCGATGCACCGTCATTACTTAAACCGTTTGAATTATCAAATGTAGGAGTCGTTCTTAGTAATCCAAGCATTACACCCGATGTATTAGAACCCTGTTGAATTCTTGTTCCTCCTGAGTTGCTATAACTCATAGAACCTGATGCCTTCAAACGAGTTGAAATTTTTGCATCTCCGGCAATTCTAACTGTAGTCCTATCGAAAGAACTCATAGGAACCACACCTTTTGATGTTGTGTTTGATAGTGAGAAAAAGTAGGAGCCAAACTCAGTTCCACCAGCCATGTTTAAGGATTCGGTATAGCTTGAGCCAAGTTGGAAAAAATTACCAATGTTGTCATAAGGTGTAACAGGTTTTACCGCAGAAGGGTCAGTATTACTCACTATATTTCCATTAATATCATAAAGACTTGATTGTCCATCCCATGATAAACTGCTAATAGGCGCCCCCCATGATAATGACTCATGTTTGCTAGGTCCACGATATGTTGGAACTGCTGTATTAAGATCGAATCCATCTTGACCCATTCTCAAACCGTTTGCATCAACTAATTGACCTTGTGCAAATTTATTTTGCATCTCAGGCATTTTATTTACTTCCTCAAATGTGGTAGTAACAGAAAAACTCACATTTAAAGGTTCCCCTTCGCTAACGGTACCTTTTTTAGTAGTTATAATGATAGCACCGCTTGCTGCCCGGAGTCCATACAAAGCAGTTGCAGCAGGCCCTTTCAGGACACTCACCGATTCAATATCATCGGGATTAATATCTATAGCTCTATTCGAATAACCTACTCCTTCAAGCAGATTATTTGCCCCGTCGTCTGGATTTCCACTAGAGCTCATTGAGTTATCAATAGGAATACCATCAATAATAAACAAAGGTTGATTCTCGCCTGTGATTGATGAGGTTCCCCTGATTTGAATATACGATGCTGCACCGGGTGTTCCGGAAGAATTTGTTACCTGCACACCCGCAACCTTCCCGGTTAATGAGTTTAACAAGTTGGTAGTTCTCGATTCTGAAATAATCTTACCACCAACTTCTTCCACAGAATAACCAAGCGATTTCTTTTCTCTTTCAAGGCCAATAGCCGTAACAACGACTTCATCCATCAGGATTTTGTCTTCATCCATTGTTACATTGATTACATCGTTTGTACCAATGTTCATTTCCTTGGTCTTGACACCTAATCTCTTAAAGATGAGGGTCTTAGCTGTTTTCGGTACGCTTAGTTTGTACGAACCGTCAGCTTTTGAGAATGTGCCGATTGCCGTTCCCTTCACCATCACAGTTACACCGGTCAGAGTCTCACCTTTGTCGGATGTGATTTTGCCGGATAACTGCCTGTCCTGTGCGGTAAGAGTACCAACCAGGAGTATCGAGATAGCAATTAAGTAAGAAAATAATGTTTTCATAAAGTACTTATCATTAATTTAACAAAAGTTATTTATTACTCTGATTTTCTTTGTGTATTTGCTTCCCTATTTTAATATCAGGAATACCTTTTTTATGAGAATGTGTTTTTTTTACAGAGCTTGTCTGCTGATAATTTAAAAAGTTGGGTACAATTAAGCAGATAGTTCTGTTTATAGGCTTTTACCCCGAATCAAAATAGCTCTTTTTGAAAAGAGCCTCCAAACCGGAATTTCTGATTGTCGGTTTTTTTATGTTTTGTATTGGGAGAAAATTACAAATCATAATATTTTTTTATTATTTAATTCAAGATAAAATTTCGCTTCCTTGAATACATCTCACATTTATTGTAAAGTGAGAAAATGATGTTAAAGATAAATGAACTTTGTTGAAAATGTCTTCTTACCTGTATAGTGAGGTTTAAAGCCACTCCATAAGCAATCCTTTTTGGAAATTATCAACGTTCTCGGTAATACGAAAACATTAGCAGTAGTAACAACTTTTTGCCGAATCCTCCTTTCAAAAATTTTTATAAAATAATATTTTTATTTAGAGAGAACTTGCTAATTATAATTTTAAAATAAATAAACCTAATAAACCTAAATTTTATAATTTAAATATAAACAAATTTAAAATTCAAATCAATAATTTTTTTAACACTATCTTAACACATATTCATACTCAAATGAAAAAAAATTACTTTTTTTTACTTTATGAGAATTTGATAAAAAAAAACGGGTATGTAAAGAAATACATACCCGTTAGTTGTAAATCATTTAATCACAAGTCTTTGTGATTTTTACGGTAATTCTTCTATTAGACCTTCTGATATTTTCCAAATCATCCTTGGACATCTTCTTAAGTGCTTTGCCTGTTGGTTCTTTTACTTTAGGTTGTGATGAACCATAACCGACAGCACCACTCATTGCAGAAGATTTAACTCCCTGGCTCAAAAGCCATTCTACTACCTTTTTAGCTCTTAATTCAGATAACTCCTGGTTCCGTTTCTTATTACCTTCTTCGGAAGCATGTCCTTCGATTGCCACTTGTAATCCTTCGCATTGTTTGACGTACTCGAGCAGTTTTGCAAGATTGAGTGCTGTTGCCACATAATCAAAGTTGAATTTATCGGTATTGACAATAAAGAGAATATCCGGGAAGTCAGTCTTAGTACCAATCTTAGGCGGTTGGGGACATCCGTTCTTTCCCTTGATTGTGTTTGGCTCGCCTGCAACCAAAGGGCAGTCATCTTCACCGTCAATCACTGTATCACCGTCAGTGTCGGGATTTGTCGGATCAGTTTTGACCCGATTAACTTCATCGCCATCACTCAATTTATCATTGTCGGTATCAACAACAAGAGGATTAGTTTTATATTTTAGCACTTCATCACCATCGTTCAGCATGTCGCCGTCAGTATCGGTTAATGTCGGATTTGTTTTATATACCAATACTTCATCACCATCTTTCAATCCATCTTTATCAGAATCAACTTCAAGCGGGTCAGTTTTAAATGTCAGAATTTCCTCTCCGTCCTTAAGTCCGTCGCTATCTGTATCATCGGCAACAGGATTAGTTTTATATTTTCTTACTTCATCTCCATCATTGATATTATCTCCATCACTATCCATAACAGTGGGATTTGTACCATAATCATTTACTTCGGGACCATCATTCAAACCGTCATTATCAGTGTCTGCATTTGCAGGGTCTGTCTTGTATTGTTTGATTTCCATACCATCAAACAATCCGTCGTTATCGGTATCAGGCAAAGCCGGATTAGTCTTGAATGAATTTACCTCCTCACCATCCTTTAAACCATCATTATCCGAATCGTTTGCTTTAGGATTTGTATTATACTTCAGAACTTCATCGCCATCCGAAAGTTCATCCCCGTCAGTGTCGGCATC
Organism: Ignavibacteria bacterium RIFOXYC2_FULL_35_21; assembly: GCA_001804705.1. Classification (GTDB taxonomy): domain Bacteria; phylum Bacteroidota; class Ignavibacteria; order Kapaibacteriales; family UBA2268; genus XYC2-FULL-35-21. The sequence continues at coordinate 59,429 of MHAY01000043.1, forward strand.
AAGTGGATTTGTCGTATATTTATTGACCTCATCTCCATCAATTAGTTTGTCACCGTCTGTATCAGGATTCAACGGGTCTATTCCGCGTGTGAGTTCTTCGCCGTCGTTAACACCATCTGCATCGGTATCTGCTTTGACATTTGATGTTTTGTACTTCATAGGCTCATCATAATCAGTAAGGCCATCCCCATCGGTATCGGGATTCTTGGGATTTGTGTGATAATCATTAACTTCCTCACCGTCTTTTAATCCATCGCCGTCAGTATCAGGATTGTGCGGGTCTGTTCCAAGCTCTCTTTCCCTGTCGTTAGTTAACCCGTCACCATCGTAATCTGTTTCACCGAGTATATAATATGTTAAACCAATACCAAAAGTTAAAAGTTTGTCGTTTCCTTTTGAACCTGCATATTTTGAATAATCACTTGAATCAGTTCCATAATCTCCATCGGCAAGGTCATCAATATAATCAGTTCCTAAAAGCCTGTAAGTAACGTTCCCATTCAACACAAGATCATCAGTCAGATATGTTTCAAAACCCAAACCTAGTGGAAATTCCAAATTTGATTTTTTATAAGTTCCCTTTGAATTATTAGGTGCTGCACCAAAAGAACCTGCTTCTCCAATTTTGGGCTCAAATGTCATAAATCCAACACCGGCAAAAAGATGTGGTACAAATGACTGTGATGGAAAAAAATTATATGATAGAGTCAATTCATAAGTTAAAATTGCATCTGAATTTTTTGGTTGAAGTAGAGTGTCAGATAGAAAGTATTCAGGGTAACTATTTCTGGCTTTTGTATCAGTCTTAAACCTAATTTGCGACAATCCAAAAGTTGCCTGCAAGGATAAATTGCTTAAAATATTATATCTGAAAAATCCTTGACCCTGAAGCCAAAACTGGTTATCTGTAAATTCACCCCAATATTTTGTCGCTCCGCCGCTAAAACCAAATGCAAGCCTGCCGCCTTCGCTTTGAGCTGAGGAGTTATAACAAACTAAAACTCCAAAAAGCATTAATGCAAGAATCAATCTTTTCATAATCTCTCCTTTTTATTAATATTAATTTTTTCTTTTGCGGATTTGAAAAAATTAACTGACCAAACAAATCCTATAATCCAAATATAAACAAAATGGATTTATATATAAGCAATTTTGATATATTTTTATAACTTGTTAATAAATTTGTATAATAAATATATTTTTTTTTGTTATTTTCCAAATTAAATCTTTACTGACTAAGCATTATTTAAGTCGGATTTTTATTATTTGAATTCACAGAATTTTTGAACTCGATGCAGGAAAATCTATGGAGCTTGAAATAAGGGAAGTTTCAACAAAGAAGGAACTGAAAAGGTTTGTTAAATTTCCACTCGATTTGTTCAAAGGTAATGAGTATTATGTTCCACAACTAAACAGGGATGAGCTTGAGACCTTTACTGCAGGAAAAAATCCTGCTTTTGAGGTTTGTGATGGAAAACTTTTCCTTGCATATAAAGATGATAAGGTCGCTGGGAGAATAGTAGCAATATTAAACAAACCTGAGAATGAAAAATATAAAACCAAACACCTGCGTTTTGGTTGGTTTGATTGTATCAATGATTATGAAGTTGCATCTTCTCTTTTTCAAGCCGCTGAAGCTTGGGGAAAGCAATTAGGTATGGACACTATTACTGGCCCCCACGGATTTTGCGACTTAGACCCGCAGGGCATGCTTATCGAGGGATTTGACAAATTACCGACAATTGCTTCATATTATCATTTTCCATATTATAAAGATTTAGTCGAAAAATATGGGTTTGAGAAAGAAATTGATTTTGTTGAGTTTCAATCCACTCCACCTTATGAAACGGGTATTCCTGAAAAACTTTTGAAAACAAGCGAATGGATAAAACAAAGATACAATTACAGAATTGCAGATTATGACTCAATAAAAGAATACAAGAAACATGGGAAAGAGTTGTTCAGCCTTCTTGAAGATACATTTTCAGAAAATTTTGGTACCGTCCCTCTTACCGAAAAACAGGTTGATTACTATATAAGCAAATATATTTCTTTTATAAATAAAGACCTTGTAAAATTCATTTTTAATGAAAAAAATGAAATGGTAGGCTTTATGGTAACAATGCCAAGCCTGTCAAAAGCATTTCAGAGAGCAAAAGGGAAATTATACCCGTTTGGTATATTTCATTTACTAAAAGGCCTCAAAACTTACGAAATAATTGATTTCCTCTTTGCCGGTGTTAAGAAAGAATACAGGGGTAAAGGCGTGGATACTGTAATGATTCTTGAAATCGTTAAAAGTGCCATGAAGCTTGGTTTCAAACATGCCGAATCCAACCAGGAGCTCGAAGACAATACAAAAGTTCAGGCTGAATGGAAGTTCTTTAATCCTGTTTTGCACAAGAGAAGGAGAATTTATAAGAAGAAAATTTCATAGAATAATAATTGAGAATTTTGAGTTTTGAGTGTTGAATGTTGAATTGGAAATTTAAATTTTAATATGCTTATTGATTATTAAATAAATTGAGAATTAAACCTTTTGTATATAAGTAATGTCAAAGAACAAAAACTTTGTTCAATAAATTAGAGGGGATTTTTATGAAAAAATATTTTACTTTATTTTTAGCATTAATTGCTATATCATTTCTTTCATTCTATGGATGTAAGGATAATTCAACTGACCCAATATTGGAGACTTTGACGTCTGCCGAGGATAATTCCACGGTCGAAAGCGAGTATGCTAACATATTCGAATATGTTGATGACGAAGGAGAAAACAATTCTGTACTTTCAGGTGTTAAATCGGGTAATAATTCCGAAATTCAGGAAGCTACCGTTTTACTCCCTGATTGTGCTACAAAATCCATCGATACCGCAACAAGAACACTGACTATTGATTTCGGCACAACAAATTGCCTTTGCCGAGACGGAAACAACAGAAGAGGGAAAATTCATGCTCATTTCATCGGTAAATTCAGAGAGATTGGCTCACAAGTTATTGTTACACTCGAAGATTATTATGTCAATGACAATAAAGTTACAGGTATGAAGACCATTGAAAGAATCGAGCAGTATAAATGGAGCATTGATGTTGATAGTGCGAGTATTACAACTCCCAGGGGAACAATTTCCTGGGAATCAGATAGAACAGTCGAGAGAACCGAGGGTTACCTGACACCACTGAATATTTTGGATGATGAATATGTTTATACAGGAACTGCAACAGGTATAAACAGAAAAGGTATTGCATTCAGTGTAATAATTGACCAGCCTTTGAAAAAGAAAATGGATTTTGGATGCATGACAACATTTGTGTCGGGTAAATTGACTATTTATAATGATAAAAGTGATACATTAAAAGTCAACTATGACCCTGATAACAATGAAGCCTGCGATAAGAAAGTAGAAGTTGACATCAATGGTGTTAAGAGAATAATTTATGTAAGATAGTCATCTTAAATTTTTAGCAACGAAAAAGCCATCGAAATTGATGGCTTTTTTTGTTTATATTAGGATTTAACGATATACTTACTACGAAAATTTCGTAACGAAGTATTCGTAATTTTGATTCAATAATTTAATTTTTCTGTTATTTTCACTATCACCTCCCAACACCCGGCTTCTGCATCGGCGATAGTAAACTCCTCTCTTTCGGGTGTGAGTTGGAAGCTTGTGTCACCATTGAACCTGATTGCTTTCATTCCGAGTTTTTTTGCACCTTCAATATCAGTCTGTTCAATGTCTCCGATGTGAAGGGCATCTTCAGGTTTGCATCCGAGAGCATCTAAAACGGTCAAATATGCTTTCGGATGAGGCTTTGACACACCAGTTTCATCGCTGAAACTGAAAGCGTCGAAATAAGTAATGATTGAATTATTTTCAAGCAGTTTTCTCAATACTGTTCCCGGAGAAAAGCCTGTGTCAGATACAATTCCAAGTTTGTATTTACTTTTTAGTGATTCAAGGGCTTCTTTAACTCCATCCATTAAATTAGGAGGATGAGCAATTATTGCATCCCCAAATATATTTGCAATTACATTTATTGAATCTGCATTGAATGGCAAATTTAATTTCTTCCAGAAAAATTCAGCAGATTCAAATGGGGGAGGAGTCCTCATATCATTTTTCCAGATATTATTGAAATACTCCCAGGATGATTTAATAGCATCATTGAATTCATCTGCTTTAATCATTATTCCATATTTATCAACTTCTTTGATAAAGCCTGCAAGCCTGTAGTTATTCCTCTCGGTTCCGCCTGACGAATCGAACAGAGTATTCCAAAAATCAATCGTTATTACTTTTAAAGACATACCACAAAAAATTTTTAATTTTTAATTTTCAATTTTCAATAAATTTTCAATTAACAATTTTATAGGGATTGAAAATTTTCAACCCCTACATTTTCATTATCAGTTTTTCCATTTCCTATTTCCCTTTCAAATTTTAAAAGCAGAAGGGCATAAATGAGAAGCAACGCATAAGTCGCATTTCGCTTTTCTTGAAGTGCATATTTTCCTTCCATGATTAATCAAATAATGTGTGAAAATCACCCATTGTTTTTTGGGAATTAATTTCATTAAATCAAATTCTATTTTTTCTGCATTTTTCGATTCAGTCATTCCGAACCTGTTAGCTATCCTGCCAACATGTGTGTCAACCACAATACCGGGAGTATCGAAGCAATGTCCTAAAATCACATTAGCTGTTTTTCTGCCGACACCCGGAAGTGAGAGTAGTTCTTCCATTGTGCCCGGTACTTTCCCGTTGAATTTATCAACTAAAACTTTTGATGCTCCTCTTATGTGAGCCGCTTTTGCTTTGTAGTATCCTGTTGAAAAAATATCTTTTTCCAATTCCTCTTTCGATACATTCAGAAAATCTTTTGTGGTTCTGTATTTCTTAAACAATTTCTCAGTTACTTTATTAACGCGGTCATCCGTACATTGTGCTGAGAGTATGGTAGAAACCATGAGCTCGTATGGATTTTCATATTCAAGCTGAATATGAGCATAAGGATATTCTTGGGAAAGGATTGACAAAATCTTCCTCATTCTAATTTTTTTCTGTTCCTGTGGTTCAGGTACATATCTGTTTTCTAATTTTCTCACTTACTTATTTTTCCGAAATTCAATTAAACCACCACCGCCATAGGCGGTGGATTTCTAAACACTCTAAAAGAGTGTAAAATTTTCCATGTATTTTTCTTGCTCCCTCTCTTCAT
>MHAY01000044.1 GCA_001804705.1 Ignavibacteria bacterium RIFOXYC2_FULL_35_21
CAACTACTTAGCGATTTCAAATTTTCAAAGAACAATTTATGCTTTGATAACTCTTTGACTTTGTTCAACTTTTAACTGGACAGTAATGATTCATTAGATTATAATAACCAATTAAATATTATCAAAATACATCCTTATCAAATAATTCAAAATAGGGAGGGTGATTATTTAGTTGTAGGATATTATCTGGACGATATTCCAAGCCCTACAAAAAATAAAGGTTTTGTATTTAAATTTAGATTTGATCAAAACCAAGATTTAATACTACTTTGGGCTAAAACGTTGAAATGGGATGCTAATGATTATAGATTTTTAATACAATCTATTGTTGAAAACAATTCTCTAGAATATTTTATTACTGGTTTTTATAGACAATCCACTAACAAAGCAGATGTTTTTATTATGAAAATTAATAATGATGGAGATTTGATTTGGAAAAAAAAGATAAGTTTCCCTCTTGATAAAGATTTTAATGAATTTCCATCGTATTTAAAAATGAGTAATGATAATACAAAATTGTTTTTAGGTATTAATCAAACTAATTCAAATAATTCTCCAAACCCAAATTATTATATTTGTAGTTTTAATCCAAATGATGCTTTCCCAACTTTTCCTTATTATAATTATCTAGTTCAAAATAATCCAAGCATGGGTTATACAATTGATAAATTGTTACAAAATGGATTTATTACTACATTTGAATATGACGATTCAAACGTTGGGTTATCGATTTTAAATGATTTTAACAGACCTGACGTATCAATGGATTGTTTAGGAACTGGTTCATTTGAATTACAGTCTTGGACTAATAATGTAGAATGGGTACCATATCCTTTTACATTAGAATCTTATAATTTATTATATGATAATGAACCTTCCATTACACCATTTACTGCTGATTTATCTCGGGAACAACCGTGTAATTTGGGAATAAATTGTCATTGTGGAAATGAAAGTTATGATATTAAAATTTTATCGATTCAAACCTCCGATTGCTGTTTTGATATACATATTAATCAAAAGCAAAATTCATGTCCCTTTTCCAATATTGATGTAATTGATTATTCAACATCACCACCAACAATAGTACCTAAAACAATTCATTCATCAAGTTATATAACAATTTGTCCCGAAAATTTTATTGGTTCGAAAAATTTTATTTTTAGAATTACAATGACTGATGGTCAGTATTGTGAAATTGAAAAAACAATAAAATGTGCATGTGATTGTGATGATATTAATTTAGGAATTTCAATAGTTGCAGAACCAATAGGAAAAAGTAATGATTGTTGTCAATTTGGAATTTTTATTGAAAATAATATTGACTGTATGATTAAAGGTACAATGACTAATGATGGTATTGATCCAAAGACTCTCTATCTCGCAAAAGGTAAAACTCCATTGCCTATTTATACAATTGAAGTTTGTTCTCCCCTTGTTGCAACACCTACAATTACATTATCAATTGATGGTTGCCAAATTGAGAAACAATTTGAATTAAAATGTGAAAAAAATTGCTGCGATGATATTTCAAATTTAATTATAAATGGCCCTACACCTGACCCTAATGACGTAGTTAATTGCTGTTATACATTATCTTTTGATATTAGCAATATTGATTGTATAAAATCAATGAAAATAAAAGACCAATTTGGTAACGGAATAAATACCTCTGTTTTGTATATTAATCAAAATGTTATTAATTTCTGCATCCAAAAGGATAATTATCCTGATTTGAACACATTATCTATATTTATTGTTTTCTATAATAGTATTGATGATTTTAATCCGGAGAATATCGTCTGTACAAAACCTGCAGAATTGGATATATCATCTTGCAATACTTGTTGTGACAATATTAATTCAACTATTACTACAAGCGCCTCACCTAATCCCAACTGTTGTATGGTTGAAATAACATTTAGTAATATAGGAAGTTCGAATTGTTGGCAGTATGCTGAATTTTTTATAGAAGATGAAATGCCGCGTAGAAATAAAAACTTAATTTATTGGCAATTAGTTCATCCAAATGAATCTTTAATATTCGAGCATTGCATTGATTATGCAAAAAGATATCATGTCCAATTTTTTAACCAGGAAGGAAAATTATTATGTGATAAAACTTTGGAGATTAGCTGTGGGTCTTAAAAACGGCATTATAATTCAATAAATAATATTAATAGCAAAAAACCATAATATTACTAATAGAGGAGGTATTTCTTATGAAAAAAGTATTATTAATTTCTACATTGATTATTATTTTTTTATTGTCAAATGAATTCATTTTTGCTCAGTGGATTCCTTATAATAATGGTATAATTGCAAATGCAAAGCATGTTTTTGCATTTGCAATTAGTGGAAATAATATTTTTGCCGGGACTGGTGGAGGTATATTTCATTCAACAGATAATGGGGACACCTGGGTTGAAAAAAATGAAGGATTAACATCTCTTTTAATTTCTGATATTGCAATAAGTGGGAATAATATTTTTGCCGGGACTTATGGAAGAGGGGTATTTCTGTCAACTGACAATGGTGTTAGCTGGACTGAAAAAAATAATGGAATAAATAATCCTGAAATTATGACATTAGCTATAAGCGATATTAATATATTTGTTGGGTCTGAGGGTGGTGATTTTTATATTTCTAATGACACTGGTAATAATTGGATTTCAAAAAGAACCGGGTCATTATATTATCCTTATCTCAATTCAATAGTTATAAGTGGAAATCATATTTATGTTGGAACCGGAGGCGGAGGAATAATACTATCAACGGATTATGGTAATAATTGGTCTATAAAAAATTCAGGATTAACTAATTATTGGATTAATTCAATAATAATAAGCGGAGTTAGTGTTTATGCCGGAGGCCAAGGCGGTATATTTTGTTCATCAAACAACGGGGATAGCTGGACATCAAAAACCACAGGCTTAACCGATACAAGTGTAAATCGTATTGTTATTTATGGAAATAATATTTTTGCAGGAACTTACAGAGGTGGTATATTTCTATCAACAGATAACGGAAATAGCTGGTCTGCAAAAAATGAAGGTTTAACCGGTCTTTTTATTCGAAGCTTTGCAATAAGCGGAGGTTATATATTTACCGGTACTGATACCAGTGGCATATTCAGAGCAAAGCTGAGTGATTTTGGAATAGAGGATGTATCAGATGAAATTTCAAACAATGATGATTTTATCTTATTTCCTATTCCCGTTACAGACAAAATCCAACTGAAACTCAATTTTGATTTAAGTTATAAATCACGTGTTACCATTTTCGATTGCTTGGGCAAAGAGTGGCTCTCGCAGGTCATAAACAGCAACCGGTCAGAGCTGAACTGCTCCACATTTCCGAACGGCATATACTTTTGCGTTGTCAAATGCGGTAGCAAGGTATATACAGGGAAGTTTGTGGTAGTTAAATAAATTCTGGATGATTTATTATTTCAAGTTTCAATTAAATAATTTGGGTAAAACAAAAAAAAACCCATTGAATCAACGGAGCTTTGAATAAATGTCTTATCAATTTTTATTTAACCGGATTTTCCGTTTCTTCGGGTTTTGGTAATTCGTAAGAAAGTTTACCCTCATAAATTTCTTTCATAGCCATGAAAGTAGGCTTTGGAATCCTGTCGAATTCGCGGCTGATAGCTATCTGGTCAAAGTTTACACCTTCGGTTTCACCAGTGTCAATGACATCAGCCATCCTTACAGTCAGCTCGCTTTTAATGAAATCATTTATCTGGCGTGCGCGGAATCCCATTGCGACTATTGACTGGTAAATCACACCTTTTTCGGATTCCTTCATCCGCACTTTTATAGGATTTACAGAATAAGTTTCCATGTTTTTTCCAAAAAATTAAAAAATAGAATAGCAAAAATAGAAATTTTTTTTTAATATTGCAACTTAGTTAATCTTCTTAATATATAAGTGCTTTAATTATGCAGAAGCTTTATCATTCAATTAGCGAAGTCAGCGAGCTCGTTGACGAGGAACAGCACATTTTAAGGTATTGGGAAAAAGAGTTCGACCAGCTCAAGCCCAAGAAGAACAGAGGGGGTAACAGGATTTATTCCGATAAGGATTTAGTCCTGCTCAAGCTTATAAAAAAATATTTGAGAATAGATAAGCTTTCCCTGAAAGGTGCTAAGGAGCAATTGGATAAATATCTTACACTTGGGCAGGAAGCTACCCTTTTTGGTCATATTGCTCACTCTGTTGATGTTTTTGATGATGGAACACTTAGAAAAAGTAGAAAATCCGGACAAGATGAAATATATGTTAATCGAAGTGAACTTACTGAATTATACAGTACTTTAAAAGAAGTATCGGACATATTAAAATCATCTTGAAATCTCACCGCAAATGGTTGTATTGATTTGTTTTTATAAATAATAATATTGAATTTATTATAATTTTCTTTAAGTGTTTTTTTAAATTAATAATTTTTTTTGTAGATTAAATGTTTCAAATAATCTAAAATATATAAGGTTTATAAACATCATAATTATAATTTTATAGTAAAGCTCAGGAATCAGAATATAATTAATTATAAATTAAATTTGGGGTCAGATGAAATGGTACGTATAACAAGGATATTAATCGTATTATTGGTTTCATGCTTTTTGGTTGGCGGACTGGCTAATGCCAAAGGTCCTAAAAAAGGACTAACCTACAAGATGACAACAGTGGGCAAGCATGATGACGAGGTATTAGGTGTATTTGTTAATTGGGACAATTCAAAAGTAGCGACTTGCAGTCTCGATGAAACAATAAAAATCTGGAGCATACCGCTGAAAAAGGAACTATTGACACTAAGGGGGCACCTTGGGCCTGTTAATAATATTTCTTTTTCAGGAAACGACAAGTGGCTTGCAAGCGGCTCAACCGACATGACTGTCAGGGTTTGGGATGTGGAATCCGGCAAACAGCTTGAAGTTTTAAAGGGGCATACAGACCAGGTAATAGGAGTTTATTTCAGCCAGGACGACAGTTGTACGTTTATTGCAAGTACAAGCTTTGACAAGACGGTGAAGCTGTGGGATACCCGCTTGGGAAGCGAAGTAAAAACCCTTAGGGGCCATACAGAACCTACCAATAACGTTGCATACAGCTATGACGCGAAGTATCTTGCTTCATGCAGCGATGACAAAACAATAAAAATCTGGTCAACGGATTTACATACAAAAGAACCGATTATGACTTTGAGGGGCCATAACTCACCGGTCCTTACCTGTTTATTCAGCTTTGACAGTAAAGTACTGGCATCTTCCGACATGGAAGGCTACATCAAAATATGGGAAATGCCTTCAGGCAAACTTTTAAGGACTATTAAAGCTCATGATGAACTTGTGCAGGATGTTTCATTTGCCGAAGACAATAAGACCATTGTGAGCGCCAGCCTCGATAAAAAGTGTAAGTTGTGGGATATAACAACCGGAAACAATCTAATGGCCTTCGATGCCAAAGTCGAGATTTGGTCGGTTGATTTAATCAGCGATGCCAGCGTAATTGTTCTCGGTTGTGCAGATGGTACAGTCAGATTTTTAATTAAAAAGTAATTGTAAGAAAGAAGGAGAGAATAAAATGAAAAATATAAAAAGAATGACTGTTGCTTTTATGTTGGTTTTCACAATCGGCATATTTATGCAGGGTGTGTCTTATGCACAATTGATACAGACAGTAGTTGCCTTAACTGGCAACGTGTTCGACGGAATAAGCAAAGCTCCCGTTACTGCAACAATCAAGATTACCGATGAAAACGGTAAAAGAGTTAATCAAACGCGCAGTAATGCAATCGAGAATGGGTCATACTACGTTACAAGTCTCAGGCCCGGGAACACTTATTTTGTGAATATTACAAAAGAAGATTACTTCGACGAAAAATTCAAAATTACTGTAGCGAATACCGATAAATATGAGGAGATATCAAGGGACTTTTTGATTAAGCCAAAAGCCAAAGGAGCAAAAATTCCTCTTCCGGTGCCTCCTTTCGAGCTTAATAAATCGAAACTCAGATATGGAGCCGAAGACCTGCTCGAAGGAATTCAAAGCACACTCGTGAACAATCCTGATGTAAAATTCGAGATTATATGCTATCCAGATAATGATAAAGATGTGAAGATGAATCAAAAGCTGACAGATGAAAGATGCGAGGCTTTGAAAGAATATTTAATGGCAAACGGAGTCGAAAGCCTTCGTTTCAAAACTCAGGGTTCGGCTACTACTGACCCGTTGAAACCGCCGCCAACTGCTAAAATGGCTAAAGGCAAAAGATATATAGGTACTTCGTATATCGTTGTAACAGATTTTTAAATTTGATAACAGAGTATAAAGCCATTCCAAAACAATTTTGGTTTTGGGATGGCTTTTCTTTTTTACTGTTATTAATTAAAAAAATGCACTTATTTTTGCAAATAATCGGATACACAATATTCAAAACATATTTAAGGGGAAATCAATATGAAAAAAGTATTATTCTTATTTTTATTTGCTTCATTTTTAATATATCCGTACTCGGTATGTTCGGCACAGACCAAAGAACTCAGCGGGAGCCAAATAGATAAGTTGAAGAGCATACCAACGAATTATTTCATTGGTTTATCATTTACAAATATGGTGCCTCAGAAAGAATTTTTTGATAATCTGCCAAAAAGCGGGCAGGGCTTCTCCTTATATGGAGGATTCAATGCTGACCCAATGCCGCTTGCTTTCGGATTAGAATTTGATTTTCTGTTTAACGGAAGTAATACGAAATACAGGGATACTTCTGCATTTTTTGAAGGACTTGCATATATTAGACATGATACTGTTTCAACTCAAAGTATGGTTATTCCTATTAATATTTTCGCAAGATATCAACCTGATATCATGGGTTATGTATCACCTTATGTTGAAGCTATTTTAGGTCTTCATGTTTTGACAAATTCACAAAACTTCAATTCGGGAATCATTTTCCCGGGGGATACTGTCTATCCCGATAAAATATCGGACAGCAAATCGAGTGTTGCTCTTCATTATGGTGTAGGTGTTGGAGTTTTGTTAAAACTGGTTGATTTTGTCGGTTTGCCTGCAAGCCATTCCAGTCTGAATTTCGATATTCTACTGAGATATTTGTTAGGAAGCGAAGCAAAATATCAGGAAACCGAAAGTGTCGGATTTGATAATAATAAAAAACCATTTTTCAACGTCAAAGATTATAAATCGAAAACTGATATGATTATTTTTACAGCAGGTTTTGTATTCAAATTTTAATAATTAATAAAAGGAATGATTATGTTTAAGAAATTTCTGTCATTGTTTGTACTTCTTTTTGTAGTTACATTAATCGGCTGTACCACTGCACGTGAGCATAAGCAGAATCTCGGTACGACCCAGGAAAATGAAATGACACTCGGACAGGTCCAGAAGGAAATCCATAAAGGAATGTCCGGCGCTGAAGTCGCAGAAGCTCTCGGTTCGCCGAATCAGGTTACCAAGGATGAAAGCGAAGATGAAACATGGATTTATGATAAAATTGCAACCGAAGTAACCTACGACCAAAGTTCAGGCGGTTGGTTCCTAATTCTCGGCGGTGAGTCTTACCGCTCCGGTGCTGTCAGCTCAAAGCAAAAGACTCTGACGGTCGTGATTAAATTTGATGTTAACAAAAAAGTAAAGGCTTTCAGTTATCATTCTTCTCAATACTAAACGGGGAATTGAAATGCGTATTTTAATGAAAATATTTGCTGTTATTTTCCTTGTGATTTTATGTATCGGATGTACGGTAATGTCTCAGCGAAGCGATTACGATACACCCAAGACACAGCTCCAGACACGGGAGTTCCAGACTCGGGAGTATGACACAAACGACACTAAGCTGATAATGAAAGCCGTACTGAATGTATTGCAGGACGATGGATTTATCGTCAAGAATGCAGTAGTTGACCTTGGCTTACTTTCGGCATCAAAGGAAATTGACTTGCAGAATTCCGGTTCAAAGGATGACTTCTGGTCATCATTCTTCGAGATATTAAGCAAACCAAGGACAAGGAAGGGCCACACTGCCGAACCGACTTACAACAAGGTGAAAATTGTCGAGGTGTCAATCAATGTAACCGAAATCGGCAAGAGGAGCAAGGTCAGGGCTAACTTCCAGGCAAAGATTCTCGACAACAAAGGTAATACTGTTCAGGTCTCGGATGTTGACGATGCTAAGTTCTACCAGGACTTTTTCGCAAAAGTTGACAAAGGAGTGTTCATACAAAAGCAGGGACTTTAATTAATTAATAATTGATAATTCACAATTAACAATTAAATATTTTTCCTTTAACTGCGTTAATAAAAAAACGGAGATATATATGCAGACACTGGAAAAAATTCTCGACGATATTATGGCTCTCGAAAGTGATGAGAAAATTTTAATATCGGATATATTAAATAAAAGACGTATCGAAGAAGAACGTCAGCAAATTGCATTTCTTGCAAAAGATTCCATACAGGAATACCATGCTGGCAAATACAAAGCATTGTCAGCAGAAGAAGGTTTGGAGGTACTGCAATTAGTAATTAGTAATTAGTAATTGATTATACACCTACCCCAGCCCTTCCTCGTAGGAAGGGAGTCCCTTCGATAAGCTTAGACTGTCATTCTTTGCGAGCTTTGTGTCTTCTTCGCGAACTTTGCGTGAAAATAAAAATGTTTATGTGGATTTTCGGCTATGGATTCCGTGTCAAGCACGGAATGACATTAATCCTCTTACCCATTTCCCAATTCAATTCGTAATTCGTAATTGATTATTAATCCTCAGCCAATACAATAATCCTGTCTTCCTTTGAGAAAACGACCCCATCCGATTTATCCGGATTCACAACCACACCAAAGAATTTATCGGGTTTGTAAGCATATTCATGTATTCTATAACCGAAGGCAACCTCTCCAAACTGTGCCGCCGATGCGATTACAGTATAGAAATTGACAGATTTTCCAACATCAACATAATCCGTAACCGGCTTCAGGTAAATCTCCGAGCCTTCAGCATCGAAGAAATCATCAAATACGTATTTCAGATACTTGTTTTCGGAAAATTGAGTGAGCATAAGGCTTATCAGTTTATCGCTGATAATGAAATCGTCGGCTCTGGCAACCTCGGCAAGGGATTGGTTGCGTACATCGAGCATCTCACTGACAATACTGAAATGCTTTCCGCATTGCTCAGATATATTTCTTAGATGCAATAGGCAAATAAGAGTCTGTGCATCGGCTTCCTGAATGTCCATCCCTTTTGTATAGCTCAGGATTATGATGTGGTCAAACGAAGGAATGTCAATCGCATCAAGCTGGCTCCTGAATGTTATGTTACCATACTTAAATTCGACATGTTTATTTTTCAATTTTGAATTTAGTTCTGCAACTGTATCCTCCATATTGTCATATTCTGCCATAATCAGAACTTTTGAACCGGTTGCGGCATAGTTGTCAAGTTCCTTGATGATTCTGCTTCCTTTTTCGTTCCAACCCAAAACTAAGGATTTTTCTGTAGGAGGCTTTTTCGTTTTTTCATGCTTAATCACACTGCGGTCAATCATGATGTCCGTTTTACCCGAAAGAATCACCGTGTCGTCATCTTCGGAAATTGCAATGATTTTATCCCCCTCCCTTATCATTGTATTCATCGGTGGATTAACTTGCACCTTACCGTTCTTATATTGCAAACCGATTACAGCAGAATCCTCATAAGCAAATAAAGATTCCTTAAAAGTCCTTCCGACTAATCTTGGTTCGAGCTGGAAATATATTTCATCTCCGGCATAATCGAGAAGCTCAGTGTAAACGACACTCAATCCTGACTGGCGGCAGGTTTGTGCAGTTACTTTTGCGACAACATCATAAGAAAGGACATAAGTTACCTCATCCCTGCCGACAACTTTTGCGGCTTCAAGATTAGCTTCTTCCTTGATTTCGGCAACAATGTGATATTTATCTTTACGCCTGTGCGGATTATTCGTCAAAGCAAGAACTGATTTAATAACATGCGTATCCGGATTAGGTGCTTCAGGAGAAATAATTATAATAGACCTTGCATCGTGGGGATTGACCATCTCTATATCTGTGATTTCAAGGGGCCTGCCCGAACGACAAATCACCTTTGTATTTTCTGTATCCGGGATTTTTGCTTTAATCTCTTCTTCCATTTCAACCTTGTCTTTGTCGCCAAGTATGACTATCACAGAATCCTTTTTGTTTTCATTTGCAATAATAAGCTCAGAAATAATTGTGAATATCTTAGGGGACCAGCGAATAATCAAGGTATGACAGCTCTCCAGGATTCTTGATTTTCCACGTCGAAGATAATCAATCCTGTTTTTGAATGAATTAGTTATGATACCGATTAGTAAGCTGAGAAGGAAAACACCGCTCAGAGTAACGAAAAGCATTACAATTCTGAATCCCCAGCCGGTGTCGTTGCCCATCGTGCCGGCGTCGAGGCTCCTGATAAGGCTGTCCCATATTGCCTCGATATATGATATCGAGGATTCGGTATCCTGTGTGAACTGTGCGGCTGCTACGATTGAACCTGCAATTATGACTACTATAATCCCAATAACTATCAGCCACCAAAGCAGCACAACCGTACCTGCCGATAATGTGTTTTCAAATCTATATTTGAATCTTTCAAATAATGTCGGTTTGCTGTAACTCATAACTATCTTGTCTGCTATATAATATAGATAATCAATTTATAAAATTTCAAGTGAACAAAAATAACAGAATTTTCAATGAACATGAAATATCTTTTTTAGAAAAAATTGAATTTAAATGTGTGTTCCTCGTTTGTTTTTCAATAATATTAATCGATTTATTAAAAATTTAATATTTTCTGAGACTTTTTATTGTTTCATGTGTCGTTATAGAAGTAGTAATTATATATTTGCAGGTAATTATGGTGGTGGTGTTTTTAGAGCAAAATTATCTGATTTATTAACTGATGTAAATACAGAAGAAAAAGTAAATGAAGCATTTAAAGTTTCTCCCAATCCTGTTACAGATAAATTGAATGTTCAGCTTAATGATGAATTAAATACAAAATTTGAAATAATAAACATATTAGGCTTAAAAGTATTGACAGGTGAGCTTTCGGGAGAATATACTACAATCAATATTTCACAACTTCCGTCAGGAATGTATTTTATGAAAATTAGAAATGAAGTAAGGAAGTTTGTGAAGGAGTAAAAGGTTATGTCAGGAGTAACTCCTGCCATGGTTTATCAGATATAAATTGAATAGCCACGACTTTTAAGTCGTGGTGTTTTTTTTGAACCACGATATAGGGGATTTATCCCCTAATCAATATAAGTGACTAAAGTCGGAATGTGGACGAAACCTAAACACCTATCTGAAGATAGGTGCTATTCAAAGAGGATATAATGGGATGCATATTTTTTATTAAATACCTCGTTAACCAATAAATCCTTAATTTTGCTCAATTTTTCTGACTATGAGCAAAGATTGAATGATTAAAAAAGAAAACGTTAGCAAAAGGAAAATATATTTAACGGGAATAATGACAGGGGTGCTTCTTGCTTTGTCATTCCCTCCTCTGCCTCTGCCATTGCTGAGTTTTGTGGCTTTTGTGCCTTTGCTTTTCGCTCTCGATTTGAAGCAATACAGAAAGCCATTTCTATTAATCTATCTTACTTTCTTTATTTATCATGGTGGAGCAAATTGGTGGATAAGCTCATGGCAGTCGGAGACAGACCCTTTCCTGATGCTTTCAGGTTTTGCTATTTGGCTTGTTCATCCCTTCTTTTTCTTTTTACCATTGAGTTTATTCCTTTTCATCAGAAAAAAATTCGGTTTGAATATTGCATTATGGCTTTTCCCTTTTGCATGGGTTGGATTCGAATGGCTGCACAGTCTCGGCGAAGTTGCTTATCCATGGATTACTATTGGATATACTCAAATCTATAACAGGCTATGGGTACAAGCGGCAGACATCAGCGGAGTCTGGGGATTGAGCTTTATGATTGTTCTAATCAATGTTATTGTTTATAAATTGATTTTGAGGTACAACTCATTTCAGCAGGAGAAAAAAAGTTTTAAATCCTTTATTAAAATTCCAAAAGTAATTACATTAACTGTCGGATTAATTCTTCTGATTGTTGTTCCTATGGTATATGGCTCATTCAGGCTTCCGCAGTTTGAGCATGCAAAGCTTATTAAAGAAAATAAATCAATCAGAGTGGGTGTGATACAGCCGAACATCAATCCATGGCGGAAATGGGAATCGAATGTTTTCAGGCAAATCAGGGAGCATCGCAAAATAAGCGATTCACTGAGAAAAGCTGTGGGTGGACTTGACCTCGTTATATGGAGCGAAACGGCAATACCATTCCTCAGCTTTGAGTTCAACAGCGACCATAAATTCACATACATCCAGGACTGGATTGATTCTTCAGGCTTTTCACTTCTCACAGGTTTCACTGATATTTATTTTTACAAAGAGCCGAAGAAAGCACCTAAGACGGCAAAAGTTCTGCTTGGTGATTCGAGTCGGATTTATGATTCGTATAACTCTGCTATTGTTATTAATCCGACTCCTAATGATACCGACACACAGTTATATAGGAAGATGAAGCTTACTCCATTCGGTGAAAGAGTGCCTTACGAAGAGTTGTTCCTGTTTGCAAGGAAGTGGGTGCAATGGGGAGTAGGAATATCGAGCTGGGCTTTCGGGCCAAAGCAATCGGTACTTGAAATAAAAAATAACGGAATTAATACAAAGATAGGTTCAATAATCTGCATCGAATCAATATACCCGGGATTCGTGAAAGACTTTGTTTTATTAGATGCAAATATTCTTACAGTTATAACAAATGACGGTTGGTATGATTATACCGAGGGACCTGAACAGCATTACCAGATTGCCTGCATGAGGGCAATCGAGACAAGGAGATATATTGCACGCTGTGCCAATACAGGTGTTTCAGGTTTTATCACACCTATGGGTTCATCTATTCTCAAAGCACCACAATACACAAAAATAGGGATAGCGGCGAGTGTGCCTTTACTTAAAGAAAAATCTTTTTATGTCAGGTATGGTGACTGGCTGGTATATTTTTGCACGGGAATTTGTATTTTGTTTTTGATAATCGGATTCTTCAGAAAAAAATAAAAATCCTTCCATAATTCACCAATCTGAAGATTGGTGCTAATCTTATATAATAAAATAGAACTAAAATTTGCTTTTTACCATTTTTTTTAAGAATTTGAAAGATTGAAATGAATTTTCAATTTTGAAAACAATTAATAATTATAGAATAGGGAGTGATGAGATGAAGAGAGGATTTTACTACTTGTTAATTTTTGTGATTTTTACTTCACTGAATTATGCAGCAGAGCCGTATCATTTGAGAATACAAGCCGAACAACAGAAAATCAAACAATTAAATAATGCGAATATAGCCTATCAGATTTGCCAGGAAGGGGAGAGATTACCCGATGGCTCTTATTCACCCGATAAGATTTACAATATCGAAAGAGTAAGCCCTGAGCATTATTTTCAAAATATGCTCCACATTAAAACGAAGAACTTTTACAAACTTGGAAAAGGCGATAAACTTCTTGGTTCATTATCTTTACAATCAGCACTTTCAGAGTTAAAGATAAAAAATTTGAGGGCCCCTTTTGCAGACAAAGCCGAAAATACTATACAGTCGGCAGATGAGGAAAGTATATCAAGAATATATGAAGTATATTATGAATCAAATGTTGACCCTTATGCGGCATGTATGGAACTGATGAAGAATCCGGATGTGGAGTATGCAGTTCCAGTTTTCAAAAGATATCCTTGTTATAAACCAAATGATACCAGGTACAATCAGCAATGGGGACTTCCAAAAATAGGCTTGGAAGCGGCATGGGCATTGAGCAAGGGGGATACAAACGTTGTAATTGGAATTGTTGATTCAGGAACTGACTGGAATCATGAAGACCTTGCCGATAATATTTTTATCAACCGTGGTGAAGATGGATTAGATAATGAAGGAAAAAGCAAAAGGACCAATGGCAAGGATGATGACGAAAACGACAAAATTGACGATTACCATGGCTGGGCATTAGTAGGAAATGTTACATATAATGATATAATACAGGGTAATTGGAAGGAAAATAATAATCCATATAATCCTACTAATAATCATGGCACACACGTAGCCGGATGTGCTTCCGCTGTTACAGACAATGGCAAAGGTGTCGCCGGACCGGGGTTTAAGTGTAAAATATTACCGGTAAAATGCTCGGCAGACAATGACTATTATGGATATATACTACGTGGTTACGATGGAATAAAATATGCTGCTGATATGGGGTGCAAGGTAATAAACTGCAGTTGGGGTGGCCCTATTTCCAGTCCTGTGGAGCAGGAAATAATAAATTATGCCTACAATAAAGGTGCAATCGTCGTTGTTGCCGCAGGAAATGACAATAAATTTAACATAGACCAGGGTGGGCAATTCCCAGCAGCTTATAAAAATGTACTTTGTGTCGGGTCTTCGGACCAAAACGATAAAGTTTCGGGTTTTTCAAATATCGGAAGAACTGTTACAGTTTATTCTCCCGGTAGTAACATAATGGCAACAATGCCTAATAATTCATACGACTACCAAAGCGGAACTTCAATGGCTTCGCCTATTACAGCGGGTGTAGTAGCCCTGGTGGTTTCTACTCATCCAACATGGACTCCCAAGCAGATTATTCATCAGATTCACAGTACATCAGATAATGTTTTAACGACAGACCCTAATAAGAGAAGCTATTATTACGGAAGACTGAATGCTTCAAATGCACTTTTGTATAATAATGGAGGACAACAAAATATACCGGGAGTTGAAATCGAATCTTATACGATTCAGGGAAAATCAGCATTAACGGATGGTACGATAACACAGGTTAATCTTAAAGTAACAAATTTTTTATCTCCAGCAAACCAGTTAAACTTAAAGTTCACTTCGCTAAGCAGTTTTTTAACAATCGAGAATGACCAGATAACTATTGGAACATTAGGAAACAATGAAAGCACTAATAAAGCTTTACAGGTACAACTGCAACCGAATAATCCCTGGTATAACGGGACTGCCGAATTGTTAGTAACAATACAAGCCAATAATTACACTGATTACCAAATAATCAGATTGCCGATTAATATCAGTAGTAATAATCAATACACAAGAACATATTATTTCAGTGATGATAATACTCCTTTGTGGTCTGATATGATGGCAACATCAGAAACCAGTTTCTGGGCAGTCGGAGTTGGTGGTGAATTCAGGAATGCCAGCGGCTATTTCAGATGGCCAAATGTAGGAAACTACAGAGGTGTTTTCCAGAATGATATGGTTTATTCCGTTTTTGCATTCGATGAACAACATGCATTAATCGGGTCAGGGCCGAGTAATGGCCAGGCAAAAATATATATCACGCAAAACGGCGGTTCATCATGGACACCTGTTGATGTATCATCAATCACAGGCTTTGTCAATGGTATTCATTTCTTCGATAATAATAACGGAATTTTCCTCGGTGACCCGAAAAACAATAAATGGGGAATCGGAGTTACCACAAACGGAGGACAAAACTGGACTCAGGTTAATACGTCCGCTCCCTTATCCGGGGAAACCGGATTTGTAGGCTCAATCTATTGGCACGGAGACAATGGCTGGTTCGGTACATCTAAAGGACGGATATACAGAACAACAAATCGGGGAGCTACATGGTCTGTCGGAGTGATTAATAAAGCACAACCGGTTTACTCCATTGCGTTCAAAGATGATAATAGCGGTATAGCAATTTATTCTGAATATCCTGTCGAGTCGGATAGCAGTAAGCTTGTAGCCAGCACTACTGACAAGGGTGCAACCTGGGCAGGGCCCAGATACAATATGACTCAAAACGGGCATCTGCCTGTCTATGCATTCTACCCTGACAGTTCTTCGATGATTTATGTTTTGTGTTCTATAGGCGAGGTTCAGGGAACATCCAATCTTGGGACTAATTGGTATCCCGTACTCTCGGAAAAGGAAGCCAGAGTGTTTGTCGGTTCTCATGTATTGCTCGGCGAAAACCGAGCCCGCCTTTGGGAAGTCGGAAAGACTATCGGTTTTCTTGATTTCGGTTATATGCCTTTGAATGCCAACAGGGATTTGGTACTTGTTTCGGGAAATTCACTCGATTTTGACAGCGTAAAAATTGGCAGTACAAAAACAGGAACTGTTGAAATTAAGAATACCGGTAATGTTGACGTTAAAGTTTTTTCTGTAGGTTTCAATTATCCCAGTAGTACAGATTCGAGCGAGTTCACATTGTTTAGTTCACCTCCTTCTTTTATATCGCCCGACGTTATAAAAAAATTAAGGATATGGTTCAAGCCCTCAAAGATTGGAACCCGAACTGCAAGTTTTTATATTAGAACCGACGGTTCACCTGATGAATTTAATATTCAGTTGACAGGTGTCGGATTAGACACAGCTACCTCAGCAATTGAAATAGGGGATAAATTTAATTTCAATATCGGAAGCATTAATCCGAATCCCGTATCTGTTCAGGCTTTTATAGGATTCACACTACCTAATGACGGCAATATTGAAATTTCTGTTTTCAATTCACTTGGCATAGAAACGAAAAAGATTTTTAACGGACTTGTAACTTCAGGTGAAAATTTATTACCGATTAACGTTGAAGATTTATCATCGGGTGTATATTATATTAGAATGAAATTCGGTGAAAGAATAATAAGTAAAAAATTCATCGTCAATAGATAAATTCTGAAATTCTGATGGAATGAATAGCTACTACTTTTAAGTAGTGGTGAATAAAATCGAATTTGTGAGGGACTTATCCCCAAATAAATAAGTGACTAAAGTCGTAAGGTGGTGGTGTATATTCTCCACTATCTAAAGATAGTGGCTATTCAAAAAGAAATAAAATTATTTAAAAATTTGAAATACATTTATTTCAGATAAAGGTTCGTAATGATTTTAATATCCCTCATTATGGCTGTCGCTCCGGCAGTCCTCGTGTTGTTATACTATTACAATCAGGATAAGGCAAAACCCGAACCCAAAGGTTTAATCACAAAAGTATTTTTCCTTGGTTTTGCAAGCATTATTCCTGCTATCATTATTGAATTGATTCTGGATGCTGTAGCCGAAGCAATACTATTTTTACCAATCATATATTTTTTCATCAAATCGTTTATTGTAGCCGGGTTTGTCGAGGAATCGCTCAAGCTTTTTGTTGTGAAGCAATTCGCATACAAAGATGCACATTTCGATGAAGTGATGGACGGAATTGTATATGCAGTAGTAGCCAGCATGGGATTTGCATGTTTTGAAAATGTACTTTACGTTACCGGAGGAGGCTGGACACTTGCCCTGTTGAGAGCATTCACTGCGGTACCACTTCATGCCGTTGCATCGGGTATTATGGGATATTACATCGGCAAAGCAAAATTTGCACAAACGAAATCGGATGAGACAAGTTTAATTTTTAAAGGTTTGCTGATTGCTGTTCTCATACATGGTGCATATGACTTCTTCCTTTTCTCGATGCCCGTTCTTGGTGATGCTGTCGGATTATTGGTTATTCCAATTATTGTCGGTTCATTTTTCTTCCTGAAGAAGAAAATCAAACTTGCAATTGCTGAAGATGTCAGCGAAGGGAGAACAACTGAAGAATATACACTCAGCAGGTTAATGCCTTTACCCGGGACTGTTCAGAATTTTAGTAAAATGAGCCGTACTGAATTATACCGTCATCTTGAGATGGAAAGAATGCACAGGCAAATCCATGGAATGACTCAACCAAAATCACAACCGCAAACTTTTAAGGAGGAATTGGAAAAACAAATTGAGAATGAATCAATAATTCCTCGTGAATCACAGAAATCTAAGCAAGTTGGTTTGGATATGGAAGGTGAAAAGTAGTTTATGACTCCAAAATGTAAGGGAAATTTATATTGAATAAATCACTTTTCCTTCTCTAAGTATTTTGCTTAGGAACCCACTTCTGTCGTGATTTTTATTAAGTATGACGGGCTCTATTCTATTATCTATTTTATCAACCAACTCATAAAGCTTTGCAGATAAATCCAAATAGTTACCCTTAACACCATCAACAATGAATGCAACATCAATATCACTATATTCTCTTATGTCTCCTCTTGAGTAAGAGCCATATAAAATCACTTTCTCATAGCTTAGGAAACTTTTTGCTCTTTCAGCTAATAGAATTATTTTTTCAGTAATATCTTTATCAATTTTTATTTTATTATTTACAATCATAATGACAAACCTAAGTAATTTTTCATAGTAATCATCTAATTCCTACCAAATGGGATTCACACTTCCTGCAATCGGATGACCCAAAGCCTTTAGCAGGTACAAATGCTCCTTTTTTCTTCAGTATTTTTTGGTTGTAATAACATTCCTTTCTCTCTGTTGAAGAGTATTTCCTGACTTTCACAATTTCTGCATGTTTTGATGAGAGAAGGTAATCAATGTGCCAGTGGATTTTCTTTGCTCCTTCTATGTGCCTTGCGATTCTTTGTTCGAGGTTCTTCATTGCACTGCCTGTATAAATATAATTTCCTGCCGGAAAGAAACAAACACCAAGCGAGCCGACTCTGATTCTCAAATCCTTCTTCACTTTGATATATAATTGATATGCACCTGAGTTCATGGCTTCTTCTGATATTTGAAATGCGTAATTAACCAATCGAAAAGCGGGACAGGAAGCAGTTTCCCAATGAATGCACCAAGAATAATCGGCTTCGGAAACTTAATAGTTGATTTGTTTTGAGCAATTCCATCAACAATAATTTTTGCGGCTTTGTCAGATTCCATAAGCATTGGCATATAAAATTCATTCTTAGCTGTCATGTTAGATTTGATGAAACCGGGTTTAACTGTTATGACTTTTATTCCAAATTTCTTTAATTCGATTCTTGCCGATTCAAGAAAATTACTCATAGCCGCCTTACTCGAAGAATAAGCCGACACACCGGGTATTCCCCTTGCATCAACAGGTGTGCCGATTCCAACTATTTTACCATATCCTTGTGTCTTCATTATCGGAAGAACAGCAGAAACTCCGATGGCAATTCCGAAAACATTAACATCATAGATGTACTTGAATGTATCGAGATTCATTCCGTCAATATATTCACTTCCTCCTATTCCGGCATTTAGTATCGCTATATCAATACCACCAAATGTTTTCAGAGCAAAATCAACTGAAGAGTTCATATTCTCTTGTATCGTAACATCACATACCTTAACAAAGCCTTTCCCGCCCTTGCTTTCGAGCAACTCTTTCGTTATGTTCAACTGCTCTTCATTTCTTGCAAGGAGTAAAACATCAGCCCCTCTTCTTCCGTATTCGACAGCCAAAGCCCTGCCAATACCGCTTGAAGCACCTGTTATTAATACTCTCAGTATTTTTTTATTCATTGGTATTATTAAAGAATAAAATTTTCAATTTCTAATTTTCAATTTTCAATCAATTATCAATGTTCAATTTCTAAGTATTTCAATTATTTTAGAAATTTTAAAATACCAAAGAATTAAATCCTCAAAATGTTTGTTAGTTTTTAATATTAGAAATTCTATATTTATTGAAAATTACAAAATTGAAAATTATAAATTTTGATATTTTTATATAATTCAATTATCAATGCTTATTTAAGCGAATGGATAAGAACATTCATGTTATAGAAGAGCAAATCGAAATAATTATTCCTTCCTGCAACTCCACCATTCGGGTCAAGCTGAGCGAGACTGATTCCGAGAGATTCGGCAATCACCTTCGCAGGACCGGGATTAAGCTGTGGCTCAGTGAAAATAGCTTTAACGCCCGATTTTTTTATTTTGCTGATTAAATCACCTGTGTGCCTTACTGATGGCTCAACTCCGGGGTCAATTTCAATAGCACCACCGTAATTCAATCCGTATCTTTTGATGAAATACCTGAATGAAGGATGAAAAAGGAATATTGATTTTCCACGTATTTGGACAGTTCTCGCCTGAATCTGTAAATTCAGAAGTTCAAGTCTTGCGATAAACACTTTGGCATTATTACGATAATTATTTTCATTTGCTTTATCCAACCTGATAAGAATTTCTGTCAATTTCCCGACAAGAGTTTTTACAGCGAGAGGGTCGGTCCAGAAATGCGGGTCAATGATATCAGAGCCTGATTCGTGAGATTCATTGCCGTGTCTGTACGACTCTGCAAAGTTCATTTTATACTCAGCGGGCAAATAATCCATTAATCTTATAACATTTTTAGCTTGAATTTTCACTGCCCAGCCATCCAATTCTTCCGAAACATAAAAAAGTGCTTTTGCTTTTTCCATTTTTTTAATATCAGAAGGATTCGGTGCAAATGTATGAGGCGAAGCTCCGGGAGGCACAAGTACCGAAACATCGGCGATATTATGTGTTAATTCATCCAGAATAAATTTCACCGGAAATCCCGTTACAACATAATCAGGTTTTGCAGAAATTACAGTCTGAACCTCAATAATTGTCAAAAATATAGAAATCAGATAATAAGGAATAATTTTTTTCATAATAAATTTTATATTGTTTTAAATAACGCATGCAATTACGTAAAACAAAAGTATTAATTTTGGTATAATTTGTGCAGTTATCTTATAATTAATTGAATAGCCACGACTTTTAAGTAGTGGGGGGCTATTAAATAAGAGAGGGATTAATCCCCAAAATTAGCATTCACCAATCTAAAGATTGGTGTTATTCTTATAAAATAATGGTTATCATATATTTTATAAACCCAAATTATGGGTTAATTATTTGTGAAAAATTGATTAATTTATAAACTAATAAAAAATCCTTTATGGTTTCACTCAATCAAACTATGACGGTACATAGAAAAAAGATGACAAAGTTTTTAATGTTCGCTGTGTTATTCATAGCTTTATCAGGAACAGCACAGGCACAGCTCGAGTATGCAAGTCCGTCGAACTGGATGTTTCCCGATGGAAATCCTGAAGGCACTCATTATCAGAAAATTATATCACAGCCTCAACCATTGAATTATTTTGCAATAAAATGGTCATCATCAGCCATTGCAGGCGATGTTCAGCCACTCATCGGGAATATAATCAATAACTCCAAAATTTATTCAATCTATAATTATGCTCCAAATGAGATTTGTGCTGTGATTGGCGATAAAATTGTTTTACTCGATGCTACCGGTAAAAAGGTCGAGACCGAACTACCTAAAACAACTTCAGGAATAAAATCTATTTCTATATTATTTGATACTACTGATACATATATAAACTCAAGACCCGGAAGTCTTCTTATTCTGGGACTTGAAACGATGGAAGTCGAAAACCTAAGGGACAGCCTTGCTTTTTCTTATATTGCAGGATATGACCCTGTTTTCAGGCAGTTCAAAATACTGAACAGGCTTGCATTGGATTTGCGTCCATTCAATCCGAATATTTTTGCAAGTATTAAGCCAGTTTTTGCTAAGAAAACGAATAACGAGGTT
This sequence comes from Ignavibacteria bacterium RIFOXYC2_FULL_35_21, assembly GCA_001804705.1. Classification (GTDB taxonomy): domain Bacteria; phylum Bacteroidota; class Ignavibacteria; order Kapaibacteriales; family UBA2268; genus XYC2-FULL-35-21. Next base: position 21,563 of record MHAY01000044.1, read on the forward strand.
TCGATATTCTCGATTATAAACATGAGCAAGCCGGATACAACGGCACCTATTGCTCCATTCTTCAGGGGTATGGTTCAGTTCAATACAGGAAATCTTATACAGGCATTTCCATATCCCGATGTAGGCGATATCAATTCATCGAGAGTAATGCTCGGTCCTGAGTGTCACAAGGGACAGCCGTCACTTTCGACTTATAACTGGTCTCTGAATATGTTATTGCCAATATATCCTGCATTTAATATAATTGATACAATTCAAAGTACTGTACTTGGAACTTCGACAGAAACCAATACACCTTATCTTGTAGGATTGAACCTGACGGATACTGTTGTTTATAGTGGTATCGGAGCAATACCTTTGAGCAGTTCAATTCCTGCAACAAGCTCAAGACCTTTTATAAAACCTTATTATATTAACATCAATGACCAAAATAATCTTGCAGATAGTATTTTCATTTTAATGGCGGAACAATACAACGGACTTGACAGTTCACACGGACAGGCGAGACTGCATTTGCTAAGCACACAAGGAACATTTTTAACATTGCCGCAGGAACAAAACCCCGTTGACAATCCATCTTTTAATGGAACTGATAATCATTACTGGTCTGTGGCTGTCGGAAACGTTGACGGCTTGATAACAAATTCATGGTTCCCATATTATCCGAATAATTCCGGCAATGAGCTTGTCGTAACGCAGAGTTCGAGAGACTTTGCTGTGGCTCAAAACAGGCTTTCAATAATGAGATACAACAGCGGAGTAAGGCAGTTGAAACCATCTCCACCCAACACTTACTTATTTCAATTTGATACATTATGTTCACAACGAATAAACGGATGGGTTGCCGCTGTAAACGATTTAGACGGTGCGGCAGATAAAAAGGATGAAATCATTCTTGTTGACGGCTCGACTATGAGAATAATGAGGATGAGGGATTATGCGGATTTGCAGTTCCGCGCAGGTTATCCTTTCGACACTGTTTTTACATATACTTTTACAGGACAGACTATTTCAAACGCTTCAATTGCAGATTTGGAGGGTGACGGACTGAATGATTTGATTATTACGACATTCGACAGCACTTATGTTTTCGGAACCATACTTGCAAACGCTATTGATGTGGTAGAGCCATTGACAACGAATACATATTGTGCGGGAGATACGGTTTTCATACGATGGGCAAATATCGTTAAAGACAGGAATGGTGTGAATATACTGTATAAGCCGCTTCCGGGATATTTCCCGAATGATACGACAATTATAATTCATAATTCATATCCAAATACAAGAGATACTGTTACATATTTATATATTGTTGACAGCATGACACTTGGTACACAGGGTTATTTCATCGTTGAGAATGAATTTCAGAAGCATGTGAAAGACAGCACTGCTGTTCAGATATTCAACAAGCCACATCTTGACAGCATACAATTCAATCAGTTGATGTTTGAGCCGGGTGAAACTTTGACAGCAAGCGGAGTGGCTCTATGCGTTGATTCTGTTGCATTAGAATACAAATACAGAAGTGATTCGACCTGGACAAAAATGACAATTATAACAGTTGGAAATAATCAGAATTTCAGCATTGATGCTATTATACCATGTGTGAATTTCTTCCGCTGTGACAGTGCTGATGAGGATAGCCTTCTGTTCATCCAGCTACTTGGAATAAAGGGAATATATACCGATACATCATTAAGTACATCAATCAGAATTAATCCGGTTCCGTTTCCTGTTGTAGTTGATACATGTCCTTCAATATGTAAAACAAGATTTTTTTCGTGGAACCCTGCCATACTCCAATTTGCTTGTGACAGCATGGGAATTTATGTGTCATACAATTGCACGGGTTCTTACGAACTATTAGCAAATGTCGCACTGACAGACGGGCAGTATGAGTGGGATTTACCTCTGAATCTTCCGGATTGTGTTACAGTCAGATTCTGCTGTGTGAATTCATGCATCAGGTTTGACACAAATTTGACTAACAACCGTGTGCAGTACATCAATATCGTTGCGCCGAATCCGTTCAAGCCTCCGCTTGAAACTGCTGATATTGTTTACAAAGTTCCTGCGGAAACGAATGTTACAATAAGAATCATAGACCAAAATAACAGGCTGGTAGCCGAACTTGCAAACAGTAAACTATGTTTTCCAGATATTTCTTACTGCGAGAAATGGAACGGAACAATATGGAACGGCTCTTATGCGGCAAACGGTATGTATTATATCGTTCTTGAAATGTCAAATGGGATAAAAGAAGTACATCCAATATTTGTTAGGAAATAAACGTTATTAGTTTATTATTTTTTTGTAACCTTACTATTGTTATACAAATAAAAAGAAAATAATCATGAGAATACTTGTTGTTGAAGACGAAAAGAAAGTATCTAATTTCATAAAGCAGGGCCTTGAAGAAGAAAGATACATTGTCGAAGTTGTCAATGATGGAGTTTCAGGCCTGGAAATGGCTATGAACAATCAATTCGATGCAATTCTTCTGGATGTCATGCTCCCCGGTAAAGACGGATTTACTGTGTTGAGTGAACTTCGTGAAGCCGGTGTTTCAACACCAATTTTAATGTTGACAGCCAAAGGGACAACCGAGGACAGGGTGCATGGACTCGACCTTGGTGCCGATGATTACCTTCCCAAACCGTTCAGCTTCGATGAGCTTGCGGCTCGGTTGCGTTCAATCCTCAGGCGTTCCAGCCCCGAAAAGACTACTAAGTTAAAATGTGGCGACCTTGTACTCGATACGGTTTCACATCTTGCTTTCAGGTTCGGGCAGGAAATCGAGCTAACAACAAAAGAATATGCTTTGCTCGAGTACCTGATTCGCAACAAAAACAGGATTCTCAGCCGCAGTACAATAACTCAGCATGTATGGAAGCACAGCTTCGACCCCGAATCGAATATTATTGATGTTTATATCAAACGCCTTCGTTCCAAGATAGAAAATGAAGATGGCTCCAAGCCTTTGCTACAGAGCATTCGCGGCGTAGGTTACAGAATGAGGGATTTACATCATGAGAAGAGCCACGCTTAAGTGTGAGTTTTGGGTGTTGCGTGTTAAGTGTTGAGTGCTGAATTGAAAATTCTATTTATATGTTGCTAATATAAATTAATTCCATAAAACTCATTGATTGTTATATTGAAATACTACTATCTTCTATTTTGTTATTAAGAAAATAATTTTAAAAAAAAAGTTTATTTAATCTCTTAAACTAAATTTTCAGAGAGTTCAATGAGTTATTTTATAGCTAAAATTAAATACATTATCATTTTAACATCCATTTGCCTTTTTGCAGTTGCATGTAGGGAGAATACAACAAATCCAATTGATGAAAAGGCCATTTATCAGGATTCCGGTAAGAAAGCTTTAGTTATTATTGTCGAAAACAAAGACCTGATTGCTTTCTCTGATGAAAATATGTTCCGGTCATATAAGAGTGTAATATTACCGGTTATTTCGGACTTGTTTGGTGTGCCTGCCGATTCTATGAAGAATTTGACATTAGCTGAGATTGTTGAGAAATACGGTGAAACATGGCAGGTAAATCAAATTGCAGAAGCCGGTCAAAACTATTATGATAAAATTATAAAGCTAAACGATGAAACTGCAACTACAATATGCTTTCTCGATTCACTCAAAATGCTCAGTTCTTATGGATATACAATTGATGTAGTACTTAACTTGCATGGTTCTATCACCTCTTTGGTTTTCACTGATGAGAGCATTGATATTGGCACATTAACGCAAAAAATAAAATCAACCGGAATTGAAATCCGTGCATTATACCAAACTTCATGCTATGGCAAATATGGTCTCGATTTTTGGAATAACATCGGATTATATGCAGTAAACGGTGCAGAAGGTTTGAATAAAATCACATTATTCTCCGCAGTATATTTTATTCAAGAGTGGATTTCAGGAAAAACCTATGAAGAGGCTGTTTATTCTGCATACAATTTGGAAATTCAAAAACTCAGGACATATAATAATATTTTACCGGTTGATTTATATTTCCTCACGCAGGAGACATTACTTAACAGCCTGCAAAGAGTGGCAGGAAAGGATACGAAGATTTTATGGGAGAATGTTCCTGCAAAAGTAGTGCTGTTTTGAATCTATAAATGATATTTCTGTCAGGTGTAACTCCTGACAGGGATCGGTAGTTTATTTTCAAATCCTTTTTATACAAGCATGGCTCTCATTGGTTTGATTACTCTGCTCAAGGGGTCTAAGATTAACCCGAAAATTTTAAGCGTTACAGCTCCTAAAAGGTTTTCATCGTCACCATCTTCTCCAAGAATAACAGGTGTATGTCCCTCTGCCTGAACGAAAGGTAATTTAAGAAAACATTCAGATATATTTCTTTTTATTCTGGAACCGTCTGCAAGTATAAATTCCATTTCTCTTTGTGGTTTTAATTCCAATTCTTTCCAAATAGGTTTTGTTACCATAGAATAGCTGGCTCCGCTATCAACCAACATGTTGATTTCTTTTTGCTTTTGAATATTTTCGACCGAAGCCTCAACGAAAATCAAGCCCATGATTTTTCTCGCAAAATAAAATAAAAATTTATTATCTAAATATACATTAAACTAAGAATAAGACGAAATAAAGTTTTATAACGAATTCAAGAAACCCCCTGAATCCCCCTTTGAAAAAGGGGGAAATATGTTTCCTTCTGTAAGGAGTAACTCCTGACAAGGATTGTGAGATTGTTACAATTACGAATATAATATCAACCGCAGGAAAAAACCTGCGGTTGATATCGAATAAATATTAATTAAAAGTAAATATTCGCTCCGACTGCCGAGCCGCCGAGATTGAGTGTATTCTGGTTGCTCATTGCAGCAGAGTATGAAAGCATATTATATCCAAAACCCATCTGGATAAAAACTGATAAGGTTTTTGATGAATTAAGGAAACCTTCAGCACCAAAACATGCGAATATCATTATCAAAGAATTTGTTACTTCATCATTTCCTGAAGTAAATTTCGGCAAATTAGTAAAGCTGAATCCTGCTCCGAGATAGGTCATAACATCGCCATGTCTTAGGTAATATTTTCCTCCTGCAGTAAACGAAAGTGTAGTTACAGCATCAGGTGAAGGACCAGATTGAGGTGTTTGACCTACACTTAGATACCCTACACCGAATTGCAAGGCAAATGATTGGCTAAATAAGTAAACCAGATTTGCAGAGGCTGTAGGAGCAAATGTTACATTACTTAATGAACCACTTGGCAAAGCTACAGATTGAGTTATTCCGGCAGGTAAAGCTATTCCTGCATTTAATCCCCAGGCACCGCTTCCGAATTGTGCGTTTGAAGCTAAGGTTAGACTTAAGGTTATAATAATAGCTATTATAATCCTATTAGAAATAGTGTGAAATCTATTCATAAAAATTCCCCATAAGATTGTGATAAAAATGTTATTTAAGTTTAACAATCTGACTAAGAAAGTAATCTTGATTCAAAAAGGATTTATAAATTATAATTAGATTATTCTACTTTTAAAAATAAGATATTTTAAATTATTTATTTGTTAAACCTAAATCTAAATACAAATATAAAAATTTTGTTTTATTGAAAACAATAAAAAATTAATTTTTATTAAGAAGGTTATTAGAGAAAAGTAAAAAAAAGCCCACTTTAAACTGCGGGCTTTAAAATGATTTGTTTAAATTGTTTTCTTACTTTTTCCTAACTACCCTGAAACCGCGGTTATTAGCCAGGTCCTCGGGGCTTCTGCCATCCCTTTTTGCTGATGCACATTCTGCAGGTGTGTCGCTGAACGAACCGCCGCGAACAACTTTTTCCGGGAAACCTGATGAGGGTCCTCTGGGGTCAACATCGGGTGAGGGCCTAGTCTTATAATACTCAAGGTCAAACCAGTCCCAGCACCATTCAAGTATGTTTCCGTGCATATCATAAAGTCCAAAATCATTTGGAACTTTCAATCCCACATTATATACTTTATTACCCGAATTATCGCTTGTCCAACCCATTTGGTCAATGTTTCCGGCAAAATTGGTTGTTGTTCCGGCCCTGCAGGCATATTCCCACTCTGCTTCGGTTGGAAGGCGGAAACCGTTTGCATCCCAATTGCAGGTTACTTCAGTTCCGTTAATTGTATAGCAAGTATCTAAACCGACAATCACAGACAGCCTGTTGCAAAACTCGAGAACCCTGTACCAGTCAACCTGTTCGACCGGATTTTTATCTATCTTAGAATAGCTTGGATCTGAGCCATCCATCACAGTTTTCCATTCTAGCAGAGAGACTTCGTATTTGCCCATATAAAAAGGATATGAAATTGTTACCTCGTGCTGAGGGCCATCTTCTTCAATTGATGCAGAACCCATATTAAAAGTACCTGAAGGAACTAACACTGTTTGGATAATATAATTTTTTTCCAGGATATTCAAATTCACTCCATTGCTTATTTTTGAGTCAACATGAATCTTGACAAGCCCGGATGTCGCTCCAACAGGAACCTTTACTACTATTCGTGTATCACTCCAACTGACATAATCTGATGATTGGGCATTAATTCCATTAAATTCAACATAACTATTACCTATCGTATCTCCAAAATAGCTCCCGTTAATTCCGATTGACTGCCCTTCATTCGCCGATTGTACATCAATATAATCAATAAAAGGGTCATCGGGAGCGGGGGGCTGAACTGTTATATTATAAGCATTACTTTCCTTATTATTTACAGTAACTATCACAGAACCGCTCGTAGCATTAGCAGGGACTTTTACCTTAATTTCCGTATTTGTCCATGCAGTATATTCCGTGCAAATAACACCATTGATTTTAACATTGCTATTAGCCATCGTGCTTCCGAAATAATCCCCGGTAATTGTTATGTTTTCTCCGTTCGTTGCAGGATTGGGGCTTATAGTATTAATTACAGGAGGAGGTAATTCCGGCGGTAGAATTTTTACATAATACTTATTAGACCGTTTCCCGTCAGCACGCCTTACATCAATCGTATCTGATATTACATTTAAGGGTACTTTGACAATAATTTTACTATCTGACCATAAAGAATATTCTGTACCTAAAAATCCACCGAAATACACATTGCTTGTACCTTTTGTACTGCCAAAACTTGAACCATTGATAGTTAATTCCTCACCCTGATGAACTGTGTCCGGAGCGACGCTGCTGATATCAGGAAATCCGTTTATTTTATATTCAACTTCATTACTTTTAACCCAAATACTATCGATTTCAATACTGATAAACAATTTTCCTGAAGCAGTAATGGTTGAAGGAGCCGAAAGAACGATTTTAACATCTGACCAGGATTCATAATCATTAATTGAAGGCCTTTCACCTCTCGCAAATTCAACAAAACTGTTCATCCGGGTAGCACCAAAATTTCTTCCATTGATTTCCAATTTAGTACCAAGTGAAAATGAGGATGGATTTATATTATCAATATAAGGGACACTTGTTGCGGCTGTATCAACAGTGAAATCAACCTGATTGCTGTTTTTCCCGTTGGCGTTTACTAAAAGTTTACCTGTTTTTGAATTAGTAGGAACTTTGACAGTAATTTTTACATCTGACCACAACATTATATCAGTTGAATTTGCCCTTGCACCTGTAAATTCGACATAACCGGAGCCTTGTGCAGCACCGAAGTTTTTTCCGTTGATGTCAATTATTGCCCCAATTTCTCCATGGTTTTTTGACAATGTAATGATTGTCGGGCCGGTTTCAGGAGTAGTGGTATTATCTTCTCCGCAACTTGAAAATAAAAAGAATAAACAAGATACAAGTAAAAATGACAGAATCGTTTTCTTCATAGTTTATCCTCAAAGTTAATATTAAACATTTTAGTTATTGGAATTTTTACAACTAACACACAAAATTGAAATAGGTTGCCAAAAATTTAACAGTTAAACAAAATTTTTGTAAAGATAAAGCCAACTATCAAACAACCGGCTTGTCATATATCCTATAAGTTTTGTAATGCTCTCCGTTCATAGTCATAGTCAGTCCGCGATTCATCATAACATTATCTTCAAGTATCCAGCCGGCTTCACCATTTTTATAATTTGATACTTTACCGCGTTCAAGAAACTCATAATAAAGAATTGAATCAATACCGGTTCTATGATATTCAGGCAATACACCGAGAACAATAATTCTTACTAAATTAATTTTCTTCTTTTTTGTCAGGAGTTGCCATAAACCCGGGAGAAGTCTCCCTTTTTTGTTATGAATCAGGCATTGATTTATGTCGGGCAAAGCAAGGGCAAAGCCTGCAACTTTACCGTCAGATTCGGCAATGAGAGCGAACCTTGGGTCCAGAACATGCTTTAAATCATCAGCAAGAAAATCGAACTCTTCGTTAGTCATTCTGACAAAACCCCAATTTGGCTCCCATGCTTTATTATAAACGTTTTTGAATATTTCAACATCTTTTTTGAATTCTTCATTATTTTTGATGTTCATTTCTCTGATTTTCACTTTATACCTCTGGCGCAGGGAACTCTGAACCCTTTTCATTTTCTCTGTAACAAATGTTTCCAATGTAAGCTTATAGGCAAACAAATCCTTTGCTTTTTCGAAACCTGCTTTTTCAATCAACCTGTGATAATATTCTGAGTTATAGGGCATCATAACGACCGGTGGAAGCTCATATCCTTTGACAAGGCATCCAAGGTCATCGTTTGTCGAAGGATTCATAGGCCCTCTCATAACGGTCATTCCATTCTCACTGAGCCACTTCTCTGCAGATTCAAATAAAGCATTAGCAATATCCTGGTTATTAATACATTCAAAAAAGCCGAAAAAACCTACGGTATCATTATGTGTTCTATTGTGATTATCGTTTATTATAGCGGCTATTCTGCCAACAACATCATTTCCGGATTCAGCAAGATATAGTTTGATTTTTGAATGTAAGAAAAATGGATTTTTATTTACATTCAGCATCTTCATTCTTTCCGAAATAAGAGGAGGTACCCAGTTCGGATGGTTTTTATAGAAATTCCACTGGCTTTTAACAAAACGCAGCAGGTCTTTTTTATTTTCAACTGTATTAATTTTAAAATTCATAATATACCAATTATGTAAAAACTTTATAATTTAAACTTAAAAATTTATTAAAAAAAATTTAAGAAACTTAAAATTAGAAAATAAATCCAAAAGGAAAAAAGATTAATGAAATAAAATTAATCTGATTTGAAGTTTTTCGTAATATTATCGGTAATTATTTCAGTAATAAATTCTTTTGGTATGAGTTCGAAACCATCAGCTATTTGAATTTCTTTGCATTTCTTAAAGGATTCGGCAACAACAAATAATGGGAGACCAATTTTATTTATTGATTGTGCGAGATATAAAGAGGGAGTACCGTTTATTATATCGCCGGAATACAGAACTGCATCGGCACCAATAAGTGCAAAGTCAATTTTAGGGAGATTATCATCAATAAGTATTACATTACATTTGACCTTCAATACTTTTAATTTATCAAGCCAAATAGCACTAAAATCAATATCATTCCATATAGATTGAATAACATACACATTCAAGTCTATTCCGGCACAAGCGATAATATTAAAAACATTAGAACTATATGAACAGGTCAATATTGATGTATTTTCTTTTTTAAATAGTTTTTCAATTGTAAGATTGATACATTTATCAGAAGCCCTATACATATCGGATTCAAGATTTTTCAGGAAATTCGCAATTTCTTTTTTGGCAGATAATTTAGGGAATTCATTGATAAAAATTTTTAATATATTTGTTGGTGCAGCCATATTCGGTTTTGCCAGGAGAAGCTCGTTGGCTAAAACGAGGATATTTATTTTATTTGATTCATTAAAATAATTTGCAGCATCAGTCAGAAGATTGAGAACATTCCTTGCAATCACAGAGCTTCCGTTTGTGAAGTCATTTCTGATTTCTACGATTCTTTTTCGGAACTCATAGGGCAGGGTCATCGGCTTATGAATTATATACTCGTTTCGTCTTTATTAATACTAATATCGAGGTCCCACTCTTTTGCCAGCCAGTCCAATAGCTCAGATTCATTCTCGTCAAAGAAATCAGCTTCAGCTATTTCAAACAAAGTACCGTATATTACTTCACGGGCTTCCTGCCTTTCGATATTCATTAAAAACTGCTTAAAACTATCGATGTTCTCAATAATTGACTTGTAATCATGTATTAGTGAGCGGTAATCATGCTCGCCAAGTTCACTGACGACATTCCTCAGAGCCTCTGTCTCTTCGTAAGAAACGACGTTGTCAGCCATGAGAAGATGCTCGATAAGCCCAACCAGAGCTAATTTTTCATCTTTTGTGAATTGATTAATTTCCATTTTTCCCTCGAATGTGATTAATAATTTATATGCACAAATTAATTTGACGAAGTAATTAAAGTAATATTAGGTTTTGTTTTTATTTTTTTAAAAATCTTCTCCTGACTTAGCCAGGAACTGTCTTTTCTCTTCAATTTTGATTAATTTCTCTTTTACAGCTTTGCCAAGCTCAATGTGCCTGGAATTTGAATAGTTCATCAGTGCTATAAACACATCTGCCGCTTCGTCTTCGAGTATATAATGTTCGACATTTTTCCCCTTCCAAAGTTTTTTTTCTGCATTAGCCAATTCGCCGGCTTCGCCGTTTAACTCAAGGCAGAAGAATTCAGGTGTTCTTATGGGAAAAATGTCTTGTTGATATGAATCAAATTCTGATTGAATTTTGTTCAATGTATCAAGAGTATCGAGTTTGAAATATTCCATAAAATTTAATATATAATGAATCAAACAATAATTTAAACTATAATTACGATTGAACTAAATGAGCATTTTAAAGTATAGTGCCAATTATTTATTTTTTCAATTAAGTAAAATAATCTTAATTTTACATTTCAAATTTTTTGTGAACAAATAATTTAAAAGAAAGTTATGAAAGAAGCATCAATGATGCGTCTGAGCATAAAATCAGCTCAGTTTTATTCCTACCATGGAGTTAAGGCAGAAGAGCAGGTGCTTGGCGGGAAATACGAAGTTGACCTCGACCTTTTTTATGACGCAACACAAGCCATAGTTAATGACGACGTGAAGTATGCAATCAATTACGAGGAAGCATTCTATTGCATCGAGGAAGTCATCGGTGGTGACGAAGGCTACAACCTCGTTGAAACTATTGCAAATGAGATTCTGCAAATGGCTATGGAGAAGTTTCCAAACCTCGAGAAAGCTACAGTCAGAGTACGCAAGATGAGTGTTCCTATCAGGCGTGTGGTTAACTATATAGAAGCAGAGCAGACTATTACACGTAAAAATTAATAAGAGAAATAAATCTCATGCAGAAACCTGTATTTACACTTCTGTCTATCGGAGCAAATATCGGGGAACGCTTTGAAAATATAGAAAAGGCAATTGAATATCTCTCTTCATCGGGAGTTTTAACCGATATAAAATCTTCTTCCATTTATGAGACTGAACCTGTTGGATACCGGAACCAGCCATGGTTCTTGAATGCTGTGGTTTCAGGTTACACAACAATTCCAGCCGATTTATTGATGGGAATAATAAAGAACATCGAAGAAATCATTGGCAGAAAAAAACGGGAAAAATGGCATGAGAGAGAAATTGACATTGACATACTTCTTTATGGTAAACTGATATATAAAGATAATAACATAACAATCCCCCATCCGAGAATGCACGAAAGAAGGTTTGTTCTTGTCCCTGCCGCCGAAATCGTGGGGGAGATTGTTCATCCCCAAAGCGGTAAAACTATTAATCAATTATTAAATGATTGTAAGGATAAATCGGATGTGAAAAAGTTGGAAATATAATTTTAATAATCAAAGTATTGTTGCACTTATGTACTATTTAGCTAAAAAACAATAATACACATACAACGTCAGAAATTTAATAAAAATATAAAGGTAAATTATGAATAATCAATATCATGCATATTTTGAAAATGACGGTGAATGGTTCATCGGTTATTGCCCTGAATTCCCCGGAGCTAATGGTATGGGAAAAACTATTGAAGATTGCCGTCAAAATCTTATTGAAGCTATTAAATTGATTGTTGATGACAGGTTGAATTAATCACATAAATAGTAAGATTGAAGCCATTCCAAGACATAATGAAATCCCGGATTTACTCGTTAAAAAAAATTATCAAAAACCTCGAATTACCTGCACTTTAAAAAAAAATTATTTTAATCATAATTTTAATAACTTAATTGGATTAACTTTTCGCAGGAAATTGTACCTTTAACCAATCTAAAATAATAAATCCCATGAGATAACTTTTTCAATACTTCATCCGTATTTAATGAATACTGATATTCTCCTTTTTCTTTCATTTCATTCACCATCGCAGCTACTTCATTACCCAATATATCATAAATTTTAAGTGTAACAAGAGAACGTTCATTCAGGTAAAATTTGATGATAGTTGACTCATTAACAGGATTAGGATATACTTCCAGAAATTCTTTTTCATTTGTATTATTTTCTACTGAAGTTTCTGGTCTTGAAGATGCTACTGTCAGTTCATCAACCCACATTGTTTGTTCGACAGGGGAACCATCACCTATATAAGGAAGAATCAGAAATTGGTTAAATTTCATATTTGGAAATTCACCTGTCCTGAGAGCGGCATTTGGTGCATCAATAATTAGTGTTCCATCATACCAGTAACGGATTACACCATCAGGAATTCCTTTGCCATTCTGAATACTGTTCAATTTAAAATATGCTTCGATGAAATGCCAGTCATTTTTATAATAGGGACCTATAGAGTCAGAGAAATAATTTGTTGAAGCTTTCCATTGTTTGTCATTCCAATGATTGGCACCATTCAAATAGCAATCACCAGCAGGGTAAATATCGCTTGTACCATTGCAACCAGCAATTGACCTATTTTCTGTAATACCTGATAATTCTACTCCAATATTATTTTCATCAACATTATCACCATCCTGAATGGCAAGTATTGGTTTCCCATTATTATGTTCAATGTAAGTTGTCAGGTGAGTATATGCAGGACCAACATACTGATGGTCTTCTGTAGTAGTAAAATTAAATTCATGAGGATGATAGAGCTTTTGTGAGCCAATATAATTGGTGCTGTACTTCACCCAATAGCTTAGATATACTTCGTCGGAAGGAGTAAATTGAATCCTGCCACCTGCTTTAGGAGTTCTATCACCTTGTAAGAATGTGAATTTTGCTGAACTACCTGAATTGCCGATAAAATCAGTTGAATCAAGATAAAAATTTGGTTCGTCGTACCATCCTCTTTTAGAATAATTCTCATCATCAAATGATTCATGGAAGAATATGTTTTGAGATTTTAAAGGTATTATTAATACTCCAACCAGAAGAGTCAGACAATACAATGATTTATTGAGGTTAAACATAACTATAAGGATTGGCTGATTGCTTGTTTATTAATCTGTTCATTTTTGTAATCAGAATAATAATTTAATTTGATATTTCTTTTTTTTGAAAGCTCTATCACAACGGAATGAGCATTATCAGCCATTCTTCCTGAATCAAATTTATTCTTTTCAGCCAACTTTAATTGCAAATCATATTTTTGTTTTAATATATCATCTATTAACATTTCATCACTCCTCAAGTAATTGTAATGGTGTAACTATTTCAGGGACTAATAAACTTTGATGATAAAGACTTCAAATAATTATCCATTCCTTCTTCAGCTAAAATTGTATCTTCTTCTTCAAAATCAGCATAGTGTTTAAAACTATCATTATAATTATTTTTTTTCATCTTATAATTCGATCTGAATTTAATATAATCAATATATGTTGACAGTTCAATAAGTTCTGTGCTACTTAGCGAATTAATACTTTCAATAATATTAGTTCTGTTATTTAACATTATTATAACCTTTAAAAATTAACCATATATTTAACGAAAATTGAATAAAATAATTTCAAATTATTATTAAATTAATCATCACCTATTCTTCCACACAGGGCTTCTTTTCTCGCAGAAAGCATTTATGCCTTCGTTTGCATCTTCGGTTTCCATCAGTTCATTTATGTACATTTGTTCAAGCTTAGGAAGCGAGGTCTTAACAACATCATTGAATCTTATTCTCGCGGCTTTGACAGCATAGCGAAGTGATGATGCACTTTTGGGGATAATATTTTTTTCAATCCATTCATTTAAAGTTGTCCCCATAGTTTCTATATCCTCGAAAACATCATTGAGAAGTCCTAATGCCTTTGCTTCTTCTGCATTGATTATTTTTCCTGTAAGAAGTAAATCTTCTGCTTTTGTCCATCCGATTTTTAGAGGGAGTAAAAGAGAAGCCGGAGGAGCGAAAACACCGAGAATAATTTCAGGCTGTCCGAATTTTGCTGATTTATCTGCAAAAAGGAAATTGCAGATTAGTGCAAGCTCCATTCCACCACCGAGGCACTGACCTGAAATTTTTGCCATTGTGGGAATTGACAAATCAATTAATTCATAAAATAATTTGTGAAAACTGTCGAGCATTTTTCCTGCATGTTCTTTTGTGTGTTCCGGAACACTTGCACCGAATGAAAAGTGCTTTCCGGCACCTTCGAATGTAATCAGCTTAATGTTATTATTAGTTTTAAAATCATTAAAGACTGTGTGTAAATCATTCATCATAATAGCATCGAGGACATTGCCTTTGCCATCATTCAAAGTGATTTTTGCAACTGCACCTTCATGCGTAAATTCTAAGGATATTTTTTCCATGTCTTCCCTCAATATATTTTCTGATTGTGTTTATTCTTTAATAAATGTTCTTGTTTGGCTCCACTGTGTAGTGAAAGCTTTGAGGAAATATAATCCCGAACTAAGTTTGGATGTATTATAAATAAATTGATTATTGTTCATTGATACTTCATCAACTTTATTTCCAAGTACATTGTAAACATATAAATTAATTTTTTCCAATTTATTCTCCATGTTAATTATTTTGATTGTCAATAAATCAGAAGTAATTGTTGGATAAATTTGAAAAAAATTTAAATCTTCATGATTGTCATTTACTTCTCCAATAACACCATAAGGATAACAGCCTATATCAGCTCTGCTGCTGTCGGGGTCATTATAAAATGGATTTGGGTCTCCAGTATTTATACAGAGAGAATTAGCTTTGAGATGAAAATCGTCATTATCGAAATCAACAAATTCGGGATTAGTACTTATTGCATTTTGTCCGCCTGTTCCCGGAGGTCCGTTGTATCCATTATTGTTGAAAGTGCAGTTGTAATCAATAACCAAATTTTTGTCTTTGAAAATTCCGAGAGTGTAACCATATACAATATTATTAATTACTTTTGATTCACTTCCTGATGCAAATATTCCCCTGTTATCTGGTGTCTCTTTACTAATAACTGTATTATTATAGATATGGCTGACAGAAGCAGTATCGCTGGATATACCACCACTTGTATTATTAACTAATAAATTGTGATGAATGTTAGCACTTGTAGCGTTAATCATAATTCCCATCGCATCATTGTCTTTCAGCCTGTTATTAAATATATTAACAGTTGAACCTGTACTATCTGCGCGTATTCCGACCTGTGAACAAGAGTAAATATCATTATCGTGAATTTCACTGTAACTATCAACACCTAATATAATGCCTGCCAAATCAACATTTGAGATATTGTTATCCCAAACGTTGGAAGAACTTTCCCTAATAATGACAATACCACCTCCACTATAGTTACTTGTATCATCCATGTAGATGGTATTGGAACGTATAGATGATTGAGAACCTTCATTAACAGAAACTTGAAAATTTGCATTATTGAAAATTATATTTCCGTTGATTAATGTCAAAGCATTGTTCCTTGTCATTATTCCGCCTGAGGGATTATCATAGACAATATTATTTTGGATGAGCATAGGGCCTTTTGATTCTTCAGGTTTTACTACCCAGCCTGTAGAATCAGCCCCGATACCGGCACCGGCATCCGGTGGCATTTCATCTCCTGTACGGTCAATCCCATTGGAATAAACTGTATTTGCCCGTACAATCGGCTTAGAACCTTCACGTGCTGAGATACCATTCCAACCATTCCTGTAAACAACGTTATTTTCAACAAGAGGTGCGGCTCCGTTTTGTATGCCTATTCCAACCTCACGGTTCTCATAGACAACATTATCCCTTGCAACACCTTTAGCAAAATGGTTGAATCCGATCCCGATTCCAAAATTCCTGTAAACTTTATTATGAATTATCGTTGGGACTGCAGGCTTGCCGTCCTTCTCGTGTGAACCGATTCCGGTAGAGCCATTATCATGAACGATACAATTTTTTATCGTTGAAGATGTACCCCTGTTCTGCACAGCATGGCTATGCCCCGGTAGGTGGTGATTTACAGTATCCATACCCGTTATTTCAAATCCATCGAGTATAGCCCCGTCGGCACTATTCACGACAGGAGGAATTCCACCCGCTGAATCTCTCAATCCTTCTGAGTGAATAATCGTTACAGATGCTCGATTCCAGTAGCCATCATCTACTCCATCCGACATTAAAACAACCGAATCTTTCAATACAAGAAATTCATGATAACTTCCTGGTTTGACAAGTACAGTATCATGAGCATTAGCCGAATTAATCGCTGATTGAATTGTCGAAAACTCATCGGGAACGATAATGGTTTTACCCGGTAATGAATTAATTGAAACAATAAATATTAAAACAATAATAACAACTAAACTAAAATTTACTTTTCTCATAACTATCCTCTCAAATCATTTTATCTTAAACTTATAGTATTTACAAGTATTATATCATCCATTGTAGCACCACAGCCGTCAGTTATCTTTTTCCAGCTTAGATGGACATCAACAGGCAATTCTTTTTCATCGAGAATTTTTGTGAAATCTTCAGGCATATTCCATATTCTAAGTGTGTCTTTATTAAGAGCAACAAACCAGCCGCCGCAGCACATACACTTTCTATAGTCATAACCAATTATTTTTGCATCGGAAGATGTGTAGTCGTCATTGGTATCGGTTGAATCGCAACATGATGGAAGGATTAAAATAAATAATAAACAAATTAATGCAATAATTTTCATTGTTTTCTCATCTCAAGTGAAATAACACATCGTAACACTGAGCCCCGAAACAAGTTCGGGATAAACTCCGTCGAAGTGTGATTATATTTTACTTATCTATCTTTGACTCAGCTCAGTCTGATAAGGTTTAATATAACAAAAAAATGATTAATTAATCCTTATTTATATTGCGGCGAAATCGCCTTAATAAGTTCATCATTCCATTCATGCCCTTCGGCTAACATTTGACGCAGCTTGATGAAATCACATTCCCTGTTGTCCTTTGGACCTTCATTGAAGGCTCTGAAACCAGCTTTTCCTTCGGTCATCATGTTTAGTGCCAGCCAATCGCGGTTGCTTTCCTTGTTCTTGTCCCAATGCTCCAATTTGTGTTTACGTACTGAATTTATCGTTTTACTTAGGCAGTTTGGCATCGTAAGCATCAGTCGCGTGCAGAAATCATCAACTGTTTGGTCGAGAAGAGTCAGGTCAACAACAGCGCTTTTCAGTATTTCTTTCCCCTTGGCAAGGTCATCTCCGGTTTTTGGTTTACCATAGATTAAATCTCCTTTTTCATTGACCCAGCGGTCAGTATATACTAATGGATTTGGAACATACTCGCCATTTACTTTCAAGACAGGAACAATCTTTGTTAATAAGCCATACTTGTAAGCTTCGTGAGCGGACCAAGGTTCGCAAACTGTGTTTGAATACATTGCATTTTCAACACCGACAAACAAAGGGAGGAAGTCAGTGGCGCCGCCATCGGGGGCACTTCCATGCTTGGGACCAGCCTGGGCGAATCGTGCCAGGTCGGAAGCAATTGCGAAATCACAAGCCATTCCGATTTCCTGTCCGCCTCCGACTCTCATTCCGTTCACCCTGCAAATCACAGGTTTGTCGTTCATCAGAATCGAGGAGACCATGTCGTTAAAAAGCCTCATGTATTGCTTGTACTCCTGCGGATTACCGGAATAATACTCAGCATACTCTTTTGTGTTTCCACCAGTACAGAATGCTTTGTCTCCAACTGCAGTGAAAACGACAGCAACTACACTACGGTCATTAGAAGCCTGTCGCATTAATAAAATTACTTCTTTGACCATATCTGTTGTGTAAGAATTGAACTGTGTCGGATTATTGAGAATTATCCAAGCATTGTAAATGCCTTCGCAAGGCTGACCTTTTGCATCCAAACAGGGACGCTTTTCATAAATTACACCACCTTTTAAATCAATTTTTTCTACCAAGTCATGTGATACTAACATAATTACCTTTCTATTATTTTTATATTATTGTTAATTATCTTGTACATGTTTTTTTAACTTAAAAAAATTCCCTATTTGACAGAATATTTAATTATTTATATTTATTATTATATTTTATGTCAAAAGTAAGTACTTTATAAATAGGGCTTTGCGAAATATTATTTGACATTTTATTGACATTTGTTTTTATTATGTCAATAAATATGTAGCCCATTTTTTATCTCCGATTTTATTTAAAATTTCTCTTAAAACAATTTCTCATTTTGTTTTTTAGGTCTTACATCTTTTATTGCTTGTTTGAAAAGAGATGATCCAACTCCCCCGGGTATCTTGATTTCCCTTCCTTCGAGAAGATCTTCGATTGTAATAATCTGCATTTTATCAAACTTATAACCTTCGTAATAACCTTCCTCTTTTGAAGCTTCATACATAGGTTTAGTTACTTGTTCAGCAAAGCAGGTAAAAACACCCATATCAGCTTCCTGCTTTTTTAAGACGGTTATAAATTCTCTGATATTTCTAACATTAGCATGTCCGTTCGTAACGGCAATAAGAATTCTGCCTCTGCCCTTACCATTTTTGGGAAAGGTAATATAACCGTCCCAGCCTTTATCTGCAGTCTTTTTAGGATTGATTATCCCACCAAGGAGAAATTCTACTACCCAAAGCTGGAACTCAAATCTTCCTTTTGAATCTTTTTGGGCTAAAGCTTTTGCCGAAGCAATATCTTTCGGGAAGCCGTGAATCGAAATTGTTTTCAAAAAATCTTTTCTTGCATAATCAGGTAAAGGCTTAATCAAACGGTCTAAAATGAGCTTGACGGTAAGATGGGAAATATCAACTCCGAGCCAGTTCCTATTCAATCGGTTTGCAACTGCTATTGTAGTACCACAGCCGCAGAAGAAGTCAGCCACAACATCACCATCTTTTGAGGAAGCATTTATAATTCTTTCTAACAGGGCTTCGGGCTTTTGGGTGGGATAGCCGAGTCGTTCAGCAGCATGAGCAGATATAGGTTTTATGTCGGTCCAAATATCTCCAATAACCGTACCTTGTGAGTCATCCAAGTATCTTTTTATTCTAGGTGTGCCTTTTTTTGTAAAATAAATGTAACCGTGTTTATATAAAATTTCTAACTTATCAATAACACCCATTTTATTAAATTTTTTTTCATTTACTAACTTTTTTACAATCCTGTTAGGAACTGCCCAGCTTCTACCTGCATCAGTAGGATTAAATCCATGCCATTCCATACCTGACTCCCCCGATGAGGTTTTTGGTCCTGTTAGGTCACCGGACATATAATTACCTTTTGTGTTTTTCTTCCTATAAAATTTCTCAATATAATCTTTACTTAAAGGAGCAGATATTGGTCTATAAAAATATTTAGAGGATTTAGTATAATAGAAAATTATATCTGAAACACTTGGCATTTTCAGCCTGGCATCATTATGTGCATTAGTCCTTTGCCAGGTGATTTCATTTCTAAAATTTTCTTTTCTAAAAATCAAGTCACAGATAATTTTCAAATAATGGCTCATGTTCGGGTCGCAGTGGAGATAGAATGAACCTGTATTTATGAGTACCTTGTGCATATAATAGATACGTATTGCCATTGTTGTAAGATATGCAACAGATGATTTTGAAATATTTATTTTGTCGAGTGTTTTTAGAAAATCATGTAAATCGAGATTTAAATTTTCTATCTCAAATAATGTGTCTTTATATTTTACATTACTCCAGGTGTCGTTGAATGCTTCCCTTTGAGCTTTCGTGTCGGTCATGTCAATATCTTCGAACAAAACATTGTAATTCCTTTTTGAATTAAAAGGAGGATCAATGTAAATTAGGTCAACGAATCCATCAGGATACTTTGAATGTAATTCCTTCAATACATCAAGGCAATCGCCGAAATAAAGTTCTTTCATATTTTTTTGGGATTATTTTTCTTATAAAAATACAAAAGAATAAGAAAATTATGAAGTGATTAAAATTTAGGAAGCTATTGTTCATGTTTAATACACCTTTTATATATTGAAATGACTTATATTCACAACAACCAATAATCAAAATAATAATTATTTTTACCAATCCTGATGTGTGTGTCTGTAAGCCAAAAAATTAAAATCAGTCTATTTTAAATAAAAGTTCAGCAACACAAAAATTACAGATTATCATTGACTTTTTTAATAGTTATTTGTTGCTTTATAGAAAATAATTTATTAACTTGAAAAAAATGCGTTCATTGCAAAAACATAGAGGTATTTTAAATGAATCTTGAAGGTAAATCTGCTATTGTTACAGGTGGAAGCCTTGGAATCGGAAATGCTATATCTTTGAAATTGGCTGAGTATGGAGCTAATGTAGCTCTGAATTATCGGAAGCACAAAGAAGAAGCCGACGAGACGATTAAAAAAATTGAAGCAATGGGACGGCAGGGTTTAGCTGTCCAGGCTGATGTTTCAAATTTTGCCGATGCTGACAGAATGGTTACTGAAGTTATTTCCCGCTTTGGCAGGTTAGACATTTTAGTGAATAATGCCGGTATTAATTGGGACGGGGTGATTTGGAAGATGACTGAAGAACAGTGGGATAAGGTTCTCGATATTAATCTGAAAGGATATTTCAATTATGTCCGTGCCGTATCTCCGCACTTCCGTGAACAGCAGTCGGGCAAGATTGTCAATGTTACTTCTATTAACGGAATGAGAGGTAAATTCGGGCAGTCAAATTATTCTGCTTCCAAGGCAGGAATCATCGGATTAACAAAAGCTGTAGCTAAAGAATTAGGAAAATATTCTGTGAATGTTAATGCAGTAGCTCCGGGATTAATCGAAACAGACATGATGAAAGATGCCCCGGAAAATGTTAGGACTGCGGCATTACAGGATATTGTTTTAAATAGAATGGGGCAGCCTGATGAGGTTGCCAATGTCGTTGTTTTTTTATGCAGTGATTTAGCCAGGCATATTACCGGCGAAGTCGTTAAGGTAGATGGCGGACAATATATTTAAAAAATAGATTTGGGATTAGTTCCCAGGATGATATACTGTGCTGAAACTTGTCCTGCTAAAGCGGGATTAATTTCAGCATCCATAAAAAAATATTTCAATTATATATAAACAGAGGTTTGTTTAGAAGAAATATCTGAAAATTGGATGTTGAATAAATTTCAAGCTTAAACAAAGCTTATGCTATTGGAAGTTTAAACTTCCCTGGCTCATGCTTCGACAAGCTCAGCATGACACATCAGGAACTGAACCAGGTCCGCTATAAACTAAGACGAAAGGAATTATGAATCTTAATGACATCGTTGCCATATCGGCTGTGCGAACTCCGATGGGCAAATTCGGCGGTACTCTGAAAAATGTTGCATCTTATGACTTAGGTGCTGTATCAATTCGTGAAGCTCTCAAACGTGCATCCCTCAATGGTAATCAAATTGATGAAGTAATTCTCGGAAGCTGCCGCCAGGCAGGCAATGGGCCTAATCCGGCAAGGACTGCATCAGTACGTGGCGGTGTTGATATATCCATTCCGGTTATTACTCTCAATATGGCATGTCCTTCGGGTATGAAAGCATTGGTTTTTGCATCCCAGGCTATACGGCTTGGTGAAGCTGAAACCGTTCTTATCGGGGGATTCGACAGCATGAGTACAATACCTTATTTACTAAAGGGAGCTCGTTGGGATGGTTTTAAAATGGGAAATAAAGTGTTGGAAGACGGCTGGAGCGACAGCATTGACCCGCTAATAGGACAGGGAATGGGAGAAACCGCCGAAAACCTTTATGACAAATATAAAATTCCGAGGGAAGAACAGGATGAATTTGCCGTAAGCAGTCACGTGAAAGCCGCAGCAGCTCAGAAGAACGGCTGGTTTGACGAAGAAATCGTTCCTGTTGAAGTTCCGGGAGTTGGAAAGAATCCACCTATAATTTTCGCTCAAGATGAAACTATAAGATATGAAATAGATAAAGAAAAAATGGCTAAGATACCGCCTGCATTTCGCAAGGATGGAACTGTTTCGGCAGGCAATTCCTGCGGATTAAGTGACGGCTCGACTGCACTTGTTATAACACATCGGGCTCATGCTGAAAAACTTGGTGCCAAGCCATTGTTTTCGATTGTATCTTACGGACAGGTAGCCGTAGCTCCTTCAATTATGGGTGAAGGGCCAACTTATTCAATACCAATAGCATTGAAAAATGCAAAAATGAATTTAAATGATATGGATTTGATAGAAGTAAACGAAGCCTTTGCTGTACAGGTTCTTGCTAATGAGCAGGTACTGAAATGGGACAGGAACAAGTTGAATGTGCATGGTGGTGCTATTGCGCTCGGACATCCGACAGGCATAAGCGGAGCTAGAATTATTGTTACGCTTTATCATGCATTGAAAAAATTGGATAAAACATTCGGCATTGCAGGTATTTGCGGTGGAGGCGGAGTCAGTATTGCAACAGTTATTAAGAGGGAATTGTAAAATTAAGAACTCGGTTAACTCAAATATAAATTGCAATCGCATTAGTAAAAGTATTCTATACTTAATCAGCTTATATTTTATTGGAAAGGAGATTACATGATTTCTCAGTTTCGGGATTGGGAGGAAAACAGGCACGTTTATGCTAAGAATTGGAAGGAAAAGACAGGAGGAAAAGTAATAGGCTACTTTTGCACTTATGTCCCCGAAGAAATTCTGTATGCTGCCGACATCCTGCCCGTTAGAATATTAGGAAGCCACGAGCCACAGGATGTAACAGAACCATATATATTCGGGATGTTTTGTCCATTTTGCAGGGATTGCCTTGCCCAGGGTTTGAAGGGTAGATATGATTATTTAGATGGAGTAATGATTTCCCAGTCATGCCTGCATATACGTCAGGCATATACAAGCTGGGTAAAACATGTCCCGCAAAGTTTTTCTTATTATCTTCCGATGCCAAATAACGTTCAAAGCAAACATGCTGTTCCTTACCTTGCGGCAGAATTGAAATCATTTAAAAGTGCAGTAGAGAAATGGATTGGCAAAGAAATAACAAACGACGACCTCAAAAGAGGTATTGATATAATGAATGAGAACAGAAGCCTGATGCATAAGCTTTACTCATTTAAGAAAAAAGACAGCCCACCGGTCTCTGGCGAAGAAACCATGCAGGTTGCTATATCCCAGCAGATGGTAGATAAAAGAGAACATTCACCCCAACTTAAGAAACTCGTCGAAGAGCTTGAAACCGGAGCTTTCAATACAGTTAACAAAGGCACAAGATTAATGATACTCGGCAGTGAAGATGATGACATTCCTTTTGTCAGGATGGTTGAATCAGTCGGAGGCTCGGTTGTTATAGATGACCATTGCGTTGGGACAAGGTATTTCTGGAATAATGTTGATGTTAACGGGAGTGACTTGCTGGAATCCATAGCAAAACGTTATATCGAAAGGCCTGCCTGTCCGAGTAAGGACTGGATTGAAAGGAGCAGGATACCTCATCTATTAAACCTTGCAAAGGAATTTAATGCAAAGGGTGCAATTGTCATTCAGCAGAAGTTCTGCGACCCGCATGAATTAGATATACCTGCAATCACAAAGACATTTAATGCTAACGATATAAAAACACTGTTTCTTGAATTTGACGTAACTGTACCATTAGGGCAGTTTAAGATTCGCGTTGAAGCCTTTTTAGAAATGCTTCAGGAAGATGATTTATTTTAACATAAGGAGAAAATAATGGCAGTACCAACATATAAAACAGAACAACTGAAATGCTGGAAAAAAGCAAAAGAATTGAGACAGGATTTTTACAAAAGATATGCAAATGCTCACGACAATGGCGGACTTCGGTGGGCGGGAGGTGCCTGGAGCTTCGGAGCTATACCTGCCGGATTGGGAAATGATATTTTTCCAATCACCGGAGAACCTTATGCCGCAGGTATTGCATTCAATAAAGAATTTTCATTGCGTTGTCTTGAAGCAACTGAAAAGAAAGGTTATGCAAGAGACTTATGCTCATATATGCGTACCTATTGGGGTTCGATTATACTCGATGAATATTTATACGGCGGGAAATTCCCCAAACCTGATTTTATGTGGCAGGACCATATCTGCTGCAGCCATGCTAAATGGTACCAGGTAGCTAATGAACTTGAAGGAGGTGGTGTTCCGACATACAGCATTGATGTGGCTGTTGG
Organism: Ignavibacteria bacterium RIFOXYC2_FULL_35_21; assembly: GCA_001804705.1. Classification (GTDB taxonomy): domain Bacteria; phylum Bacteroidota; class Ignavibacteria; order Kapaibacteriales; family UBA2268; genus XYC2-FULL-35-21. The sequence continues at coordinate 46,120 of MHAY01000044.1, forward strand.
ACCCTACCAGGATGTTACAGACAGCAGGATTGATTATATTGTTAATCAGATGCACGAAGGAATTGAATGGCTCGAAAAAGTTACGGGCAGAAGATACAATGATGACCTGCTTATCGAAGCTGTTCATAATGAATGCAGGGCAACATCGGTTTGGGCTGAGGTTTGTGAATTGAACAAAGGAGTCCCTGCTCCTCTCGATGAAAAATCAATGTATTCGCTTTATGTTCTCGGTACTCTTGAAAAACATGCAAAATCGGTAGCTGATTTTTATGAAGAACTTCGTGATGAGGTCAAGTACAGAGTAGAAAATCAAATTGCCGCTACTCCGCATGAGAGATGCAGATTGATGTCAGACACACAGCCGCCTTGGGGATTTCTGAATGTATTCAGATATCTTGAAAATTTCGGGGCTGTTTCTATCGGTTCTCTATATACATTTGGATTAATAGGCGTATGGGAAGACAAACCCGATGGTTCATGGGGACCCAGAACAACTCCTCAACAAAAAGGAATCAAGATTGAAACACGTGACCAGGCATTAAAAATTCTTGCCGATTGGAATTTGAGTAAGCCCGAATGGCAGCATTTTTATTCACCACACATCAAAAGCGATATGATGATTAGAATAGCTAAGGAATGGAAGCTCGACGGTATTATGCTTCATTACAACCGCGGATGTGAGGGGCTTTCACTTGGCATCGCTGAGAATCGTCTTGCATTGATTGAAGCAGGATACCCCGTAATGGCATTCGAGGGCAATATGGGTGACGAAAGAGAATTTGATGAAGCAAAGACTATGGGCAGAATTGACTCATTCATGGAAACATTGGGAATGAAAGAAATAAAGTAGAAAGTATAAAATTGTTTCACATATTTATCGAGGTTCATTACGAAAAAAATTCTTTTTAGTTCGCTCATCACTTTTTTTGTAATCTTTCATTCAGGGCTCAGTCAGAGTGACACATTATGGATTAAAGATAGTATCAGACAAACAAATAATGTTAAATTCAGCAATGACGGTCAGTATGTTATCCGTACAATAAACACAACTTCACTTGATACAAATGGCTCCCTACAACTCAGAGATGCACAAACCGGTGAAATTGTTTGGAAACGGATTGGAAATGCCCAATTTGAATTAGCTCTCTCTCCAACAAGTAATACCATAACAACAATAGATTACCTGGATACTATTAAAGTGTGGAATATTGAGAGCCGAGAATTAGTGAAAACATATAATAAAATTAATTTTGATACAACTGAATTCGGGCTTCAGTATGGTTCAATAATAAAATTATGTTTTTCAAAAGATGGCAATTACTTATTTTTCGTCTATAATTATAACTATAATGGACCTAATAAACCTGTTCCTGAATTATACAGAATAAATCTTGAAAATGACTCAATTATAAAATGTTTAGAACTTAGGAGAATGATTGATATTATTTACTCACCGATTTCAGATACTTTAGCTGTGTTGACTGAAGGTGGTGACTATCAAATTTTTATAGTTGATGCAAATACATTTGAAATAAAAAATTGGTTTTATACTGACCAGCAAATATTTGATTACACTATTTCCCCAAATGGGAATTATTTAGCAACAGCAGGTTCAGACGGGAATGTAAAGATATGGAGTATGACAGATTATAGTTTATATAAAACCATCCAATTTGATAGCAATAATTATGCGATAGATTACTTGAAATTTAATCATTCTTCAAATTATTTGTTAACGGTTGGTGGAGGATTTGGTAATCGAAAAACAAAAGTATGGGATTTATCAACTAATGAAAATCTGCGAATATATCCTCACTCTGGAAATTTCGATATAGCACCTGATGACAGCAGTATCATATTTACTGAATTAAATAAATTGATAATGATAAAAGCGTATTGGACACCATCGGGTGTTTCTGATAATACGAATCCGGACAGTCCAAGAATAATAAGACCAAATCCGACTGATGGTGTAACAAATATAGATATTGATATTACAAAATATGGTGAATATTCAATAAAAATAATTGATGGAAATGGTAAAGAGATTGATAAAATATTTAACGGAGAGTTAGAACCAGGGCAAAGAAATATCAAATGGGACGCAGGCAGGCTTCAGGGAGGTATGTATTTTATAATAATACAAGGAAAAAACTATTCTGAAACTTTAAAGCTTGTAAAGGAGTAGGTAAAATGAAAAAAGACATTATTCTTTTATTAATGATGATAAGGATAGCAAAGGTATGGAAGCTCGACGGTATTATGCTTCATTACAACCGCGGATGTGAGGGGCTTTCACTTGGCATCGCTGAGAATCGTCTTGCATTGATTGAAGCAGGATACCCCGTAATGGCATTTGAGGGCAATATGGGTGACGAAAGAGAATTTGATGAAGCAAAGACTATGGGCAGAATTGACTCATTCATGGAAACATTGGGAATGAAAGAAATAAAATAGAAAGTATAATTAAATTTTGAGGTATATATGATAAATGTTGGAATAGATGTCGGAGCAAAAAATATAAAGATTGTTGTCCTTCGGGATGGAGAGATTATAGGTAAAGGAATATCTCTTGCAGGATTCGAAACAAAAGAAACAACCAAAATATTATTCGATGAAACAATAAAACAAGCAGGAATAACACCTGAACAGATTGATTCAATAACCTCGACAGGAAGCGGAAGAAAAGCCGCCGACTTTGCTAAATTCAGCGTTACTGAAGTTACTGCGGCAACAAAAGGTGCTACTTCCCTCTTTCCGTCTGTCCGATGTGTAATTGATGTCGGAGCCGAAGAAGGAAGAACAATCAGGTGCGATACGGAAGGGAAAATAATTGATTTTGCTTTGAATGAAAAGTGTGCGGCAGGTGCCGGTGCCTTCATCGAGGCTATGTCGCGGGCACTTGAAATACCGGTTGAGGATTTCGGAATGATTTCTTTGCAATCTGATAAAGAAATTCCCTTGAATGCACAATGTGCCGTTTTTGCCGAATCCGAAGTAGTTTCTCTCCTTCATGCAAAAACAGAAAAGAAAGACATAGCAAAATCTGTCAATGATGCAGTTGCCTCGCGTATAACATCAATGGCACGTAAAGTAGGATTTGAAAAAGATATTGAACTCATTGGTGGTATGGCGAAAAATACCGGGTTTGTTCAGTCATTGAAAAAAGCACTTGAATCGGAAATTATTATTCCCGAAAACCCTGAGTTCATCTCGGCTTATGGAGCAGCACTTATTAATGAATAATGAATAATGAATAATGAATAATGAATAATGAAAATATTAATAATATAAATGGAGAAGTGAATGGCACAGGAATTCTGGCGTTGGAAAGAATATAACTGGAAGAGTGAAAAAATTGATTGGAAGGGCGGTTCGATAATTACCGCTGGGGTTGATGTCGGTTCGGTCAGCTCACAGGCATTAATCCTTGTTGATGGTGAAATGTATGCATACTCAAGCATGAGAACCGGCTCTGACAGCCCTCAGAGTGCTGTTAATGCAATGAACTGGGCTTTGGATGGTTCGGGTATGAAATTGGAAAACATTAACTACGTTGTCGGCACCGGATACGGCAGGGTAAATGTCCCGTTTGCAAATAAGACCATTACTGAAATAGCATGTCATGCAAGGGGAGCGAATATGATGTATGGTGGCAGTGTGCGTACAATCCTCGATATGGGAGGTCAGGATTGTAAAGCGATTCGCTGTGATGAAAAAGGTAAAGTTTCAAATTTTCTAATGAATGATAAATGTGCCGCAGGAACGGGACGTGGAATGGAAGTCTTTGCCGACCTTCTATCAGTTCCAATTGAAGAAGTTGGTGACTTATCATTCAATGTAGCTGAAGAACCCGAACCCGTAAGCAGCACTTGTGTGGTGTTTGCAAAAACTGAAGCAACCGGACTTCTTCGTGAAGGTTGGCCGAAAAATAAGGTTATTGCGGCATATTGTTCTGCTATGGCTCACAGGGTTGTTACACTTCTTGAAAGAATCGGTGTGGAAAAGGATTTTGTTATTACTGGTGGTATTGCAAAAAATATTGGAGTTGTAAATCGCCTTCAAAAAGAACTTGGAATTGAGATTTTGAAAACCGAATATGATGCTCAGATAGCCGGTGCTTTGGGTGCGGCATTGTTTGCAAAGGCACTCGTTGAGAAAGAAAGAAAATAATTAATGTATGATAGAAAATAATTGATTAGAAAAGTTCAATAATTTTAAATTTTTAATTTAAAATTTTCAATGAATATTAAATATTAAATTTAAAATGATTTAAATGAAAACTTATTCAGGAACTTATGATTTAGAGGAAAGAACAGCCACATTTGGTGAAAATATTATCGGGTTATTTAAAAATATTAAGTCCGGTACAATAACAACACCAATTATTTTACAATTAATTAGGTCAGGAACAAGTATTGGAGCTAATTATATGGAAGCAAATGGCTCCAGTTCAAAGAAAGATTTTAGGAACAAGATATATATATATATGTAAAAAGGAATCGAAGGAAACTATGCATTGGTTAAGAATGTTAAAAACTGCAAGCAAAGAATTTAAAGTTGAAATTATAAAATTATTTCAGGAAGCTAATGAATTAACATTAATTTTCAATAAGATTACACATACTTTAGATGGAAGAATTTAAAATTTATTTATTAAAAAATCATTAAAAATTAAAAATTAGAAATTTCAAATTATAGATATTACTGTATTGAATAAATAAAAATAAAAATAAAGAGAATGTTATGATTGCAAATTTCGGATATAAAGATGGTTCAGGCGATTACTTTATTAGTATTGACACTGACAAATGCAATGGTTGCGGGGATTGTGTTCCTGTATGCCCTGCCGGAGTGCTTGAAGTAAGGGATAATGAATTTGACCCACTTGCAGATGATAAGATGGCTGCCGTTAAGGAAGAGCATAGGAAGAAAATCAAATATTCATGTGCTCAGTGCAAACCTGAAATGAATATGAAGAATCTGCCTTGTATTATGGCTTGTCCGCCGGATGCAATCGCTCATTCGTGGTGATATTTTTTTTATCATTGTTAAGCTGGAAAAATTAAAATGAGTGAAATAAGTTTAACAATAAATAACATAGAAGTAAAAGTCCCGGAAGGCACAAGCATACTTGACGCTGCGGCTTCTGCGGGTATATATATTCCTGTGCTTTGCAGTCATCCTGACTTAGGAGATTTTAATACAGTTGAATTATCAACCTTTATATATCAAGGTGCTAACAAAATTGAAAACGATATTACAGCAACAATAGATTCCATCCGAGGCTGTGGTATCTGCCTTGTTGTAGATGAAACCAAATCCGAACTTATTCCATCGTGCAAAACTAAGGTTGCACAGGGAATGAAAATAGCAACAGAAAACGAAGTAGCAGTAAAGAGGAGACGTGAGAATCTTTCCAAAATACTTGCGAAACATCCTCATTCATGTCTCACTTGTAGTCAGAGAGAAGGCTGTATTCCGATGACTGATGTATGCCCGGGCAGTGTGGTGTCTAATGAAAGATGTTGTGCATTACTGAATAACTGCGAGTTTCAACGAGTTGTTGATTATGTCGGGGTATTGCCTGAAACACCAAGATACCAATTCGGAAATCTTCCTAAAATCACAGAAGACCCGCTTTTTAATCGCGATTTTAATTTATGTATAGGTTGTGGAAGGTGCGTAAGAGTTTGCCAGCAGGTTAAGGGTGTTTACGCACTCGGTGCAGTAATACAAAATGGTGAATTGAAAATCGGAACTGTTGATGGCCCATTGCTCGATAATGCAGCATGTAAATATTGCGGCTCATGTGTTGAGGTATGCCCAACAGGTGCAATAATGGACAAAGTAAGTCCGAGATTAAAGGAGTATAAGGATTTTGTTCCCTGCAAAGCAAGTTGCCCCGGCGAAGTTGATATTCCACAATATGTAAGGCTTGTGCGTGAAGGGAAACCACAGGATGCAGCGAATGTGATTTCATCGAGCCTTCCTCTGCCTTCTGTTCTTGGAAAAGTGTGTTTCCATCCTTGCGAAACAGCATGCAAAAAGAATGAACTATTATCAATTCCGGACAGTCGTCAGAATGCAATGAGCATAAGGATGCTCAAAGATTTTGCAATGACAAACAGCATTCTTAAAACTCCAAAAAAGTTGAAAGCGAACACAGGAAAGAATGTTGCAGTAATAGGAGCAGGTCCCGCAGGACTTTCTGCCGCACATTTTCTTTCTCTCAAAGGGCATAATGTTACCCTTTATGAAAGAGAAAGTGAAATAGGTGGTATGCTAAGGTATGGTATCCCGCGATACAGGTTGTCAGAGGATGTTCTGAATAAAGACACGAATTGGATTCTAAGTTCTGGCATCAATGTTAAAACAAATACAATTTTTGGAAAAGATATAATACTCGATAACCTGCTTGGAAATGGCACTGATGCAGTATTTATCAGTATCGGGTTATCGAAAAGCAAGAATCTCCCAATTCCTATCTCAGGCGAACCTTCTGTTCACTATGGCGTTGAATTTTTAAATGCAATTGCAAAGAAAAACATACCTGCTCATTATTTTGAATCAAAATCTGTTGTTGTGATTGGCGGCGGAAATGTAGCCACTGATGCCGCTCGATGTGCTTTGAGGTTGAAAGCATCAAATGTTACAATCGTATGCCTCGAACAATATGATGAAATGCCGGCTTATACAGATGAACTTATTGAAGCTCAGGATGAAGGCATAGCAATCCTGAATGGATGGGGAATTTCAGGTATAAATAAAACCAACGATAAAAATGAAATACTATTAAAGAAATGTACAAATGTATTTAATGCTCAAGGAGAATTTTCTCCCGCTTATGATGAATCAATCACCGATAAACTAATTACAGATTCCGTTATTGTTTGTATTGGACAAGAAGCCAATTACGACTTTTCGGATTCTAAATTTGATTCAATTCTGAATAGAGGATTAATAAAAGTAAAATCTGACTCACTTGAAACCAGTATAAAAGGTGTTTACGCTGGTGGGGATATTGTTTCAGGCCCAAAGTCAGTGATTGAAGCTGTGGGAGCGGGAAGAAAAGCCGCACGCTCGATTGATTTATACCTTGGCGGTGATGGAATAATCGAAACTGAAGAAGGATTAAATAAAGAATATAATATGTTCATCGGAAGAAATGATGGATTCAATTCTTTACAAAGGACGGCAGCAAAAACCGATGATACTGAAATTAGATTAAGAAGCTTTGAGCCTTATGAGAGGACATATACTTCCGTTGAAGCTCTTATTGAATCTACCAGATGTCTTCAGTGTGACCTGCGGCTTCATCTGAGGCATAATCCTTTGCCCCCGGAAAAATATCTTTTATTTAATAAAGATTTAATCGAAGGACTACCTGATGGTGAGGGTGTTATACAAATATTAAACAATGATAAAGAAGTAACAGTAATAAAAGGCACTGATAATATCAGGAAAACAATGTTGGAATGGCTCAATGATAATAAAGAATATTCATATTTCATTTATGAGTCTGACCCTATGTTCACAAAACGTGAGAGTGAACTGCTTCAGCAGTATTTACAGAAACACGGTAAACTTCCTGATGCCGGTGATGGATTGGATGATTTGTTTTAGATATGATGAAAGAAATGAATATAATTACTGAAAAATCAGAATGGATTAAACGAAATGTCGTTGATGAGCCACGACTAAGTGAGTTGGTTGAACTCTATGAAGAACTCAATTTTAAAGTTAAGCTTGTTGAACCAACAGAATCAGATTTTCAGGAAGATGGGTGTAACGAGTGTATAAAAGGTTTTGCAGGAAGATATAAAGTCATTTATACTAAACCAAAATAATTTTAAGATGTTTATTTGAAACTTGAGAGAAAGAATTATGCTTGATTCCTTATTCAAACCGAGAGCAGTTGCATTGATTGGAGCATCAACGAAAGAGTTGTCAATCGGAAATGTGATTATTAAAAATTTGCAGAGATATAATTTCACAGGCCCTATTTATCCGATAAATCCCAAAGCTCCTGATATTCGCGGCATTAAAGCATATCCTACAATCTTTGATGTGCCAGGTGAAGTAGATGTTGCACACATTGTAATTCCGCCTCCGATGGTTCCCCAGGCTGTTGAGGATTGCGGCAAAAAAGGTGTAAAGAATGTAATCATCAATACAGCAGGCTTCAAAGAAATGGGTGCTGAGGGCGAAGCTCTGCAAAATGATTTTGTCGAAAGAGGAAAAAAATACGGAGTGAGAATTTTCGGTCCCAACTGCCAGGGAATAATCAATACAGACCCTGTTTATAATGCCTATTGCGATTTCACATTCACCTATCCTAAACCAGGACATATTTCAATAGTTGCCCAAAGCGGCGGTGTTGGTGCTGTGATTATGCAAAATCTTTATGACCTCGATGTCGGAATGAGAATGTATGCATCAAACGGAAATGCCTGCGATATTTCCATACCCGAAATCATCAGGTATTGGGGAAATGATGATGAGACGCGTGTTATTTTATTATATGTCGAAAGCCTGGATGACCCTAAATATTTTATGGATGTTGCTTATGAAGTCGCCGCCAGGAAACCTATTCTTGCAATGAATGCAGGAAGAACTGAGGAGGGTGCAAAAGCCGCTACATCCCACACAGGAGGACTTGCCGGAGGAAAAGCAACGGATTTGATTTTCAAAAAGACAGGCATACTTGCTTTCAGCGATGCACAGGAAATGTGCCAGGCAGCAGTTGCTTTTGCATCTCAACCTATTCCAAAAGGCAACCGTGTCGGTATGATTACTAATACCGGTGGTCCTGCAATCATAGCCACAGATGAGCTTGTTGACGGTGGATGTGAAATGCCCCCTCTTACTGAGAAAGCAATTGCAAAATTGAAAGAGACGATGTTTGAAGCCGCATCAATCAATAATCCGATTGATGTAGTGGCTACTGCAGGAGCTCCCCAGTTCCGCAGTGCCGTAGATGTTATGATGGATGAGGAGCAGATTGACAGTGTATATATAAATTTTGTTACACCGCCTTTCGTGGATTGCGAAGCCGTTGCACGTGAATTTGCTGAAGTCAGCAAACAAAGAAGAAAGCCGATTGTCTGCAATTATATGACTGACAAAGCACAATGGACTGAAACAACAAAGATATTAAAAGAAGGCGGTATCCCCTGCTATGACTTCCCAGGCACAGCGGCTAAAGCACTTGTAGCATTGTGCAGATATGAGGCTCTTCGTTCCAGAGAAAAAGGCGAAGTGATATATTTTAATGATTGTAACAAAAGAGAAGTTGAGAATATTATTACAAAGGCTAAGGATTCAGGAAGAACAATTCTTTCTGCACAGGAAGTTTATAACATTTTGGATGTATACAAAATACCGTCAGCAGGATGGAAAATCGTAAATGATGTTTCCGCTTCTGTCTCCGCTTCAGAAGAAATTGGTTTCCCAGTTGTGATTAAAGCTGATTCACCCGAAATAATTCACAAAAGTGATGTCGGCGGCGTTGCAGTCAATTTGAAAAGTGCTGATGAAGTAAAATCAAAAGCTGAAGAAATGAAAAATAAATTTTCTGTTAAAGAACTTAATTTCTTTATACAGAAGTATCATTCAGGCGGCAGGGAGCTTATAATCGGCGCTAAGGCAGAAGCCGGACTCGGGCATTTGCTTATGTTCGGGATGGGTGGTATTTATGTTGAAATACTGAAAGATGTATCGTTTGAATTAGCACCGGTAACATCTATCGAAGCAAAGGAAATGCTGTCTTCAATTAAAATGGCGAAATTGTTAAAAGGATATCGTGGTGAAAAGGGAGTATTTCTTGATGGAGTCGTTGAAATTATTGAGCGTCTATCACAACTTGTTACAGAGAATCCATCAATAAAAGAACTCGACTTGAATCCTTTGCTTGCTTTTGAAGATAGAATTATTGTAGTTGATGCAAGAATAAGCGTTTGAAATGTGAATTTAATTGGACAGAGGAAATATGCACAAGATTGAATCAGCAAAGTTTTTAAAGGAAGTAATGACAAATTACTTTGTCGGAATGGGCGATTCCAATAAGAAGATTGCCTGGTGTACAAGTGTTGGCCCGGCAGAGCTGTTACGCAGTTTCGGATTTGAAGTTCACTTTCCTGAAAACCATGGAGCATTGCTCGGAACGACCAGAACATCCGGAGATTTCATTCCGGTTGCTTCCAAACTCGGTTACTCAAGCGATATTTGCTCATACCTCACAAGCGACGTTGGTTCTTATCTGAGCAAGAATACTCCTTTGATGAAGCATTACGGCTTATCCGGAGTACCTAAACCTGATGTTCTTGTTTATAACACAAATCAGTGCCGTGAAGTGCAGGACTGGCTGACATTTTTTGCCCATGAATTTAATTGTCCTATTGTCGGTGTGCAATCACCGCGTCATCTTGACGAAGTAAAAAAAGCTGACATAGATAATGTTACTGCCCAGTTCAAATCTATGCTCCCTGTTTTCGAACAAGCTTCCGGAGTAAAGTTTGACATTGACAGGTTTCGTGAAACAGTTAGGCTGAGTAAGGAAGCAACGTTCTTATGGAAACGTTCACTCGAAACTGCAAGAAATATTCCCGCTCCAATCAGCTTTTTTGACAGCACAATCCACATGGGGCCAATTGTCGTACTTAGAGGTACAGAAATAGCCAAGCAGTATTATGAAGTTCTTTTGAAGGAACTTGAAGGATATGTTCAGCAAGGTTCGGGAATTATCGAAAATGAAAAAACGAGGATTTACTGGGAAGGTATGCCAATCTGGGGTAAATTGAGGTATATGTCAGATTTATTTGCCAGGCATAACTCTGCTGTCGTAGCCTCGACATATTGCAATAGCTGGATATTTGACGATTTCGACGAGAATGAGCCATTCGAATCCACTGCCCTCGCTTATTCAACAATATTTATAAACAGAAGCGAAAAAGTTAAGCAGGATGTCATGGAAAAATTAATCGAAGAATATAAGATTAACGGAGTTGTGTTCCATGATTCCAAGACATGTTTCAATAACTCAAACTCCCGGTTTGGTATGCCTCAACGGCTCAAAGAAAAGACAGGAGTTGAAACACTTGTTATAGAGGGTGATTTGTGCGACCTGAGGTTTTTTTCAGAAGCACAAACGACAACGAAGATTGAAGCTTTCATCGAACAAATGAATTAAGATTTTAAAATCATAATTATTAATTGCTGGTCAAAAGAATGGAAGAAAAAAAATTAAAAATCGGAATAATTGGCCTTGGCCCTGTAGGACTGATATTAGCAGTTCATTTCAAGCAAGTCGGATGCGAAGTTGCAATCTGCGATGCCGACAAAGATAAAATGAATTTAATACGAAACCATGGTATCGAACTTGTAGGTGCGATTAAGAAATCCTCTTTTTTCAATTACAACTATTCATCTGTCAGAGAGCTTCTTACCCATGACATCGATGTTTTAATCAGTTCTGTCAAATCATACAGGATTGATACCATACTCGACCAGGTTGAGAAATATGCCCATAGTAATCTTTACCTTCTCTGTGCTCAGAATGGTATTGAAATAGGATTGAAATATACCAGCCACTTTGATGAATCACAGATATTAAGAATGGTCATAAACTTTGGGGGAGTGCTTCATTCTCCAAACGTTGTGAATGTAAGCTTTTTCGAACCGCCTAATTATGTGGCATCTATCAATGACACTCATCCTGAGAAAGCAAAGATTTTAGCTGCTACTCTGACGGATGCAGATATGCTAACAGAAAGCATAGATTCGTTTTCAATTAATGACCATGTATGGAAAAAAACTATACTGATAGCTGCAATTTCTCCAATATGCGGTTTATCAAACCTCTCTATGAGCGAAGCAATGTCGAATGCAGATACAGTCGAAATCATAGAGCAGGCAATAGTTGAATCAATGGAGGTTGCAAAAGCCGAAGGTATAAAATTTAATGAGAATTTCGTAAAATTATCGCTAAGAAAACTAAAAAATTATGGGGACCATATTCCATCTCTGGCTGTTGATATTGCTAATAACCGTCAAACTGAAATAGATTATTTCAATGGAAAAATTGTTGAGTACGGCAGGAAACATTATAAGCAGACTCCTTTGAATCTGACTTTTACTAATCTTGTAAAAGCAATTACAAAGAAGTGCTGTTTGAACGGAAGTTTAATAGTATAAAATTAGAATTTTCAATTTTCAATTTAAAATTATCAATAAATATTAAATTTAAAATGTTTTAAAAGAAAACTAACTCAAGAAATAATGATTTAGAAGAAAGTGAAGACATATATCATAAAAATTGAATAATCTTTAGATAAAAATATTTAAATATTTGATTATTTAAAATTCAATGAAAATTAAAAATTGTAAATTATAAATTATAGAATAAATAATTAATTCTGCTAGAAACGAGAAAATAATATGCCCTTAGTTGCAGAACATATTCAAAACCTCGAACCGTACAGGCCCGGCAAGACTATTGATGAAGTCAAGCGGGAGTATGGGATTGAGAAAATCGTAAAGCTTGCATCAAATGAAAATCCACTTGGTGTGTCGCCGCTGGCTATTCAGGCAATGATTGGGTCAATTCACCAGATTAATCGTTATCCCGATATAGCAAGTTTGCTTCTCCGCAATAAACTTGCTGAACTCTTTAAAGTCGGTTTTGACAGCATTGTTACAGGGCATGGCTCTGAGGCTATTATGCAGACTGCAGTAAGAACTTTCCTGATGAATGGCGAAGAAGTCATTACTGCAGAAGGTACATTTGTCGGATTTTATGTCATGGTCAAAGCCTGTGGAATCAAAATGAATCTTGTTCCACTCAAAGACTACGGATTTGACCTGAAAGCTATTGTTGATGCAATTACTCCGAAAACAAAAATGATTTACCTCGTAAATCCAAACAGCCCGACAGGAACAATATACACAAAAGGTGAATTTGAAGAATTTATGAAAGCAGTTCCGCCTGATGTTCTTGTTATGGTTGACGAAGCATATATAGAGTTCGTTAAAGACCATCCGGAGTTTCCGGACTCAATGGATTACCGATATGATAATGTTATAACACTCAGAACATTTTCAAAAGCTTATGGATTGGCTGGTATCCGTATAGGCTATGGCTTTGCTCATCCTGAATTGATTACACAAATGCACAAAGTTCGCTTACCATTCGAGCCGGGGATACCATCTCAAGCCGCAGGTGTCGCTGCTTTGACAGACAAGCAATTTCTTGATTATTATCTCAAATTAAATAGTTGTGGCAAGCAATTCATTTATGATGTTTATGACAAACTTGGTATTCAATACGTAAAAACAGAAGCAAATTTTATAATGAGCATTTTCGATTCTGAAAAAAGAGTAAATGATATAACTGAGAAACTCATGCGAAAAGGTATAATTGTCAGAGGATTGAAGGCATTTTTGCTTCCTCATTGCATAAGAGTAACAATCGGTTTGCCGGAAGAAAATGAGATTTATGCCGATGCATTGAAATTAGTATTATAATAAAATTATCGAGAGAATAAAATGGACCCAAAAAAATATAAAATTGGTGTAGTAGGATTAGGCCCCGTTGGCTTGATACTTACCAGCCACCTGAAAGAAGCAGGTTGCGACATTGCCGTTTGCGATATGCTCAAAGAGAAGATGAACCTAATCCGTAATGAAGGAATTATTCTTGTTGGAAAAATGGAGAAACAATGCTTTGTCAATTATGCATTTTCATCACTAGATGAAATTATTAATCATGGCATTGATATACTTATTTGTTCAGTCAAAGCATATCATGTTGATTATATTTTGGACCAAATTGTTAAGCACAATCATAGTGATGACTTGCTGATTATCAGCGCCCAGAACGGTATTGGCATAGCACAGAAGTATGCGGACAGGTTCGTTGAATCTCGTGTTTTCAGGATGGTGGTCAATTTTGCAGGTAACTTATTCGCTCCTCATACTGTAAATGTTACATTTTTTAATCCTCCGAATTATATAGCTTCAAAGGATGACTCACGAAATGATGTTAGTCAATGGTTTGCAGAAGCACTAAATTCTGTAGGATTGGCTACTGAAAGCACCGATTCATTCACTCTATCATATAAGGTTTGGGAAAAGACAATACTGAATGCCGCACTCAGCCCCTTGTGTGCAATATCAAGACTTACAATGAAAGAAGCTATGGCAGACCCCGATACAAATGAAATTGTCGAGAAAATAATACTCGAAGCGATGGAGGTAGCCAAAGCAGAGGAAATCAAACTACCTGATAACTTCGTTAAGCTTTGTATAAGATATTTGAAAAGTGCCGGAGACCACTTTCCTTCTCTTGCTGTTGACTTAATGAATAAGAGAGAGACAGAGATTGAATATATGAATGGAAAGATTGTTGAGTTCGGGAGAAAGCATTATATCAGAACACCGCTGAACCTGACTTTTACTAATCTCGTGAGGGTGATTACAAATAAAAACCAGTCTCAATGGAAAGGAAGCGGTAGTTTATAAATTAATTTTTATTTTATGAATGAATTATCTGATGTCGGAGTTGTGATTTTAGCAGCGGGTGAATCCAGTAGGATGAAATCGCCAAAGCCGTTTCTCAAGTATGATACGAATAGAAGATTTATTGATAAGATTATTGATGAATACAGGGATTTTGGAATAAATCATATAGTTGTTGTTGTTAATAAAAGTACTATAAAAGAATTAAATCTTGACAATAATACTTTAGTTTGTGTTAATGAGCATTTGGAATACGAAAGATTTTATTCAATTAAATTAGGCCTGGAAAAGATTGGAAAATGTGATTTCTGTTTTATTCAAAATATTGATAATCCTTTTGTCAATAAATCAGTGTTAAATAAATTATATGAAAATAAAAGTAAGAATGGAGGCATAATTCCTGTTATTCAGGACAAAGGAGGCCATCCAGTTTTGTTAGGCAGTGAAGTAATTAGTTATATTGTAAGGACAAAAGAATTGAATTTGAATTTCAAAGAAGTAATCAATGAATTTCCGGGCAACAGAGTCGAAGTTGCTGATAATTCAATTTTGATAAATATAAATTCTCTTGAAGAATATCAAAAATATTTCAAATGAAACAGATGGAAAACATCTATGACAAAATAGCCGAAATTCGCAAAAGCAGGCGGAAAGCTGTCCTTTGCACTGTTGTTTCGACAAAAGGTTCTGTACCGAGAAAAATCGGAGCTAAGATTATTGTCATGGATGACTCCAAAATATTCGGTACAATCGGCGGTGGAACCCTTGAAAAGAATGTGATTGAGAAAGCAGTAGAAACAATAACATCCTCAAAAGCCGAGTTAATAAGTTATAATCTTACGAAAGACCTTGGAATGGCATGTGGAGGCTCAGTAGAAATATTTATCGAACCACTATTCAACAGGTATAAATTACTCATCTTCGGAGCAGGGCATATCGGAAAAGCACTGACAAAATATTCAGAAAATCTTGAATTCGATTCTTACATAATTGATGAAAGAGAAAATATCTTCGATGATTGGCAGGAAGGCAGATATACTAAATTAAATATACCAATCGCTGATTACTTCGCTCAATATAAAATTGATGAGTTTACATTTATAGTTATTGTTACAAAGGGACATGATACCGACAGAGAGGTACTCAAGGGGTGTATTAAAAGCAATGCCGCATATATTGGCTTGATTGGGAGCAAAAGAAAAGCATTAGAAATCAGAAAAGAATTTGTATCGAATGGAATAGTTACCGATGCCGAATTTGACAGGATTGACGTTCCAATAGGATTAGAAATAAAAGCCGAAGGGCCTGAGGAGATTGCTATCAGTATAACTGCAAAATTGGTATTTGAAAAAAACAAATTGATTGAAACAATAGAATGATTATTCATCATGGGAAAAACTCGAAAAAAAATAGATATATATATTGATAAAGAATTGTGCAAAGGTTGTGATATTTGTATTGAGCTATGCGGAGAAAATGTATTTATGAAATCGGAACATATCAATTCACGCGGTTACTATATACCGATTCCGGTAGCTCTCGACAAATGCACTGGCTGTATGATATGTGAATTGATATGTCCTGAGTTGGCAGTTATAATTGAAAAATCCGAATTAGTTAAGGAAACTGTCTGATTATGACGAGAGAAAATTATCTAAATAAATTGAAAAATCAAACCCGCTTTATACAGGGTGATGAAGCGGCGGCTTATGGAGCATTGTATGCCGGGTGCAATTTCTTTGCAGGTTATCCTATCACACCTGCTTCAGAAGTTGCTGAATTAATGGCTAAGGAATTACCAAAAACCGGTGGTTATTATATTCAGATGGAAGACGAAATAGCAAGCATGGGTGCTTTAATCGGAGCCGCCTGGTCGGGTGGTAAATCCATGACTGCCACGTCAGGTCCCGGTTTTTCGCTAATGCAGGAAAACATTGGATACGCCTGCATGACAGAAACACCCTGCGTAATTGTTAATGTTCAACGTTCGGGCCCCTCCACAGGACAGGCAACTATGGGAGCTCAGGGAGACATGCTCCAGGCAAGATGGGGAACCCATGGCGACCATGAGATGATTGCCCTATCGCCAAGCTCTGTGCAGGAGTCATTCGATTTGATGATTGAAGCATTTAACTTATCCGAAAAGTTCAGAAACCCTGTCATCTTCCTGCTTGACGGTGAAGTGGGACATATTCGTGAGAAAGTTGTTTTTCCTGATGTTAGTGAATTAAATATTTATCCACGTAATATCAGCAAAGTGAAAACTGATGTTTTCGGTGGAGCAAGAATACCTCCTATGATTGAGTTTGGAATGGGTCATCGTATTCATGTTACCGGTTCAACACATAAAAGCAACGGTATGCGTGATGTAGTTTCGTTGGAAGCACACGACACACTTATCAGAAGACTCAACGACAAGATTGAATCGTGCCGCAATGAAATTGCCCGGTATAAAGAACATTTTACAGACGATATGGAATATCTCGTTGTATCCTACGGAGCATCGGCAAGGCCCTCTATGGGAGCCGTATTGAAATTGCGTGAAAAAGGATTCCGAATCGGATTTTTAAGATTAATTACTATCTGGCCCTTTGCAAGTACAATTGTTAAAGAACTCGGAAAAAAAGCAAATAAAATATTTGTGCCTGAAATGAACTTAGGGCAGATTTCAAGAGAAATAGAGCGGTTTGTTAGTTGTGATGTACTTCCGGTTTCAAAAATAGGTGGTGTACCTCATACAATTAATGAAATCGCAGAATATATTGAAAAAATAATCGTATTGAAATGATATTCTCAAATTAGAATTAGTTCTTTAAATTATGTTTGAGTAGCCACTATCTTTAGATAGTGGGCGGTTTTATCCACGTAACCCCGGCTTTAGCCTGTTATTTTAAGTGGATAAATCCAAAGGTGTGGTGTTGACTGGCTCCACTACTTAAAAGTAGTGGCTATTCAAAAATTTAATATTAAATTTTAATTAAATGAAAATTTGCTTAAATGAAAAATAATCTGCTGAAATATCTAAGAACAGAAATACTACCGACAGAATTTTGTGCCGGTTGCGGCTGTGGTACTGTGTTAAATATTTTCTGCCATGTTGTTGATGAAATGAAAATAAATCCTGATGATATTATAATGGTAACAGGAATCGGGTGTTCATCATGGATACCATCACCATATTTTTCTGCAGACACTTTACACACAACACATGGCAGAGCTATTGCTTTTGCCACAGGTGTGAAAGTTATGAAGCCTGAAAAACATGTAATCGTAATTGCGGGTGATGGCGATTTAGCAGGTATAGGAGGTAACCACCTCATACATGCGGCACGTAGAAATATTGATTTGACTGTGTTTCTTGTTAATAATTATATCTATGGTATGACGGGAGGGCAGGTCAGCCCTACGACTCCATCATCTGTCCCAACAACAACTACACCTTATGGAAATACCGAATCTCCATTTAAAATTGCCGAGCTTGTTGCTGCAGCAGGTGCGAATTACGCAGCAAGATGGACAACATATCATATATTCCATCTGAAAAAAGCTATGAAGGATGCCATCCAGAAAAAAGGATTTTCATTTGTTGAAATCTGTTCTCAATGCCCGACAAGCTATGGCAAGCGCATTGGGATGCGTGAAGGCATTGACCAGCTCAAAGATTTCAGGGATAATTCGATTGATATACGCAAGGTTTCAGAGTACGATGAAAATGTTCTGGAAAATAAATTTATCGTCGGTAAAATAGCAGAACGCACCAGGCCTGAATTTACAGAAAGCCTCAGAAAAATAAATATGAAGTTTGATGAGGAGAGGGCATGAACATAAGATTCACAGGATTCGGAGGTCAGGGCATAATACTTTCAGGTGTAATCTACGGATGGGCGGCAATACTCGATAATAAGAATGCCATTCAGACTCAATCCTACGGTAGTTCTGCACGCGGTGGTGCATGTAAATGTGATGTGATTATTCAGGATTCCTATATTTATGAACTGGTGCCAAGCGGCAATGATATTCTTGTCGCTTTTTCGCAACCTGCATTCGAGAAATATAAAAAATCATTAATCAAAAATGGTTTGTTATTTTATGATTCTGATTTGGTGAATATTGATAAGTTTGATGCTGAATCCTATTCAATCTCAGCCACAGACATAGCATTTAAGGAATTTGGACAGAAGTTATTTGCAAATATTATCATGCTTGGATTCTTAAATGCAAAAACGAGCATAATAAATCCCGAAGCAATTGAAGAAAGCATCAGGCATTATGTACCTTCTAAATTTGCTGATACAAATATTAAAGCATTTAAGCTGGGAATGAAGTTAAATTAAGAATTAATTATTTAGAAATTTATTCATTGAAAATTTATTGAAAATTGAAAATTATAAATTGAAAATTTAATTACTCTAAAATTGTAAAAATGTATATACAAGATTTCATATATCATAAACCGGATTCGATTCATGATGCTTCGAAAATATTGGAGCAAAGCGAAAATGGTATGCCCTTAGCGGGAGGCACTGATTTACTCGTCGAAGTAAAAAAAGGTATCAGAAAATTCAGTGACCTTGTATCACTTTCTGAAATTCCTGAATTAAAAATAATTGATGCTGACACTCAGAATATCTACATTGGTGCAGGTCTAACCCATAACGGTTTAGTCTATTCTGAGCTAATTAAAAATAAAATTCCTGCACTATCCGAAGCCGCATCAAAGATAGGTTCTGAACAGGTACGCAACACCGGTACAGTTGGAGGTAATCTATGCACAGGTGCTTCCTGTGCTGACACTGCACCCATTCTCATGGCTTATGATGCACAAGTGGAATTAACATCATATCAAGGTAAGAGAACAATATCCTTGAGAAAATTTATTATCTCTCATCATAAAACCGATATTAAGAAAAATGAAATAATGACAAGGATAATTATTCCGAAACAGAAAAAATCATCTGGTGCTTCTTTTGTGAAATTTGGATTGAGAGAAGCTTCATCAATATCAGTGGCATCGTCTGCTGTAATGATTGAATTTGTATCAGGAGTTTGCAAAAATGTCAGTATAGTCATAGGAGCATGTGCCCCCACACCCGTAATAAGTGAAAATGCAAACAATCTTATTCTGGGAAAAACTATTGATGAACTAACTGGAAATACTGGGTTAATCGAATCAATTGTAGCAATTGCATCAAATGATACGATACCGATTGATGATATTCGCGGGAGTGCCGATTATCGCCGCCAGCTTGTAAAAGTTTTAACTAAACAAGCTTTGGCTCTTGCTATTGAAAGAACTAAAATACTCAATTAAATTTTATTATATGAAACAGATAATTAATATAAATGTAAACGGAACGGATTACGAAGTCGCTGTAAAATCCGGTACAACTCTGCTGGACTTGCTCCGAGAAGAGTTAAGATTAACCGGAACAAAAAAAGGATGTGAACTTGGCGATTGCGGAGCCTGTACTATCATTATGAATGGCATAGCTGTCAATTCCTGCATAGTTCTTGCATTGGAAGCCGACGGTAAAAATATACAGACTATCGAAGGACTTGCAAGTGGAAATGAAATGCACCCGCTTCAACGTGCTTTTGTTGAGAAGGGCGGCATACAATGCGGTTACTGCACTCCCGGAATGATCATGCGGACAAAGGCTTTTCTGGATGAAAATCCGAATCCAAATTCTGAAGAAATAAAACAAGCTATAAGCGGAAACTTGTGCAGATGTACTGGCTATACAAAAATAGTTGAAGCAGTTGAAACAGCAGTCGAATATCTCAATGGAAGAACTCCAAAAGAAATTGAATTTGCACCTCAAAAGTCGGCTATGAATCTTTCTGTTGTGGGTAAGCGATTACCTAAAAAGGATGCGCCCGATAAAGCCACAGGCAGAGCTATTTATACGGATGATATTGTTCTTCCGGATATGCTCTACGGAAAGCTTATTTACAGCCCACATGCTCATGCAAGGATAATTTCAATTGATACATCCGAAGCAGAGGCATTGCAAGGTGTGAAAGCAGTTCTGACAGGTAAAGACGTTACCGATATAACATGGGGAACTTCACCTCCAAGATATGATGAGAATGTTCTTGCTAAGAATAAAGTAAGATATGTAGGTGATGTAGTTGCGGCTGTAGCGGCTGTTGATGAGGAGACTTGTTACAAAGCTCTAAATTTGATAAAAGTAAAATATGAAGAACTTCCTGCTGTGTTTGACCCTATCGAGGCAATGAAAGATGGTGCACCCCGCCTCTTTGATGACAAATATGAGAACAACATAAACACGCGTGTTGACCATCATTTCGGTGACATTGAAAAAGGATTTGCAGAAGCTGATTTTATAAAGGAAGCTACATTTGTCGGCAACAGGGTATATCAGAATCCGATGGAGCCTCACTGTGCAATCGCAGAATGGGACAGGCATGGCAGAGTTACTCTTCATACTTCTACCCAGGTTGTTCATTATGTCCATCATCAGCTTTCGAGAATTCTCGATTTACCTCTTGGAAATATCAGAATAATTATGACAAACTGCGGTGGCGGATTCGGCTCAAAAGCTGCAACAAACTATCTTGAAATATTATCAATTCTTCTTGCAAAGAAAACCGGCAAGCCTGTGAAGATGAGGTATAGCAGGGAAGAGATGTATTTATATGGAAGAGGCAGGCACAAGCAATATATCACTTTGAAAATCGGCGTAAAGAAAGACGGTACAATAACAGCCGTTCAACAAAAAGCAATTCTTGAAGGCGGAGCATATTCAAGTTTCGGTATAGTTTCTACTTACTATGCAGGCTCGATGATTGCAACATTGTACAAATTTCCGAACTACAAATATGATGGTTACCGAGTGAACACTAACCTACCGCCCTGCGGTGCTATGCGTGGACATGGCACACCTTTCCCACGTTTTGCATTTGAATCCTTACTTTCTATGATTGCAGATGAAATCGGCATGGACCATATTGACATACGCCTGAAAAACGCAATGACTCCCGAATATCATACATGCAACGACCTCGATATTCACTCTTGCGAGTTCAAGGCTTGCCTTGAATTAGTCCGCAAGAAATCAGGCTGGGACATGAAGAAAGGTAAACTTCCTAAAGGTAGAGGAATTGGTATCGGATGCGGAGGATTTGTTTCAGGTGCAGGATATCCGATTTACCGTTCAAAATTTCCACATTCAAACGCTACTATAAAAGTTGAAGAAGATGGCTCGAAAGCTATTCTGTTCGTCGGTGATGCTGACATCGGACAAGGCTCAGATACTGTACTCGCACAAGCTGCGGCAGAGGCAATGGGAATATCTTACGACAGAATCAGCGTTATTTCTGCCGACAGCGATATTACACCTCTTGGCTTTGGTGCTTATTCGAGCCGTGTTACACTGATGGGAGGTAACGCCTCGAAAATGGCTGGTGAAGAAATAAAAATGAAAGTTTTCTCAACCGCCGCACTATTATTAAATTCACAAATCGAAAATTTAGAAGCAAAAAATAATATAATATATATAAAAGTTAAACCTGAAAGTTTTATTCCCTGGGAAACAGCCGCTACTGAATATTTCTCAAAGAATGGACCATTAATTGGCAAAGGACATTATTCGCCTCCCGAAGGATTGGGTGGAAATTATAAAGGAGCGGCAGTTGGGACTTCACCGGCTTATTCTTTTTCCGCTACTGTGTGCGAAGTTGAAGTTAATATGGAAACAGGAAAAGTAAAAGTTCTGAATTTCTGGGATGCACACGACTGCGGTACGGCAATCAATCCTATGGCTGTGGAAGGACAGGTGGAGGGTGCAATCGTTATGGGCATGAGCGAAGTTCTATTTGAGGATGAAGTTTTCGATAAGAACGGTAAAATGTTAAATGCTGATTTGCATAATTACATAATTGCAACTTCAGCCGATATGCCTGAGATTCATTCAACTATAGTTGACAGCTACGAACCCGAAGGACCTTTCGGTGCAAAGGAGGTCGGCGAAGGAGCAACACTACCCGTTTTCGGAGCTTTGGCAAATGCAATTGCGGATGCAATTGGTGTAAGAATTTACAATTTACCGATTACTCCGCAGAAAATTCTCGATGCAATTAATTCAACTAAATTGAAAGATAAAGTATAAATGAGCAAACATTTTTTAGGAATAGATGCGGGTTCTTCATTTACTAAATTCGCTGTGATTAACGAAGCGAATGAGCTTGTCTATAAGGGATTGGTCAAGACTCTCACACGAAATAAGGATGAAGAAAATGCAATAATGAAAACAATTAAAGAGAATTTTTCTATTGCAGGAATCGGAGCAACAGGCTATGGAAGGCAGTATTATAAAAATGCAAATGTAATCAAAACCGAACTCTACTGTGCTTCTACGGGTTTAACGGAATTGTTCCCGTTTGAAAAAAATATAATTGACATTGGTGGTGAGGACGTTAAAATTATCAGGAGCGGGGCAAACGGGAAAGTTATAGATTTTTATATGAATACTAAATGCGCGGCAGGCACCGGTGCTTTCATCACAGAAGTTGCCGACAGAGCAGAAATTAATTTATCGGAGATGAGTGCAATAGCTGAGAAATCGAATTTCAAAAAAGAATTGAATAGTTTCTGCACTGTTTTTGCAAAAACTGAAGTGATGCAGTGGATTTTTGATAATGTCCCTGCCGAAGATATCGCAAAAGGTATTTATATATCGGTTGTGAATCGAATCAAGAAAATACCGATGGATAAATCTCTGCCTATCATCTTAATCGGCGGTGTAGCAAAATTCCATCCTTATATAAAAACAATTATGGAGGATTATTTGATGCAAAAAGTTGATGTGCCCGAAAACCCCCAATACATCAATGCTTTTGGTGCCGCACTTTTTGCAAAAAATTCAGAATGAATGTTTAAACAGAGTAATAAAAAAAAGAAGGTGAAACTATGGAAAATAATTTTTACTCATGGCAAATGACTGAACTGAAAGCTGATTTTCAGCTTGTCGAGAAACCAAAGCCTGAACTTAATGAAAACGAAGTGCTGGTGAAAGTTGCAGGATGCGGCGTATGCCACACTGATTTGAGCTTCTGGTATTTCGATGTACCGACAAAACATCAGCTACCTCTCACACTCGGGCATGAGATTAGTGGTACAATTGTTCAAGGTCCTGCTGAATGGTTGAACAAGAAAGTGATTATTCCGGCAGTCCTCCCCTGCGGAGAATGTGAGCTGTGCAAAAGCGGAAGAAGTAATATTTGTCAGAAACAATTGATGCCCGGTAATGACTTCGATGGCGGTTTTGCATCCCACATAAAAGTCCCTTACAAATTTTTATGTCCCGTTGCTGATGATGTACTTGCGAAATATTCTCTTGAACATCTTGCTGTCATTGCCGATGCAATTTCAACTCCATATCAGGTGATTGTAAAATCAGGTTTGAAGCAAAACGATTTTGCAATTGTCATTGGTGTTGGTGGCGTTGGAATTTATGCGGCATTAATAGCAAAAATTTTCGGTGCAAAAGTACTTGCATTGGATATTGATGACAATAAACTTGAAATAGCAAAGCAGAACGGCATTGATGCAACACTTAATATAAAAGAGCTTGGAATCAAGGATATCAAAAATGCAGTGAAAGGTATTTCAAAAGAATTAGGTGTATCGCAATATATGTGGAAGATTTTTGAAATGTCAGGTACAAAACCGGGGCAGGAACTAGGATTCGCACTTCTCAGTTTTGCATCTACTTTATCAATTGTTGGCTTCACTCTTGATAAATTAGAAGTAAGACTCAGCAACCTGATGGCATTCGATGCGACTATGCTCGGAAACTGGGGATGTAAACCTGAACTCTATCCTGATGTTTTGAATTTAGTTACTTCCGGTAAGTTGAAAATTGAACATTTCATAGAAACATTTCCTTTATCGAAAATCAATGAAGTGTTCAGAAATACGCTTGAACATAAATATTTAAAACGTTCAATCTTGGTTCCAGATTAATTTTCAAATCTAAAACAAAAATAAATTGGTTATAAATAATAACTGATATAAAAAAATAAAATTTGAATCGTTCTTAAAACCTTTTTGAATAGCCACTATCTTTAGATAGTGGAGGTTTTTAGCCACAAATCCCCGACGTAGAGACAGGACTCAGTCCTGTCTCTACAGGGATAAATCCCGATTTGTGGGGATAAAACATCACCACTACTTAAAAGTAGTGGCTATTCATTCGACAAGATTCAGTATGATAACTTATGAAATTTAAAAATTATATAGAAAATAATAATTCAGGAGAATGTTAATGAAAAAAGTTGAGTCAATATACCCTAATGCGAGGATTCCATATGGCACATGGGGAAGCAGTTACTTCCCTGCATGGCAGATGTCCGCTCTTGCCGAAGTGAACATCGCTCAGTTTGCAGGTGAAGCAATGAGCAAGATAATGAGCAAGAGAAAAGTGCACATGAACAACATTGATTATCTTATTACAGGTTCTACAATCCCCTGGCACTGGAAGTTCTGGACATCACCCTTTGTTTCATCCTGTTCGGGATTTCGGCTTCCAGGTTTTCATGTCGAACAGGCTTGTGCTACAGGATTGAAGGCAATGCTTCTTGCAGCAGCAGAAGTTCAATCAGGTCCTTCGAATATGGTCGGTGTTCTTACATTCGACCGCACCAGCGATTCACCTGTCGGTGTTTTTCCTGAACGCCGCTCTTATGAAAGGACAATTGCTCTCAGCGATGTCTGGGACAACTTCGGTTTTGACCCGGCAACAGGAAATGCAATGCTTAATACAGCCGGACTTGCTGCACGTAAATATAAAATTGACAGAAAAGAAGTTGATGAAATCGCATTCTTTCGCCATCAGCAATATTTTCAGGCATTAGAATCAGGCTTTCTCCAACGTGTTCTCGAACCTCTTGAAATACTAAATCTCCAGGGGAAACTTCTCGGTAAGATTGACTCTGATATGGGTGTTCGTAAACTGACTCTCGACGGACTACGAACTATGCGTGAACTTGATTCATGCGTAACGGCGGGTACACAGACTCATGCCTCCGATGGCATGGCTACTTTGCTCGTTACAAGTAAAGATAGGATAAAAGAAATAAGCTCCCGCCCTGAAATTGATATTCAGTTTATCGGTAGAGCAGAGCTTAGGGCTCTTCCAAACCTCATGCCCGAAGCACCTGCTTTAACGGTTAAAAAGTTGCTGAATCAAACAGGATTAACTATTGATGATATGGCAGTTGTGAAAAATCATAATCCTTTTGCAGTTAATGATGCAATATTTGCAAAGGAATTTAATTATGACTGGCACAAGATGAACAACACGGGTTGTCCGCTTGTTTGGGGTCATCCACAGGGACCTACTCTTACACGTGTTACTATGGAAGCACTTGAAGAAGCCGTTGACTTGGGAGGAGGATATGTTCTTATCTTCGGTTGTGCCGCAGGTGATGTCGGTATTGCCGCAATATTCAAAGTGTCGGAAGGAGGGAAAAAGTGATGATTAAATCAATGAGACAATCAACACTCGAAACGCTTGGACTGGGAAATGTCATTGACATATTTAAGAATGGTAAACTACCTGTTAAAGCAGATGAACTTGTTGAACAGGTTTTCGGTAAAGAAAGTGAAAGAGGAGCATTAGTCATATCAGGTGCAAATGGAATTGTCGGTGCAGGAAAAATGATGCAGCTTGGTGTAAGGCTTCAGCCTTACGGAATACCTCTTATAGGCCTCGATTTCCCCGGTGTCCCGGATGGCATCGGTTTTCAATACAGCGGTCTTGCAGCATCTTTCGGCAAAAAGCAGGCTGATGAAATTATGAGCTCAGTTATTAGATACAATTATGACGGAACAAAGCTGCCTGTACTTCTTAAAAAGTTTAATCCTAAACTTCTAATCGAAGCAATTCCTGAAATTCTTGAAGTTAAAAAATCACATTATAAAATTTTCAGTGAATCATTCCCCGGAATCGAGATTAAATCAGTAACATCAGGCTTCCCGTCTTCCGAGTTGGGCGTGGACATCTATCATCCAGCATTTCCTCATCAAATCAATAAAATATGGGAAGTGGTGGAAACCAAGCCGTCAAAAGTAACCCAGTTGTTTTGGGCATTGGGTATGCTCCCGATTCCCGTGAGCGACCACTGGGCTTTTGTACTCGATGTTTTATTCTGTGGTCTAACTTTATCGGCATTGAGGTATCATGAAGCTTCCAACATGCCCTTCTGGAAAATTGATAAATACGTCAGAAAAATATTAGGACCCAATCCATTCAGGGCTCATGATGTAATCGGTGCAAGGGGAGCAAACTTCCTGACCTGGTCATGCCTTCATCACCTTAGCAAGCATTATGGCAAACTGTTTGAGCCGACTGCCTCTCTCGTTGAACACAAGGACAGCGGACAGAATTGGTATCCGTTAAATCATCTCAGGCCTATAGTTAATTGGACTGCAGATGAAAACGAGTTGAATGAATTTGGAACATGGATTCTCGGCTCACTTATTCAAATGACTTCTCTGATGCTTCATGAGAACAGGGCCCATTTTACTCATATCAATTCAATCGGCGAACTTTGTGCCCAGTTCAGGAGCGGAGTTATTGCTATGATACGCAGATTGGGTTCTTCATCATCTATCAAAATTGTCGAAGAATTTCATAAGCTATTTCCTGGTGCTTCTGCTAAGTCATGGCATCCTGACGTATTCAAAAATCTGGATAAACCTGAATGGCAGCAGCTTTATGTCAATGCCGAGCATGACGGAAAAGTCGGTGTGATTACAATTGCACGTGAAAGTTATAATTGGGATGTCAATGAAGAACTCAACCGTGCTATTGACTGGCTCAAATCAGAAAAGATAGAACGTGTAATTGTTACAGGTGATTTCCATTTATCAACTCAGCTTGTCGGTGCAGACACAAATGAATTTTTCCCGGCATTAAATGATGAGAAAGAAGGATTCCGTGTTTCTTATGAATGGTCAAAGACAGCACGCAGATTGCATTATGAATTTAAAACATCTGTTGGTTTTATTAGTGGTAAACGCTGTCTCGGCGGTATGCTTGAATTGATGATTCATTGCCGCTATCTTGTGTCTGTTGATGATGCAAACCTCGGAGCTCCCGAAGTAACCTTACCCGTTGTTCCGGGAATGGAAATGTGTCACTGGACATTCAGAAAAGTAAAACCGGAAAACTGGATTCTGCTTCTTCGACTTCTGTTATCAGGAAAATCAGTAAAGGCATCCGAATCTGTCGGCTGGCTGACTGACTATGCAGGTTCAATTGAGAATGCCATCAAGATTGCTTATGACATTGCCTTGAATGATGAAAAAGTTTTACCGAAAAGGATTCTCAACGAAGAAAAATTGACAGGAATACCAACTGACATGGCTTGGTTACCTCATTCTGATGATGCGGCAAGAAAAGCCATTTTGGATTGTGTCATTAACTCATGTGGTGTTAACTTAAATGAAGCAATCACAATTCAATCAAAACATTCAGCGGCATTCATGACAAGTAAACAATGCCAGAACGGCTTCATCGGAGATGAATACACCAAAACAATGCTCGTATAAATATCAAACCCTGTCAGGTATAATACCTGACAGGGAAAATTTAAATATATAAAATCCCATAAGTTTAATGATATCAAATTTTCATTTATTAATTTATTTTTTTTAAGCTGATTTATCATTAACTTATAACAGAATTTAACTCTGCAAAAAAAATATGAATATAATTGTCCATATTCAAATATATAAATAATATAGCCGGTAAACATGATATTATCAAAATGAGCTTCAGAATACAGTATAGAACTATTTAGTTGATTATAAAAATAATTGAATTGGGTCATTTCCAAAAATTAGTTGAAAATTTAGATCCTCTTTCAAAATCATTATACATTTAGTCTCTTAGTTACTTCAACTTTTATCTTTAT
>MHAY01000045.1 GCA_001804705.1 Ignavibacteria bacterium RIFOXYC2_FULL_35_21
ACCCTGTAGTTATAGTTCATGCCAGGCACACAAAAAAAGCGGGCTGAATTTATTATTCAGCCCGCTGTATTATCAATCACATCACCATTACCTGACTACTGTGAACACCTGGTATGCAAAGTCTGTCCCGTTGTATATTTTGAGTATATACGAGCCGGAAGCAAGATTTGCAATCGGTATAGTAACCTGATAATTTCCATTGTCGTAGAATTTCTTATTGCAGAAGCTGGCAACGACTCTACCCTGAAGGTCGGCAACCTCGATTGTAAATGCCGATGCCGTGCTGACATTGAGATTAAACTTAATGTCAAAGAGTGCCGGGTTCGGTGAAATATCTGTAACCCGGAATCCGCTTGCAGTATAAGTTTCGTCGACACCGACAACTGAGAATGAACTTGGATTGCCGGTTCCTGTGTTTGTGTTATAATTTGCCAAATCCACATCGCCGTTGAAACCAAATACACGGACATAATATAATGTACCTTCGATAAGGTTTGTAACCGTTAATGTATTACCTGCACCATTGAATATGACATAAGCTCCGCCAATTGCTTCACCGCTTTCAAATACAGAATTTGCCATATAACCGGTTCCGTCAACCGGAAGTTCTTCGGGAGCAGCAATCGGGTCAGTTGCTTTCATAACAACAAGTCTCTTTGAGCCATCCCCTGAAGTCCAGCTTATATCAACCTGTGACAAGGCAGTGCTTCCATCTTTACTGTAGTATGAAGAAACGTTATCGAACCGAATATCACCATCTTGAGTCTGAGGTTCCGGTGCGAGTAAGTTTGCTGTCAACATGCAATCGGGCATGCCCGTTGCACTTGAAATCAACTGAACATTAGCCTCACCGCTTGCGTTTGTATAAACAATGCCTGAAATGGTAACCTTGTTATCATTTGCCGGAATTGTTCCCGTGGTTGTACCTGATAATGTGCCTTGGCTGCCGGGGGCGGCGGCGACAGTAACACCGACAGGTGCAATAGGATTAATTGGCTGTTGTGTTGACTGGTCAATGCATGTAACGGTTATATCGAACGGCTGTCCCGAAACCAACTGCATGGAAACGAGCTCGCATTGCAGTCCGTAAGTAACAATCGGGTTAAATATGATTTCGATTATATGGTCTGCTGATACATCATTAAATTCATACTCCGTAATCTGTCCCATGCTTATGCCATTTATAATTACATCAGCTATCTCGTATCCGGCATTAGGGGTAAAAGTAAATGTCTGGTCGTCACCTTCGATAACGCTGACTGCACCGCTTGGGCTAATTGTACCGCCTGTTCCTGCTGTTGCCGTTATGGTGTACCTGTTCATTGGAACAAAGGAAGTCGTTATAGTATGATTATCAGTAATATAATAGAAACTGTATTCAGGTTCAGGATTCACTACACCGCCGTCAACTTGAACTTCACTAAGCTTGTAGCCATGGTCGGGTGTTATTACGAATCTTGCGTTTTCTCCATATAACACAGGATATTCACCGGTTGTCGGAACAGGCTCTTCCCATCCATCGAGAGAAATGGTTCCGTGATTTCCTGCAGTAGCCGTAATGGTGAATCCAATTCTCTGGAACTGTGCTTCTACTTCATGGTCGGCTCTGACAGTTGTCAGCGGCAGATTAGCAACAGCTCCCTGGCTCATATGGTCAAGAAGAACATCCGTGGTTACCCAGCCGACATCGGATGTTATAGTAAAGTTAAGGTCTGTTCCTGAATTTACAATAATCAAACCATCATCGGATTCGTTGGTAAGCGTTCCTGTCGGGAATATCTTGCCTCCTTCAATCACGCGGGCATTCTTAACTACAACATTAAACCTGTCAATTTTAAATAATGCCTGAAGTTTCCAGTCATTAGTAATATCCATGAACGTAAGTTGCATTGCACCATGAAGCGGTATGTTGCCCCACAAGGTAACATCTCCATTTGACAGATTAATAGCTTTTACAGAGTCAATACTATAATCGAGGTCAGGAGTTATAATAAACGGATATTGAGCATGTTCGAACACCCTCACCGGGTTAGCCGGTTCGATTGTACCGCCTATGCCGACAACTTCGGGTGTTATTATCCATGCATAGAATGTAGCATGTGCTGTATGAGCATAAGACATATCCAAATTAAAAGTAACGACAGGCCATGCCGATAAGTCAAGTCCCGGATTAGGATATCCCGGCTGAGTCGGATCCATAACGTCAAATCCGTCAATGTATAAATGAGCAACTTTGTAATTAGCATCAGGAGTAATTACAACAGGATATAGAGTTCCCCATATAATATCAGTCGAACCGAGAGGATTAATTGCTCCATGTGCTTCAACAGATGTAAATAGATTCATCATACATACAACATCTAATGTCCAGTCTTCATTCAGGTTTGCAAATGGGTAACCTGGCTGTCCAAGTGCGATCGTCTGCCCCTGTCCTGAATTAAGAACGGGAATATTAACAACACCTGTAATCGCACCGGTTGCAGTTATTGATGATATAAAAGCACCGGGGAATGGAGTAGTTACATAGCTCGGATTTGAACCTACAACATAGTAAGAAGAACCTGTCGGATTCATAAATGCACCGTAGCCTGTAGCAATAATTTGATTGCCATAAGTTGCGCTTATTGTTTGAGTGGAGTTAAGAACTCCGAAATGCTGTGTGTGTACAGGCCTTGTTATCGAGCCAACGGTTGCTCCGTTTAAAGTTACGTCAACAATATGCTTGCCAGGGTCCGGTGTTACTGTATAATCTAAATTCACATCAACACCCGGTTTGACAGGGCCATAAGTCGTTCCGGGAGAAATTGTTCCACCTGAAGTTTGGGTTACATATATGTAGCAGGGAAGTATATAGTAAATCTGAACCCTGCCTATTTGTCTGTAATAATTAGGATAGAACCACCCATAATAACACCAATTATTATACATCTGGTAACCATTATATAAATAAGCACCCCAAAGTGTCATTGCTGTACCACCAATATTTGTGTTATAACCATAACCGTAGTAGCAGCTTTGATAACGATTATCTATATTACCGGCAATGCAATATCTCTGCCCGGATTGAATAAAAATATCCTGTATTGTGCCGCTTGGATAGGCTATTCCCGCATTAATATTAATTGGTCCGCTGCCTCCGCTCCAGTTTCTTACAGACCAAACCGGAGTTAGACGGGGATAATACGGATAAAAATATAGATCATAAAAAAATTGTCCGCCATAACTTGGCCACTGGGACATTTGATAAATTTCTATGCTCTGGTTACCGCTGCCATAACCACCCAATACGTTAGCTCTCACAATCCAAAAATCCCTTGGAGCTTGGAAGAAATAAGTATTATAAATATAATTATAGCTGTAAATTCCATAATTATATGGTCCTACCGGCATGGGAGTGCCCTGCGATTTTGCTTCTATTAAAAATAGCAATAGAAGCATTGGAAAAAATAATAATATAGAATATAACCTTTTGTTCATCACTATGCCTCCTATGATTGTGATTAATAAATTTATAACAGGTTTAAAACTTGATAATTACTATTATCCTGATTATTTTCTCTATTTAATCAAAATTCAAAAATGCTGAACAAATTGACATTTAATTTTTTTGCCAAATGTCTTCCCATTATGATATTTTAGAAACATCTGAAAAATATTCTCAATATGTCATACCCGCGAAAGCGGGTATCCATAATTTTGCTCCAAAACTGGATTCCTGCTTTCGCAGGAATGACAATCTAGCATAATATTTCAATTTTTCAGAAGTTTCTTTTAGTAATTGTATTTATTACTTCATTAAAAAGTTGTAATAATCCTTTACTAAAAAAATTTATCTTATAAAGAACATGTTTCAATTTGAGAATTTATAGTATTTAAACTATATTGACAACGTGATTACATGTTAATCTAATTCGAGGAATTATACTTTAGAACATTAAAATGTTCCCCTCAAAAAACTAACTATCAATATTACAAAAATATTAATTAAATTTAGTTTTAATAAAAAAAAATTTAATATACCTTAACCCCTAAATATTTCCATTTGAAGATGGAATTATATTACACTCAATAAAAATAAGATTATAGTACTTGTGTAATTTATCTTACACTTTAAATTTAATAAAATTTTCAATTAAAAACAAACCATTTTTATATAATTAAATAATATATTTGTTTTTTAAAATTCACTAAACTTTTTAGAATTTCATTTTAATTTGAAGCATTACAAAAATAGGAACTAGGATTTAAAATTTATCCCGTAGGGATTTAATATAAGAAGCAAAATTAGCAACAACAACCATCTTTTTGCCGCAAGGAATAAATATTTCTATCAAAGAGTTGCAGGAAGTATTGCTCGTAGTTGAACTTAGAAATTATCTGAACTGTGATTTGTATGATTAATGTGATTGTTGTGATTTCGATTCACCTTCCAATTGTCTGAACAGGATTCACTTGATTAATTTGATTGACATGATTCATTTTAACCTGTTTTTATTGTACCAAAATTCCGGGAATCCCCTTTTGAGATTGGGTGTATTTAACCCTTCGATAAACTCAGGGTGAGAGCTTTCATTCGTTATTAGTAATTCGTAATTGATTTGTGTGATCCCGATAGGATTCGAACCTATGGCCCCAGGTTTAGGAAACCTGTGCTCTATCCAACTGAGCTACGGGACCTCTTTAGAAAATTATAAATTATAAATTTTGAATTTTCAATAATCAAATGATTAAACCAAAATCAAATATTTACAAATATATTAAAAAAAGCAGAAATGTTTTCTTGCATGAATAATTTGAGAATTTGTCTATTAAAAATTCAATGAAAATTTAAAATTTTAAATTGAAAATTTTGCAAATATATTATATTCATTTATTACAAAACTTCAATAAAATTTAATTGATTGTGTCGTTCCCTGCAAGCATAAATCTTGCGTTTGGGGAGCCGTTTATATTAGCATTAAAAACTACATGAGCAACGAAATTTTTGACATGCTGACATTCCACAATTCCGATGCCTGTCATGATGGCTCTTTCTATGAGCATTTCTATATGCTCGCTGTTGACAATTCCGAGCGACTGCATTTGAATTAACTCACCCCAGGCATCATCCGTGAACAGTTCTTTCTCAACATCATGCAAGACGCGGAATGAGCCCCTGTTCTCGGTGTGTTCGGGAGTGTACAGCTTTTCAGCCATTTCTATTCGGTCAACCAACCAACTGAATGCAGTGGAAATCTCAGCTTTGGTGTACCCGAGCTGTTTTAGCTCTTCTAAGTCAATTTCATTAATATTTTTATGATGTCTAAGTTCTGCGATAACATAGACAATTATCTCGATAATCTTTTCGTACATACAAACTCTTTAATTAGTAGCAATCAGGATTCTATATACTTGTTCTCCAAGTTAAACATTTCGAACCTTTTATTTTCAGTATCATCTTCATATCCTATTAAATGTAAAGTGCCATGCACTGCGAGCCTCATCAGCTCTTTGGTCAGGGATACATTAAATTCTTTTGCCTGTGCCTTTGCTCTCCCTGTTCCGATATAAATTTCTCCATCAATCACATTCTCATCAAGTTTGAACGATATAACGTCAGTAATATTATTATGATTTAAAAATTTTTTATTTATTTTTTTTATATCGGCATCGTTAACATAAATAATATTAATCTCCGCTTTTGTTATACCTTCACCTTTCAATGTACGCCTTACAGCCTTTTCAACCTTGCTGAGAGCCAGTTTTTTCAATCCGCTGTCGTTGAATATTCTTATGTTAACTGACATTCTTTTTGACGAAATGTTATTGTTTATAGTTTAATTATGAATTGAAAATTTTTTAGTTTTAGCCTATGCTAAAATACTTTCAGTAAGAGAAAGCTGCATTGCCGCCATAAGGACAGCCGGGTCAAGCTCCGAAAAATCCGCATTCAAAATATCGCGGCTTATGTTACCGAACATCGAGCATGAACACTGTTTGCCAATTATCAAACTCGACAGGGTTTCTTCGTTATAAAATACAAAAATAACTTCGTCGGGTTCGAACACCATATAAGCCATACATCCATGCATCTCGAAGTATCCGTGTTGTGTCTGAACTGATATCAGAGAGCCTGAATTATTTTTGTTTAATTGAATATTATTATGGATTGAAAGAACCAATGTCTGGGATGTTTCGGGATTATTCAGTTTGAATGACCATGAATTATCATACTCTCTCAGTTCTCCACCCAAGACTTTGGAAATAGTGCCGATGTCATCTTTTGTAAAGTAATAGCTCATGCTTAAAGCCTTTATTATACATTCCTATTTTCAATTCGGTAAATATAATAAATTTTATTTTAGATTTTTATATCAAAATTATTTTTATTAAAAAGTAGTTGAATAGCCACTACTTTTAAGTAGTGGAGATAAGATAAAAGTAACACTAGGGATTTATCCCCTAAAATTAGAATATGTGACTAATGTCGAAATAAGTGACATAACAAACCCCAATCTGAAGATTGGGGCTATTCATAATTATATTAGTTTATTTCACTCTTTCTATTTTATCGGCTACCAATATTCTCAAATCATTTAGCCTAACCATTTTACCATAAATAGAGACT
Source organism: Ignavibacteria bacterium RIFOXYC2_FULL_35_21 (assembly GCA_001804705.1). GTDB lineage: Bacteria > Bacteroidota > Ignavibacteria > Kapaibacteriales > UBA2268 > XYC2-FULL-35-21. The sequence goes on from MHAY01000045.1 coordinate 6,608, forward strand.
TTCTTGCTGTCGGAATATTCGGCTAACATTCGGACAGCAGGCTGATTATCTGCATTAAGTACAAAATAGATGATACCATTTACACCCTCACCCGTCATAAATACGATAGGCTGTCCTTTGGATGCAAGAAGTTTCATCAACTCTTTTTCCATCGGAGCATAATTGCCAATGAAAATATTTGACAAATACACAACTCTTCCTTTATAGTATTTTTTATCTCGTTCTTGTTTTGGAATTGTAAGGAATGAGTCGTCTTTTAGTTGACCTATTGATGTATCTTTAAGAACTTCATCAGCCGTTAAAGTATCCTCAATTAATTCCTTATTTTCAAATGTATAATCCTGCTTTGATTCACCGCATCCAACAAGAAGTATGAATGAAATTATTATTAATAAAAACTGTTTTGCCATAATCCCTCTTTAATAAAACAAAGGGCTGCCTTTTAAAAGACAGCCCTGAAAAAAAGTTAATATTAAAATTAATCCATTGATTCAATCATTTCGGCAATGAAAAAGTTAATTCCGTTTTTTGTGGATGTTTTACCAATAATACCGACAAATTTATTGTTGGCATATTTAGCAAGGTTTTTTCCTCCGAAAGAGCCATCGGTATTGTAAACAAAATATATCTTTGCTTTCTTACCCTGTCCTACTACAAAAACAATCGGGTCTCCTTTTTCAGCCAATGAAACAGCCTGTTCTTTGCTGACATTACCGTCACCACCCATAAACAAACCTGTCAGGCTGGCAATCCTGCCCTTAATGGGTTTTTTGCCTGTTTTTACTTTAGTAGTGGTTGTAGCTACTTTTTTTACATCAGTTTTAACTTCAGTAGTCGTTGTCTTTGTTCTTGTTTTAACTTTTATTGGTTCGGTTGCTTGAGATAAAACTGATGTTACAAAGAAGACCAACATCAATCCAACAATCAAAAAGATTTTTTTCATAATTTCTCCATAAATTTTTATTAAAAAAATATTATTTACATATTAGAATGCATAAGGAACTCCAGGTACTCTCTGGTAAGAAACCTCGGCTTCAATATATCTATTCGGGATAAAACCCTGTAGCCAGCCTAAAGCACTTTTCTTTATAAATACTTTAGCATAGGTAAAATTAGAACTGTTACCTTCTTTTAGCCTTACAACCATGACAAGGCCACTTTTACCCTGTAGGTCAACACTTACAAGTTCTGCCAATTGTAAGGAATAACTATGTTTTATAGCATCAAGAGCTTCGCTATCATAAACATCTTCGATAGCATCGGCAGGATAGAATTGATTGCTGACGAAAACATCAGGAGGTGTTCCACCAGTCCAGGAATACCCTATTTCCGTAGGGGAACCGAACCAAATTTCACCATCTGTTCTTGTATCAAGTCCAAGATTCCAATCTCCAGAGGTAGCAACAGTCAATGTTCTTGGTTTTCCATTAGCTGGATCATATAAATCCAATCCACTTCCTAATAAGGAAGCATATTCATATACCTTTATAAAATCATCATTAATATTTTTAATGAATCTTGTGGCTGGAGACCACGAAACTGAAGCAGAACTAGCACTTTCTTCGCCATTCGAATATTTAGCAAAAATATTGAATGTATAAACAGTTCCTTCGTCCAAACCAGTTATCACAGCTGTTGTTTGATTCCCAGTGATACTGACTGGCTGCCATGAACCTGGTGTAATTTCAATAACGTAACCTGAAAACAATGTGCTTGCAGTAGAATCTGATGCAGTCCATTTTAATTTAATCGAAGAACTGTCAATAGATGATGCGACTAGATTCTTCGGTGCATTCGGCTTTGGCTTTGGGTCATTCGGTGTTGTTGTTTCCTCGCAGGCAACAAAAACAAATGTCAGTAATAATGCCATCAGCAAAGTTTTAAGTCCTAAGTGTTTCATATTAACTCCTTTTTTTTAGTGAAAAACAATTTAATTGATATGCTTTATTAAAAGAAAATAAATTTACTATACCTAATTTTTAACCTTGAAAAAACTTATACGAAATTAAATAATAAGTATTGTCGGAAATTTTTTTTTTTAAATATTCTTCTATCAATACTTCGGACATTTTTTCAATCCTATTAAATAAAAAGTCCCCCCATTCGATTTAAAACTTAGAAAAATATTTTTTTGAAATTCACCTGG
>MHAY01000046.1 GCA_001804705.1 Ignavibacteria bacterium RIFOXYC2_FULL_35_21
TCAGGAAAGAATATTGATGGCTGTCTCGGGCCTGTATAACCGGTAATAACAAGGTTAATTGTACCGAGGTTTCTAATCTCTATAGAACCGTTTGCTGTCGTATTAATCGGAACATCACCAAAGTCATAATAAGTAACATCAATTTTGGCGCTACCGACCGCTGCCTTTACCTGAGACTTATATGCAAATACGCAGGTGTCGCCAACGCCAATAGAATCTTTGAATTCCCCGTTTTGAGTTGCAGTGAATTGTACCTGGAATTTGATGGAATCATTCTTTGGCACAAGCACCGGCAGAGTTAAACCATTAATCTGGAATCCTTGGCTAATGCCTTTAAGCTGCAGCTTGGTTGCCAGAGCATCTGATTGTTTTGATTCGTTTACAAGCCAGACATCCATTTGCTTTGTCTCGCCAATAGCAAGCAAGCCAAAGTCAAGACTGGGCCTGACAGTTAATTTAACTGCAAAATAATCTATCACAATAGTAGTGTCGTTGCCACGCCTGTCGATAAATGTGATTACAGCCCTCGCATCTTTTGTTTTGTCGAATACATAGGCTTCCCAATGTGTGAAAGCATCTTCACCGGGAATGAAATCCTCGTAAGAAAACTTAAAATTAAAGCTTGCTTCTGCATCAAATAAAACCATTGAAAGATTTGACCTGTCATTATTTTGGGGCATGTCCTCGACAATTGCACCTTGAATTGTGCCGTCACATTCCATTTCCCATGTCGGGTTCGGAGGCAATGTATCGGGTTTCTCCAAATCACCGAGTGCAACGCTGGTCGGATGCCCGTAGGAATCGTATGAGGAAAATCCGTAAGCATAAGCTGCAAACGGGTCATTAGCCCTGATTTTATAAACGCCGTCTCCGGGAAGAAGTATTGTTTTATTGTTATATTTTTTGCCATTGATAGGAATAGCAAAAGGCTGTCCTGCCTTAGGGTCAATATCACGAATTCTTTTCCATACAAATTCCCCGCCCTGAACAGTAGCAAACTCGATGTCATCCGGTAATGAACCGTCATCTGTAGCCCTGTAAACCAGGTTAATATAGTTAACTGAAAATCCAAATCCTCCTTTTATACCGGGAGTGTTAAATATAATTTCCCTCTGGTACTGTTCAACAGGAGTCAATATCAACATGAACGGGTCACTCGTAATTCCGTCATCAAGTTGTCCGGGGTTATACACTTCGACGTAAATAGGCTTATTGCCGGAAAAAACAATGGGCCTCGGAGGTCCCACATCAGCTCTTATTCTAAGCCATCCGTCATTTTCAAGCCCGGCTCCTGTTCTTAATGTTGTATAGGGAACACCGTCTATTGATATTGTAGTACCCGGTTCTTTTGTAAATATTTTAATGATTGAATTTTTTAGTCTTCCGAAAATAGGGGTAACATGGTATTCTGTTCCCCATGTGTTGGTTGGGAGTTCCATTTCCATCATATAATCACATGCAGGGGTGTTTTCAGGTACGTAAGCACAGAAATTACTCGAAACCACGGAAACAGGTTTTGTTGCCCTGATGCGGCTTCCTGATATGTCTGCCCTCTGGCCGTATGTGCTGATTAGAAGTACATCTCCCTTCCATAAGGTATAATTCTTTGTTTCACCGGGCTCCAGTCCTCCTGCGGTTCTTGAACCCGATGTACCGCCCATGGTGAATCTAACCTTATTGTTGTCGTATGGTGAAACGATGGCAGTGTAACCTGGTAAGTACTGAACACCAAAGTCGGAAATATCGCACCATGATGCAACAACGTAATCCTTGCCAATTGAAGAAACAGGCAAAGCAAGATAGCTGTCACTTGTGTACTGGTACCTCGTTACTCCATAGACAATAATTGGCTGTGGTGCATATACGTGAATACCATAGCCGCCATAAACCTGGTCGGGTTCAGGTGCCTGCCTGTCGGTTTTTCTGTAGCACTGCCCCAAAGCAGGGGTCAGTGTAAACTCGATGATATCGTTTGCAACTGTCTTTTGCTGTCTCAGGTAACCTTTGCCGGGTATCTCCACAGTAACAGTGGTTACAACTCCTGAAGATATGTAAAGCTTCAGGTCGTTTTTAGAACCTGAAGTTTCCCAACAGGGATTGAACGTTACCCAAAAATCTGTGCCTACATTATTTGAACCCAGAAGTTCCGGGAGTTTTTTCTTGAATTCTTTTAAATTAATGTCCTTTGCACTCACCGAAACGGTTAGGATAAATAACCAAGCCATCACAAGTGCAATTAACACTGTAGTCTTTTTAAACATAATGCACCCTCACAATAAAAAAAACAACATTTAATTAATTTCAAAAACTATCACCTAACCCCAAAAAATTTGTTGTTTTAGCAAAATAATTTGCCAATTTCCCAAAATTTGGTAGATAATTTTATGTAATAACAAATAAATAACCAAAATGTTACAGCAAAATAATAAATTTTTTTTAATCTTAGAAAATTTATTTTTAAGAATTGCTTAATAGTATGTTAATATAACCTAAATTTTGTATTTGATAAATAATATACTTAATTGAGATTTTCCGGCGTCTTTTTATCAACCATATTCTTTTTAATGACTAAAATAAATTTATACGAATTTTGTTAATCATGTTGGATGAATTTATAAAAATATCATATTTTTATTCAGTCTTTCAATTTACAGATTAAATAAACTTTTTAAATTCGAACAAAAAAGCAATACGATTTTAAACTATGATAAGGCTATTACTACTTTTACTCATAATAATCGGCATTATAGCTATTATTTATTCTGTTATTAAAAGAATAATAAAAAGATTCTTGGGTTCGGTTCATACTAATGAAAATAAAACTAAGAGAGAAAATGACAAGAAAAAATCAAGGATTATATATAAAAGAGACGATATTGTGGTTATGAAAGGCGATGCACCTGAAAATACTGACGGGAATCCATGAATAAATAAATATGAATTTAGAATATAAAATAAAGAATGACAACAAAAGCCCCTCTGATAGCAGCCATTGATGTAGGCACAAATTCATTTCACCTTGTTATTGCTTCAGTAAACAATCGCGGGATAATGCATGTAAACAGCCGTGAAAAAGAAGTCGTCAGGCTTGGAACAAGCATTGAAGGCAGGGATATGAAACTTATTTATCCCGATGCTATTGAAAGAGGAACCAGAACACTTAAACATTATGCGGCACTTGCCAAAAGCTTGAATGCTGAAGTGAGAGCTGTTGCAACTAGTGCAGTTCGTGAAGCTGCTAACCAAAAAGCGTTTTTGGACAGGGTAAGAAACGAGACGGGTATTGAAATTGAGGTTGTATCCGGCATCGAAGAAGGAAGGCTCATTTATATCGGTGCAATTCACGCACTTCCAATCCTCGATAAAAAAGCTTTAATCATAGACATAGGGGGCGGCAGTACTGAAACGATTATAGGTTTCAAAGGAAATATTTTATACGGAAAAAGCGAGAAACTCGGAGCGATAAGGCTGACAAATCATTTTTTTTCTAATAATGAAGTAAATGACGAGCAGATAACCCTGTGCCGGAATTATATTCACGGAGAGTGGCTGCCGATAATGAAATCAATCATGGACACGGGCTTCGATACTGTCGTAGGCACATCCGGGACAATACTGAATATTGCGGCTATGACTCTTACTAAAAACGACGGATATATCCCCGATATTCTTAACGGATTATCAGTTTCAAAAAAAGATATTCTAAACGTTATAAAGAAAATTATTAAAGCAAGAACTGTTGCCGAAAGAAATAAAATAGAGGGAATAGACCCGTCGAGAGCGGACATCATTCTTGGAGGAGCTTTAATTCTCGAGTATATAATTAATCAACTGAACATTGAAAGAATTTTAATATCATCATACGCACTACGCGAGGGAATTGTATTCGATACTATACAAAAGAAGAAGGCGATTCAGGAATTCAAACACCTGAGTCATCTCAGGTTTGAGAGCGTTAACAGCCTGTGTCAGAGATTTAATATCAATACCATTCATGCAGAGCATGTAAAGAACATATCAATTCAGCTATTCGATGACCTGCAGCCCCTGCACAAGCTGGGCTTTCAATACAGAGAGCTTCTGGAAATAGCATCTATACTGCACGATATTGGTTATTTCATTTCACATGACCAGCATCATAAACATAGTCACTATATAATCAGCCAATCCATAATGCCGGGATTCACAATGAGTGAAGCTGAGATAATAGCTTTGATTGCAAGATACCACCGCAAAAGCCATCCGAAAAAAAAGCACCCGGAATTTATGAGGCTGAGTCCAGCGAACAGAGAGGCAGTCAAATGTCTCGCAGGAATTCTCAGAATTTCCGAAGGCCTTGACAGAAGGCAGCAACAGATTGTTAAATGTGTTAAAGCAGAATTAAACAATGGAACAATTAATATTAACATTAACGCAAATTCAAAAGCATTAAAACCCGATATTGAGCTTTGGGAAGCTGAAAGAAGAAAACTTCTTTTGGAAGAAACATTGGCGAAACAAATTAATTTAGTTATAAAAGAATGCTAACTAATCGAATTTTTTAGGATTTGATTTTGAGTAAATTTCTATCATCAGAAAAATAAGAGTATGAAATTACCTCTTATTTATAATAAAAAGCAAAATATTTTTTGCATATTATCTAAAAATTTAGTAATCTGCGTTTTTATTTTCATCAAGTTAATTCCATATATTTAATAAAGATGAAAAAAAAATTATTTTTCACTGTAACATTTTGCATTTTTTTTTGTTATTACAGTTGGTTAGACAAGAAATTTACAAAAATATATATTATTAGTGTTACTATGGAGGTTTTATGAAATTCAAATTTACCGCATTTATTGCATTTTTATTAATTACTTGTTTTGCAGTATCAAACAGTTCTGCAAAAGATTTTAACCTGAAGGAATTCAAGAATAAATTGCCTGAACTTCTTGGTTCTAACAACGTCGGTACTGACTTTTGGGTTACATTCAATCCCTGCTGGGAATCATCAGGTGCTAAAAACGACCTGAAGCTTTACGTATCTTCCGGAGTTATAACCACTGTTACAGTTGAAATTCCCGGCAAAGGTTACCTGAAACAGCAGAAGACAATTCCAAACGACGTCATCGAGTTTACACTGTCCCCTGCTTTGGGGCAGTGTTACAGAAAAACAGACAGGCAGCCGCCTGAACCCGAACAGATTTATGGCGGCTATGGTATTCACGTATATGCACCACAGCCAATTATTGTTTACGGTGCTACGAGGTATCAGTACACAAGCGACAGCTACCTTGCCTTGCCAACATCATCACTCGGTAAAGAGTATGTCGTTGCCTCATGGTGCGATATATCTGATTTCGGAGTGCAGTATCTTCCGGGTTATACAGGCATTGTTTCTCCTTTCGACAACAACAAGGTAAGATTCACTATGGGCGGTACATCTGGTTCAAGAACTGCAGGAGGACTGGAGCCCGGTGAAACAAGGAATTATACCTTATGGAAGGGAGACGTACTTCTAATCAGCACTTTCGGCCAGAGGGCAGACATATCAGGAAGCCGCATCAGGGCAACAAAGCCTGTCAGTGTGTTATCGAGTAATTTCTGTGCCTACGTTCCTGAGAATACACCTTATTGCGATTATATGAGCGAATACGAACTGCCGACAAATACATGGGGTACAGAATATCATTACACTCCGATAGCAGGCAGGCTTAAAAATTCAATTATTAAAATATTCACAAAAGAAGCAGGTACTTCAATTTACCTCGACAGGCAGCATATAGCTACACTTAGAACCGGGGCAGGCCTCGAAAATGACGGCTGGCTAAGGTTCAGAGCCGAAAACGGAACACCAAGGCCCATTGTATTTTCCGGAGATAAGCCGATTTATATTATGCAGTACAATACAGGAAATAATGATGATGGCAGGGTTGTACAAACTGACCCTTTCATGCTGGTATTAACACCGCTTGAACAATACCAAAGGGAAATTATTTTTAATACTCCCGGAATAAATGGCGGTTTTGGTTTTCCAAAAAATTGGATAAATATTATTTACAGGGCGAACGACGATGGTAGTATTCCTGATGACCTTGAATTCGCTACAGTTATAGCCGGCAATTTCATATGGAAAAAATTAAAAACTATTAGCCCTAACCCAGGTTTACCTTTCAGTGTAAAGGTTAATGGCTTGATTTATTATTGCAAACAGATGGAACTGCCTGGAGACGGCGTTTATAAAATCAGGGCTAATGACCCGTTTGCAGCTTATGCGTATGGAAACTCAAGCGATGATTCCTACGGGCATCCGACCAGCGTTGCACTCGGTGATTTGGAGAAACCGGACACTTTGCCTCCGAACCCGACATGGACTTTTGATTGTAGTGAGAATGGGACATATGAAACATATGGAGAGCTTGTCGAGGATATGCCAAGAAACAACGACAGGTCTAATCTGTCACTAATTATATTTGATGCTGAAGCAAGTTTTAATTTCAGGTTTACATATGTGGATTTCGTTCCTGGTGAAGATGCTTATACAAAATGGCATGCATGGGTTGTTGATCCGTCGAAGGATGGCCGTGCTGTTATAACTTTCATTGACAGGAGAGGTAATGATACGACAATTGTAATTATATATAATGCTGTCAAACTTGCTATTAGGCCTAATCTTGATTTCGGCCTTCTCGCAGTCGGAGAATCAAAGGAGATGGATTGCTGGGTGATTAATGAATCTAAAACTTCCGAAGTAAAAATCAAAGACCTAATGCTTAAGAAATTGTTTCCTGGTTTTGATATTTTTGGGTTTGTTTTACCTTTAACGATTCAAGCAAATGATTCTGTCAAGTTCACAGTTAGATTCACAGCAACAACAAACGGAGAATTCAAAGATTCTATTGGTGTGGGTGATTCATGTATATTTGCTTATAAAGCTGAAGTTAAAGCAAGGGTAGGAAGCGCCAAAATTGATGTTACTTATTATGACTTTGGAGACGTTCCTGTAAATTCAACAGCAAACGGTTCTATAGAGATTAGAAACCTCGGTACAATTAACCTTGTTATTACCGGTTATACAG
>MHAY01000047.1 GCA_001804705.1 Ignavibacteria bacterium RIFOXYC2_FULL_35_21
TGGGGTTAATCTCACACAGAGGACGCAAATTGTCGGAACTGTGATTTGTGTGATTAATGTGATTATGATGATATAGGAAAAATTGTGTTTGATGCAGGTTTTTCGGTCCGTTTCAAACAATTTTTTAATAATTTAATTATGCCAGATTTATTATTAAGTCCTTCAATATTTTCTATGAAAACAATTAGACCTTTTATTGTTAATAGACTTAAAATTTTAACAGATTGATGTAGTTCTTCATTAGTTAATTCATCTCTCTTTTTTGATAAGTGTGGTAAAACAGTATGTATATTATTTTTATGTGGTTGCACATCATTTTTGTATTCATAATCGGGTTTAATTTTATCCCATTTATTTTTTTCAACAAAATCAAGAATAGATATCCCAACATTTTTATCTAAATATAAAAAGTCAGTCAAATTTCTTAAAAAAATTAAATATGAGTTTAAATAACTATTAAAATGTAGAACATTTTTTAAATTATTTTTATTATTTATATCTTTATTTGATTTATTATATCTGGTAATAATATTTTTTTTTGATAAAAATTTATGAAATTCAATAAAATTACTTATCTCATAAATTACATGTTTTAAATATTTTTTTTGAATATCATTCATGTTTTACCCATCTCTTCAATTATTTTCATGGTTTCGACGCTGACGGTGGTTACACATAAGATTAGAGCAATTACTTTTTCTTTGTAATCGGCAAATCTGTATGTGTTGAATTTTTCTCTTATTGTCGGGTCTTTGGGTTTCTTTTCTTTGTACTGGTCGAGAATCCATTCGAGTGCAGAACGGTTTCCGAGCTTGTATTCCCATGCAGAAGCAGGAATCCCGGTAAGAATTGTCTGTTCGTCGAGTGTTATGATGCCTGAGTCTTTATCTGCATGCAATTTTGCTTTGGGAATACGAGCATTTGGATTTTTGGATTTGTCAAATTGAACATCATCAATGCGTTTCAGTTTGTATGGCTTGACTGTTTCAAAATTAATATGCAAATCCATTAGCTTTTTTCCCCATTCAACCCATTTCCGGAAGTCTTTATAAAATGGAATACGAGGTAATTCTCTTTTCAGATTCATTTCATATTTCTTACGATATTCAGGATTGTGAAGTACAGCATAAACATAATTGAAAATTTCTTCTTTGCTTATTTTTTTATCTTGATATTGATTTCTAAATTGTTTCAAGCCCCAATCTGTAATATTTTCTATTATCTTTTCGTTTTCGGTGAAGCGGTATAGAGAATAACAAGTTGAATCTCTTTGACCATAACCATAATCAAAAAGCAAATCAGTTGACTGTATAGCTGTACCTGTTTGATCATGAAATGTTGTAACAATTGAAAGATTATTATAATTTTCTTTTTTTATAAATAATTTATTTAATTGATATTGCATTTCATTTAATTGTTTATTAAAATATAAATATTTTTTTATAAAAGGTCTATATATACTATAAATAATATTTTCATTATTAAAACTGTAGCTTTTATTATTGAATAAATCATTTTTTACAGCCCTTGACCATTTAATTTGATAATCAACATTATCCTTAATTTTGGACTTTTCCATATTCTTTAATTTATCAACATCAATATTATAAACATCAATCAAATATTTAACCTTATCTTCCAAAATCTTCTTATCGTAATCATAAACCCATTCATCACGAGCTGTAACAACGCCAAGAGAAAATAATTTAAATACAGCCGTTTCATCATTTTTATTCTTGGAAAGTTTAGTTTCTTTATTAGCAAGCGGAATCATCTCATCCCAATCATTATCTGTCAAATCAATCCAGTTGTGATTTTTGTCAGGTTGAATATGTATGAATGGGATATCTTTTATTCTATTTTCATTGAGCCATTGAAGTTTTTCTTCTTTTCGCATTTCATCTGTGAGAGTGTAATAATATATAGCGCATTTTCCCATGTTATTATTTAATCCTTTTAGATTTTTTTTGGATTGATTTATCTTCAGTATTTAATCTTCGTTCCAATTTTTTAATATCTTCATCAGCGGGCAATTCTTCCGGTTTTATACCTCTTCTCAAAAGCAAATTCCTTACTTCCTTGTTGTTTTTTAAATGTTCATCAGATATTACAATTTCAGAATTCAAATTTTTTTCTTTAGTTTTGAAAACTGTTATCTCGGTTGCAAAGTCTTTTGCCTTGATAGTAATTGTAGGCAAGAAATCAGCCAAGGGCCTATTATCCGGAATATTGAGCTTATCCTTCATTTGCTGGGTTGTAAATCCGAATAAAGCCTTATCGCCTCTGCTTCTAATCGTTGAGAAGCTTTTTTCATTTCCGATTCGCTCGAAGATTAATTTGCTAAGCTCTTTTTCCGATAATGACAGCTTTTGTCTTGCCATCAGGCGTTCCCAGTCATTGATGCGCTTTTCAATTAGCTCGAACTTGCGGGTTTGAACGGCAAAATAGTTCTGAGCAAAAGCAATTTGTTCTTTTCGGGGGTCTCCATTTTGAGCGATAAGATAGCAGGCAAATCTTGTCAGCATAATATCGTCAATATCTTTTTTTGCACTTTTCGGCATATCTATCGTTTTGCTGACGTCAGCAAAATGATCAGATACCGCATGGTTGCTTGTTTCACACGAAATTTTAGCTTTTTCAATTACCAATTCAAAATTACGCCATTGAGTATATCCTAATAAAATTTGCAAATCCCTTGCAAACCAATACTCAATATCATCAGTAAAATGAGCCTTGGATTCGAATGAATCTGTCAATGATTTTACTATTTCAGTTTTCATAGGACACTTTTGTTTTCATATTAAATAAAATTATTCTTTGCATTTTACTAAAAACATAACAGCAACTCCTGTTTGAATACCAAAAACATTATGAGTGGTTCCGGCTATTTTAGGATTTGCCCGGACATCACTTTGAGTATCAAGAATATAACAAAAATCGAACTCTTCCTGGATTGTTTTTCTAAAACCATCAAAAGTTCTGCTATTGATAAAGGAGCGATTAGTAACAAAAGCAATAATACCATTTTCATCTACCCTGTCCATTGCCCAGCGATAAAACCTTGAGTACATATCATAAAGTTTGGTTTTCTGAGCAGTACTGTTTTTTATGTATGTTTCCTTAATTCTTTTGTCTATTTCAGGATATTCCCGGTTTTTATTATTTTCGTTTTCATTCAATTGATTTGCATTGTAAGGGGGATTGCCGATAATAACCGAAATCTTTTTTTCATTTTGCCTTTTAATTCTATCCCTGTTTTCGCTAGCAAAACCGGAGAAAGCATCAATCTGTTGACCTTTGAATTCAAAACCAAGATTATCGAGTGTATCAACAAAGCAGATATTTTTAAATTCATTGTATTCACCGGTTTTCTGCTTGTATGTATATTCAATATTCAGATTTGCAATGTAATAAGGCAAAATGGCTACTTCGTTTGCGTGTATTTCATTTTCATATTTATATTTTATTTTGTCCTGAGAAATATAATCAATAAGTTCGGTTATATAAGTTCCCGTACCTGCGGCAGGGTCGAGTATTTCAACATTTTTATCGGATAGCAATTTACCGAAATGCTTGTAGCAGAGCCAGTCGGCACTTTCAATCATGAAGCGGACAATTTCATTAGGAGTATAAACAACGCCGAGGCGGTCGGCTTTTTTGGGATTATAGGATTTATAAAAATTCTCATATATAATTTTGAGAAATTTTTGTTTTTCGCTGTGATTGGCTATACCTGAAGCGGCGGTTTTGATTACGGCATAATAGTGTTTAACACGTTCATGAAATTTTCTTTTGGTGTCTCCTTTATAGAAAGTCATTAAAACTTTTTCAAGCTCACGGGCAATATTATTTTCTTTGTGGAACTGGGTTTCATCAAAAATGGAATTGAAAATATCTTCAGTCAATATGTGCTGAATGAGCATTTCACGAATATCTTCAATAACAATGTCGGGATTAATTGTTTCCTTACACAATGTGAAAAATTTATCACGTGATACAATATAATCTTTGTTTTTAGATTGTGTGTCAATTAATTCTCTTAAAAATTCTGCGAGTTTAGGAACATCTTCTTTGAAGTGAAGAATAGCTTCACGAAAATTACTGACTTCGGGGCGTTCATATCCAATAAAAGCAGAGATAATTTTATCGAGGGCGGCATCATCCTTCATATTTATTCTTGAAGCTTCACGTCCTGCCTGAAACAAAACGGCAGTTTGAGAATCCTCGAAAAGAATGTTGTCTTTGGGATAACCCTTATCAAATTTTTTTAATATTTCATCATCAATATTATCCTGTTCATCCTTGCTTTCCCAATATCCCCAGTCGAGGCGGAGTTCATCCTTGACAGTGCCATCGGGATAAACGATTTTTCCATAAGGAGTTTTGTAGTCTAATTCAGGGATAAGAATAAAATCTTTTTTCTTGCAGTATTCCTGTAAGAGTTTTTGGAAAGCGATTCTAATTGAAGTCTCTTTTCTCGAGCCGCCATAAGCAATAATATTTTCGATTTCATTATGATACTGCTCAATGAGAAATCTGGACATAAATATTAAAGAAAATAATTGAACAACTGATTTTTCTAATTTAATATTTTTATTGGGTTAATTCAAAAAATAATAAATGGAAGCTGAAAAAGGGATGTTGCACTTACTTCCAATTTTTCAATTCAGAATAAAATAACAATATTCAGGTTCTATCGTCTAATAAAACAAAAATTTGCTTTGAATTTAAAAATGAATTAATTTTGCGTGCCTTTTGGCTCACCGTTTTTTAAAATAATCTGAGGTGCAATAGATAGTTATTACGCTTATTAAAGCCGCATAAAGCTTTTCGATTGAGCAACAAATTTGACAACGTGTTTGAATCAGGGACTTGAGTCGTAGATTCTTTGAAACAGCAGACAATTTAAATTAAATAAATATATATAAAGGAGTATAAAATGCCTAACCATGAAACAACAACGGCTTCACCTCAGGTGATTGATATAGCCGACCTCAGGCCTAAGAAAATAGCCGAACTGACATCCCTTGCAAAGAGCCTTGGGATCATGCACTTTTCCAATCTCAGGAAACAGGAACTTATCCTGAAAATTGTCGAAGCACAAACCAAAACCGCACCACAGGATTTACAAATCGAAGGTTTGATTACCTCCGGCGGTGTTCTCGAGGTTCTTCCCGACGGTTATGGTTTTCTTCGCAGTGCGGATTACAATTATCTTCCTTCACCGGATGATATCTATGTTTCACCTTCCCAGATTAAGAAATTTTTATTGAGGACCGGTGATTCAATCAAAGGGCAGGTTCGTCCTCCGAAAGAGGCGGAAAGATTTTACGCACTTCTCAAAGTGGAAAGCGTTAACTATCTCGACCCTGATTTAATCCGCGACAGAACGATATTCGACAACCTGACGCCACTTTATCCTAACAAGAGAATTAAACTCGAAGCAAGCCCAAGCGAATACTCTATGAGAATAGTTGATTTGCTTTGCCCAATCGGTATGGGACAGCGCGGTTTGATTGTTTCTCCACCGAAGTCAGGAAAGACAATCCTTCTCCAGCAAACTGCAAACAGTATTACAAGAAATCACCCGGATATTAAATTGATTGTTCTTCTGATTGATGAACGTCCCGAAGAAGTTACCGACATGGAACGCTCTGTTAAAGCAGAAGTTATTTCTTCAACATTTGACGAACCACCCGAGCGCCATGTCCAGGTAGCCGACATGGTTCTGGAAAAGGCTAAACGTCTGACAGAAGCAGGAATGGACGTTGTCGTTCTTCTCGACTCAATCACCCGTCTTGCAAGGGCACATAATACGGTTGTTCCTCACTCCGGTAAGATTCTTTCCGGTGGTGTCGATGCCAATGCGCTGCATAAACCTAAGAGGTTTTTCGGTGCCGCAAGGAACATCGAGGAAGGCGGTTCGCTCACAATCATTGCAACAGCCTTGATTGAAACAGGAAGCAGGATGGACGAGGTCATATTTGAGGAATTCAAAGGAACAGGCAATATGGAGCTTGTACTCGACCGCAGAATTGCAGACCGCAGGGTATTTCCTTCGATTGACGTTAACCGTTCCGGCACACGCCGCGAAGAACTTATACTCGACCAGGATGAGCTTACACGTGTCTGGATTCTACGTAAAGTTCTTGCTGAAATTAACACAGTCGAAGCAATTGATTTTCTGCTTAACCGAATGAAAGGCACAAGGAGCAACAGAGATTTCCTTTTAGCAATGAATAGCTGATAAATTATAACCCTCTTGCTGAACGATATTAATTTTTTCAGCAGGGGGGTATTCTTTTTTCAATATTGAATTCTTCTATGTCATTCAGGATAATTTTCATATTAACTTTTCTTATATTATCAATTAGTAGCAGCTACTCCCAATCAGACAATTCAGAAAAGCATAATGATATAAAAATATCTTTCGGTTACAGGCAGTCTCTTGTCATGTTCAACAATGCCGGCCAGTTTAATGTATGTTTAGAATATTTTGTCAGCGATAACATCAGCCTCGATTACAGCCTTGCAGGCAATTTTTCTTCATACAAGACATTCATCCATGCACCACTCGGATTAGTCGGCGGATTATCTTTATTATCGGAAAGTCTGAAAAGCGATTACAGCACCTACGATTATTTAATTTTACTTCTTATGATGATACCTGAAGGAGTAAATTATTATATTCCGATGAACGAAAAAATGAATATGGTTCCATACATTCATCCTTTAGGCTATGATTATGTAATTGATGATTACTCGGTAACCGGTTCTGTCGGTATGAAATTCGAAATTGAACCATTCGATAATATTTCACTCAATCCATTCGCAGGAATAAAGATTTTTTACAAACATCAATCGGCAACATTTGGTTTTGATATAGGATTGCTTTTTGGAATCAAGTTTTAAAAAAAAAAACGGGGCTTGATTCAGCCCCGTTTTTAATTTCATCCGTGTCAGGACTTAGTCCTGGCACTTTACCAATTAATTTCTCTGCGATTATC
>MHAY01000048.1:0-7000 GCA_001804705.1 Ignavibacteria bacterium RIFOXYC2_FULL_35_21
TTCCTTGTTCTTGAGCATCATTTTTAATATAAATCTATTGGGAAGGTTTAGAACCTTCCCCTACAATCCCTGCATTTTTTTGAATTCCGAAAGGCTTAAAACCTTCACCTCTTTGAAATTTGTTCATTGCAGTTATCTCTTCCTTTTCAATATCAAATAAAACGGGAAATCCGAGCAAATCAAAAACTGAAAAAACCTTTGGTTTCATATCCGCAAGTTTAATGTCTCCCCCGGAATCACGGACATCTTCGATAAATGCCATAAACACACCCAAACCTGCACTACTTATGTAATCCAGTTCCCTGAAATTCACAAGAATTTTATTTTGTCCTTTACCAATAATATTGGTTATTGCCGTTTCAAGCACAGGTGCAGTATGGGCATCGAGATAGCCTCTCAGATATAGGCAATCTACTTGTTCTACCTCCTTATGTTGAATCGAAAACTTATTGTCCCCTATCATTTCCACCTCGCCTTTGAATAAATACTTTGAATATATGACGATTTTTCAGTTTTAATAATTCAAATCAAACTTTAAATCAAAAATTATTCCATAATAAAATCAATACAATTTCAATAATCTATTATCAATTAAAATTAATATCCTTTGAATATTTCACAATAACAACTGTGATGTCATCTGACTGAGACTCGCCTTCGGAAAATTCTCTAATTAATTCATGAATCTTTCTTTCAAGAGTTTGAGTATCTTCCTGAGATGATTGTTTAAGAATTTTTACTAAAGGTATGATACCCAAATCATCGCGATTATGATTTTTTAACTCATTCAGCCCATCTGTAAATAAAAGAAAAACATCCTCTTCATTAAAATGCAACTCTATTTCTTCAATGTGGAAATCAAAAGTCTCATTGTTAGCCAAACCAACTCCAATGCCTTTCGGCACTATTTCCCTGACTTCTCCGTTATTTTTAAATAGGCCTGGCATGTGTCCGGCTCTTGCAAATGTTACTTTTCCATAATCATTATCAATTACGAATGCACTCATTGTGATATACATTTGTCTTTCAATAGCCCTAAAAAGTGTTGAATTAATTCGTTTCAATAATTCTCCGGCACCTGTGCTTTCCCTTGCTAACGAGAGTACTACACCCTTTAATTGTGCCATGTAAAAAGCAGCGCTCATGCCTTTTCCCGATACATCGGCAATTATTATGCATGGTTTCCCATTTTTCAATTTCACTATATCATAGTAATCCCCGCCGACTTCTTCGGCAGGAAGCGAGAATGCTCTTACAGAATAATTTTTGATGGATGGCAGTTTCCGGGGAAGGAGTTTTTCAGTCATATTTCTTGCCAACATTAACTCCTGCATATACCTTTCCTTCTCAATCGAGTCTTTGACTAACCTTGCATTTTCAATTGCTATACTGACATTATCGCTAAAAGCTGACAGAATTTTTACATCATCATCATCAAACCCATATTCATCGGTACATAGAACGCAAAGTGTTCCGATTTTCTCTCCGCTTGAATACAGTGGTACTGCCAGCATTGCCCTTGCCGCCGGTATAACTGCCCAATTCAAAGATGATACTGCTTTGTCTTCATATACCGAATCTATTACTAAGGGTTTTTCGCTCGACTTGAAAAGTATTTCCAACTCGGAAGTTCTATCTAAAATATTTATTTGTTCTTCACTTAGATTCTGCACTGCACTCACGGTTGTTTTTCCATCTTTAGAATATAATTCAATCCAGCCGGCAAGTCCCTTTGTTGATTTTAAAGCTAACCTAACTACTGTATCGAGTAGTAAATTCATTTCAATCGTTTCGGATACTACTTTATTTAATTCTCTCAATGAACTAAGCTCCCTTATCTTTCTTTCAATAATATATGATGTAGGGATACTTGCTAATACTGTAACCAATATTCTGAAGAAATATATAATGCTGAATCCTAAAACTACCATTACGAATGAAACTGCACCCGGTGCGAATGTTAGTAATGATATACCTAAAATGGTATCTCTTAAATAAATGCTGTATGCAATGAATGAATTTACTAAAACTATAAATAATGAGAGCCATAATAATTTTATTTTTTCCGGTTTGGGAAGTAAGGCGAGCCATTGGTTTTTCCTTACTGTGAGCAGCATTATTAGAGCAATAAAAACTGCCATTAATGTTGATACTATTGTAACAACGGGTTTATTCAAATCAGGAAATAATGTGATTAATACTTCAACAATGATAAAATAGAATAAGCCGTTTCTTAATATGACAAGCTGGAATACAGTTTTTTTGTGCCGCCGGTTTAAGAGCCAGAGCCAGATAAAATAAAGCAGATACAATGACACAATGATTGAGTAAATAGCAAATATTTCAGAAACGAATAGTGCGAATAAATTTCCCGTAATCAGAGTTTTAAGTTTGATGTAATGAAGTATCAAATATAAAATGAATATAATGAATGTAAATAACGATATCCGATTGAGTTGGATAAAGTATATTTTTTCAGCTTCATCTGAATATCGGCTAATCCTTAAATTCAAACCCCTGAAGAAAATAACATATATTGGAATGATAAAAAAAAGTGAAGTAATAACTTTCCATATTACTGCGGCATTTGTATCGAGTTTGTCAATGATGAAAAGTACAGAATCACCGGCAAACCTGAGTAAAAGAGTTCCTAATACAATAGTAATCAGAACTGTTTTATTTATTTGTTTTAAATTCAAATTTTATAATAATATTATTATGTACATATAAAAATACGTTCTAAACAAATAAAAGTTTCTATGTAGGGACAGAACATTGTTCTGCCACTACATACAATTTAAATTCAGCATAATTCATTTTTCACTATTTTTGTTAATTGTTAATATATAAAATTATAATTTATTTGTTTAAAATTATAAAAAATCGCTAATGCAATACATACTGACTCCTGATGAAATGCGAAAGGCTGATGAAACTGCTATTAATGAGTTTCACATTTCCTCTCAAATACTGATGGAAAATGCCGCCAGGTCTTCTGCCGAGATTATTGTTGAAATACTTGAAGATGCAATAATTGCCGAACCCAGGTTATGTATATTGTGTGGAAGTGGTAATAACGGGGGAGACGGTTTTGCTCTCGCCAGGCATCTGCACGATATTTTTGACATTTCATTATTTTGGATTGGTTCAGAAGATAAAATGAGTCCCGAAACTCTGGCAAACTTCAAAGCAATTCAAATATTAGGTTTATCCGTTAATAAAATTGCTGATTCCGATTCTCTTAATTCAATTGATTTTAATTTTGATTGTATTATTGATTCTTTAATTGGAGTTGGGGGAACTGAGAATGTGCGAGGTTTGGCATTAGATATCTTGAAAAAGATAAAAAATATCGAGGCATTGAAATTCGCTATTGATGTACCAACAGGATTAAATTCGGAAACAGGTTTTGCAAATGATAATTGCTTTCAGGCTGATTATACTATAACGATGTTTGCACCTAAGACAGGTTTATATCTTAATGACGGTCTCTTCTATTCAGGTGAAATTATAACTGCATATCTCGGAGTCCCCGATTCAATTTTGGAACCTATTTCAAATATCTTTTTATTAGATGAAAATGATGTTAATTCTATACTACCGGGAAGGCAAATTAGGTCGTCGAAATTTGATTACGGCAGAGTTTTAGTTATAGCCGGTTCGAGTTTATATCCCGGAGCCGCAGCACTCTGTGCCAATGCAGCAATTTCAGCAGGTGCAGGACTTGTTCAGCTTTGCACTACAACAATCCATCCTTCTCTCTTACCAGAAGTTATTACACATACCGTAGCTTCAACATTTGAAGGCACAATTGCCGGAAGTGCTTATGATTATATAATAAAATCATCGGAGAAAGCAGATTCAATTGTTATTGGGCCAGGCTTGGGCGAAGTTGAAGAAACTCTGAATCTTGTTCGAAAATTGATAAATGAAATAAAAGAAAAACCAATTCTTATTGATGCCGATGCATTAAAAGCGATTGATAATACAAATATTTTAAGAAAAAATATGATTCTCACACCTCATACGGGAGAATTTGCAAGAATAATTAATATGGATAGATTAACTATAGAAATGGATTCGTTCAATGTTACTAAATCACTTGCAAAAAAGTTGAATTGTACGATATTGTTAAAACATGTTCCTTCAATAGTAACAGATGGAACAAAATCTTATTTTAATATAAATGGCAATCCCGGTATGGCAACTGGAGGATGCGGAGATGTATTATCCGGAATTATAGGCAGTTTTCTTGCTTTGGGTATCCAACCCTTGGAATCTGCGGCATTAGGAGCATTCCTTCATGCAGAAGCAGGGGATTTGTATGCAATAGAAAATTCAGAATTAACGTTAACAGCTTCGGATTTAATTCTTAATTTCAAAAAATTATTGAATAAATACGAGGATGCCTGAGTTATATTAATTTTGATCAATATAAAATTAAAAAATGTAAAATGAAGAATGAAAAAAATAAATCTATTGGGAATTTGATAATAGAAAAAAGCTACAATTTTGCTCTAAGGATTGTTAAACTTTATAAATATTTAAGTGAAAATAAAAAAGAATTTGTAATTGCGAAACAAGTATTAAGATGCGGAACTTCGATTGGAGCTAATATTTATGAAGCTCAATCAGCAGAAACAAAAAAAGATTTCATTCATAAAATGGGTATTGCTTTAAAAGAAGCTAAAGAAACTATCTATTGGCTAAATTTGTTGAAAGATTCTGATTATATTGATGTAAAGTCGTATAATTCAATTACATTAAACTGCGATGAAATCATAAAATTAATCAGTAAAATAATTAGTACATCAAAGAAAAATATTACAAATGAAGTCAAATAAATTTTAATCATTTTACATTTTACATTTTGAATTTTGAATTATACATTTAAAAACATGAAAATGAAACATAAAATAATATTTATACTACCTGCTGCAATTGGGACTCTATTAATCTTATTTTTTTCTCATCAGTCTCGTCCTCCATTTATTGATTTGGGATTTGAATGGAATGATAAATTGTTGCATATGCTAGCATATTTTGTATATGGTTCATCACTTATTTTCTTTTTATTAGGGAATTTTGAAAATATCAGAATAAAAAATGCTATTATATATATTCTACTTTTTGGTGCTGTATTTGGAGTTACAGACGAGATTCATCAGTCTTTGATTCCTGGCAGAGATGCTGAAATATTTGATTGGCTTGCAGATTGCATTGGTATTTCCTTATCACTTTCTCTATTATCACCACTTAATAAATTTGTATCAAAGATAAAATTCAGTTTTATACACAGTTCAAATTGAGACCTGATGTTCTTTAAAGTTGAAAAAAAAAGTCATGATTGTAAAGCAAGAGCGGGTCTGTTAAAATTTAATGGTTACGAAATCCCGACACCTGTTTTTATGCCTGTTGGAACGCAAGGGACAGTAAAAGCCATTGACCAGCAGACATTGAAGAATTTTAACACAAGAATTATCCTATCAAACACATATCATTTATATCTGAGGCCCGGAACTGAGGTCATAGAACACTTTGGAGGATTGCATAAATTTATTAGTTGGGACAGGCCTATATTAACCGACAGTGGGGGATACCAGATTTTTTCCTTGAAAGAACTAAGAAAATTAACCGAAGATGGAGTTCATTTCAGTTCTCATATAGACGGGTCAAAACATTTTTTTTCACCGGAATCTGTAATTGATATCCAGCGTAAACTTGGGTCAGATATTGTAATGGTATTAGATGAGTGTACACCTTATCCTGCAACAATAGAAGAAGCGGTTAAGTCTGCTGATTTATCCAGTCGCTGGGCAATTCGTTCAAAACAATCTTTTATCAGTACAAAGTCATTATATGGCAGAGAACAATATCTTTTTTCAATCGGACAGGGAAGTGTCTATCCTGATTTAAGAAAAGAATATCTAAAAAAAATGATTGATATTGGTTTCGATGGTTATGCTATTGGGGGATTATCAGTCGGTGAACCCTCAGAAATAATGTATGAGATTGTAGATATTTCAACTGATTCACTTCCTGTTGACAAACCAAGATACCTGATGGGTGTTGGTACACCTGAAAACATACTCGAAGCAATAGAAAGAGGTATTGACATGTTCGATTGTGTCCTGCCTACCCGCAATGCAAGAAACGGTCAACTTTTTACTACAAAGGGAAAAATTAATATCAGAAATGCCCAATATAAAATGGCAGATGAACCAATTGATGAAGAAATAGGTTTACATTCAAACATAGTTGGGGAAGGTTTAGAAACTTCCCCTACATATTCCCTTGGCTATTTGAGACATCTATTTATATCAGGTGAAATTCTAGGCATTCAACTTGCTACACAGCAAAATATAGCATTTTATCTATGGCTTGTAAAGACGGCAAGGGAGAAAATTCTATCCGGTGAGTATATCCAATGGAAAAAATTATTATTAGACAAATATCAAAACTCCAATTGATTTTATCATATCATTATCTATAATTATCAAAAGTCAATTATCAATTACAATTTATTCCGTAAATTTGTAGTTCGTAATTAGTTATTCGTAATTATTCAGGAGAATACATGTTTAATACTTTTGCAAATATTTTAGCTATGTCACAGCCGGGTGGTGGACAAAGTGGGTCAGGTTCATTAATATCAATGCTTGTCATGTTTGGTGCTGTAATTCTTATTATGTATTTCTTAATGATAAGGCCTCAGCAAAAAAGACAGAAAGAACATCAAAAAATGCTTGAAAACCTTAAAAAAGGCGATAAAGTTGTTACAACCGCAGGTATTCATGGCACAATTACAGATATTGACGGCTCGAGCATGATACTTCAGGTTTCCGATAATGTGAAAATTACTTTCGAGAAATCAGCCATAGCTGCAAAAAAATAAAAAATAATATTTAACAAATATCGTAGGGGAAGGTTCACAACCTTCCCGAAAAAAATACAAAATTGAATTGGAAGGTTCACAACCTTCCCGAAAAAAATACAAAAT
>MHAY01000048.1:7026-12106 GCA_001804705.1 Ignavibacteria bacterium RIFOXYC2_FULL_35_21
CACAACCTTCCCGAAAAAAAACAAAATTGAATTGGAGGGTTCACAACCTTCCCGATAAAATAAAATGATTTGGGATTAAATATCCAAATTAAATCATTGAAATATAATTGTTTAATATTTATAATTTAATAATATCTATTAGTAATTTGTCATTAGTAATTAGTAATTAATAAGATGAACACGATTGAAGAAGCATTGCAAGACCTTGTTTGTGGTAAGATGGTCATTGTAATGGACGATGAAGACAGAGAAAACGAAGGGGATTTAATTGCAGCATCAGAATTTTGTACACCTGAAATAATAAATTTCATGTCTTCAAAAGCTAAAGGCTTAATTTGCGTTTCCCTCACTGAAGAAAGAGCCAAAGAACTCGATTTGCGTATAATGGTTCGGGACAGTTCTGCTTTGCATGGAACTAAATTTACTGTATCTGTTGATTATATTCATGGTACTACGACGGGTATATCAGCTTATGACAGAGCGGCTACGGTCAGGGCTCTTGCAAATAAAGATACCAAGCCACAGGACCTGGGCAGGCCCGGCCATATTTTTCCTCTTATTGCTTCAAAAGAAGGTGTACTTAGAAGAGCAGGGCATACTGAAGCCGCTGTTGATTTGATGCGGCTTGCAGGATTAAAACCATCCGGAGTCCTTTGTGAAATTCTCAAGGAAGATGGCTCAATGGCACGACTTGATGACCTGAAGGTTTTTGCAGAAGAATTTAATTTGAAAATAATTACAGTGAAAGACCTGATTGCATATAGACTCAGGACTGATTTCCTCGTTAAATGTGTTGCAACCGCTAAATTGCCCTCAAAATACGGGGATTTTGATATAAAAGTATATGCAAACATTATTGACGGACTTGAACATGTTGCCCTTATAAAAGGTACCTGGACTCAAGACGAAGTCATTCTTGTAAGAGTCCACTCCGAATGTCTTACAGGGGATGTGTTTGGTTCGATGAGATGTGATTGCGGGCCCCAGCTTCATGCCGCTATGAAAATGATTGAAAAACAGAATAAGGGTGTAGTTCTATATATGAGGCAGGAAGGAAGAGGCATTGGCCTTGTTAATAAAATTAAATCTTATGCTCTGCAGGAAAAGGGATTTGATACCGTAGAGGCTAATGAAGAGCTTGGTTTTCAGGCTGACCCGAGAGATTACGGAATCGGAGCACAGATTTTGGCTGACCTTGGTGTAAGAAAAATGAAATTAATCACAAATAATCCGAAGAAGAGAGTCGGGTTGGTCAGCTATGGCTTGGAAGTATGCGAACTGCTTCCACTCGAGATTGAGCCTAATGAACTAAATAAATCTTATCTGCTCACAAAAAAAGAAAAGATGGGGCATTTGCTCCATAATCTATAATTTTGTTATTTTTGTAATTGAGAATTGTTCTGGTTGAGACAGAACTAAGTTCTGTCTCTCTACATTTTATTATATAAATCGTGGAAGCCGTTATTCGTAATGGCTTCATTTTTTTTAATATTGGGAGAATAATATGCCGGAAGTAATCTATATGACAAAGGAACGTGTAAGAGAGATTGAAGAAGAAGTCAGGAATTTGAAAACAAAAGGGCGTAAAGAAATTGCTCAAAAAATAGCCGAAGCACGTTCACATGGCGACCTGTCAGAAAATGCGGAATATGATGCCGCAAAACAAGACCAGGAAATGATGGAGAATAGAATTTCAAAAATGGAACTTACACTGTCAAGGGTCCAGGTTATTTCTGCCGATGAAATGCCAAATGATAAAATTTACATTTTATCAAAAGTTAAATTGAAAAATAAAACCAACGGGTCTTTAATTGATTATATGCTTGTCAGTGATGAAGAAGCGGATTTTGAAAAAAGAAAGATTTCTGTAACTTCACCAATTGGCAAAGCATTGCTGGGAAAATCCTTAGGCGATATAGCAGAAATTAATGTTCCTGCCGGTAGGATACAATATGAGATCCTTGATATTTATAAATAGAAAAAACAATTAATAACTGATAATTATTTTTTTTATTTCTTTGAAAATTTGTTAATTGAAAATTCAATGAAAATTGATAATACTTTTTTTAATAATTCGATTCGTCCCGCCAGATTTGGATTTTCCATAAATCATCGAGCTTCTTTCTGTTTAGACGGAAATTAGCCCTTCCCTGAACCCTGATTATATCTGTTGGACTGAAAACAACTGAAAGCGTAAATCCACGTGAGATGTCTGCTGTTAATGAATCTTCCTGAAACACTGATGTAACGACATCATTCCATATTAAATCCATATTCTGAGTTGCCTGGAACAATCCGTAAGTCGTGAGCATATCCTCATCACGTCCCCAGGAATTATCTATACCCAAATCGTAATTACGGTAAACGAATGTGAAGTCATAGTCGAGTAATTTACCGTAAACAAGCGTATCTTTGAAAATGTATGCATAGCGAAAATTTTTGAATACTCCATCAACGGTTTTCTGGTCGCTCAATAATGAGATGTTAATAATCGGGTCTGCAAGCTTGGGTGCAAAAGGATTAGTACAAGCACTTATTACAAATATGACACAGAATAAAATGCAATTGACAATTGATAATTGATAATTGAAAATTTTTTTTATAACAATATTTTTTCTTTTTATTAACATTAATTGCAAAATAATAAATTTTTGAAATTTTGACGATAGAAAAGGGAAAAGAGTTTAAAATTCCAAAACTGAAATATCTCTTGCTTTACTCATTATTATTGATTAGGTTCGATTTATTAATTAAGAAGGTAGCGATTAGACTGTATGTCTATTATTAAATTTGAAACAAAATCTACGAAGCTGTTGGGGTATTGCAAATCGAGCATCGGCTGTGAAGCCGCACTGAAAAATAATCTGAGACCTTTTAGCATCTAATGTGTCATTGATATAGATGAAGGAACAAATTGAGGAAAACATTATGAAAACAATATTCAAAATCTTGTTTGTAACTGGCTTCTTATCTTTCTTTGCACAAAATGCAAAAGCAGAGGATTCGCTTAATCCCTGCTGGGATATGGTACTGCCCCACGACCCGGATCATGGTTTTTACAATCCCGACTCTGTATTGTATGATACTTGTCTTTGTAAAGTAAAGCCGTGGTTGCCACCTTATTGTGAATACATGTATGCAAAGCAATGGTTTGGCATAGACCTACCTAATGGTGCTTTGAATATACCTCAGGCACCAAGGGATTCAATAATATTAAGAAACTGGAGAGATATTGATTCAAGTTTTACTGATATGAGGGCAGGATTTGAGAATTTAGAAAATGTATTTGGAAATTTTGTTTTTAAGAAGGTTTATCCAGACATCATAGATACAGAAAAAATTGCAAGTAGATATTTTAACCTAAGATTCGATAATTATGTTAAGATAGATTCTGCATCATACTTACTTCATCAAATCCCAGATATAAAAACCGAAGGTTATCTTGGTAGATACGATTTTATAAAAAGTGTTAATGACAGTAATGATGATAAACTAAATAATTTCAATATTATTCCAAATCCATGTAATGATTATATACAAATACATTTAGATGAGAGATTTATTAATAATGATAATATTCAAATTATAACTCTTCAGGGAATTTTGATTTTTAATGAAAAAATTTCAGAATTAAATGTTAAAGGTGATATCACTCTTAATACCTCAAAATTTTCGAATGGTATTTATTTTATTAATTATGAAAATATCATTCAACTTCTTATTGTCTTACATTAGGAGAAAAAATGAAATGAAACATACTTTATTTTTACTTGTAATATTCATATTCAATTTTGCAATTACTTATGGGCAAATTGATACTTGTTGGAATGTTGTACTGCAACATAATCCAGAAAATAATATTTTCAATCCCGATTCAGTAATGTACGATACTTGTCTTTGTAAAAATAAAGCATGGTTACCGCCTTATTGTGAATATGTATATGCAAAACAATGGTTCGGATTAGACTTGCCAAATGGTGCTTTGAATATACCACAGGCACCGAGAGATTCGGTGATATTAAGAAATTGGAGAGACATAGATTCAAGTTTCACTGATATGAGAGAAGGATTTGAGAATTTAGAAAATATTTTTGGAAATTTTGTTTTTATGAAAGTTTATCCTGATATTATTGATACAAGTAAAATAGCAAGTAGATATTTTAACCTAAGATTCGACAATTATGTTAAAATAGATTCAGCATCATATTTACTTCATAATATCCCTGACATAGAAACTGAAGGTTATTTAGGTAGATATTCACGCCTTTTATCGAATTTAAGTGAACCAAGTTTTGAATTTGGACATTTAAAAAATTCAGGAATTAAATCAAAACTTATTAGTCGAACAACACATTATCATGAAAGGTCAGCACAATGGAATGTATTTGGGATGAAAGCTCTATTAGCTTGGGAAATAACAAAAGGAAGTAATCAGGTTGTTGTCCAAGTTGATGATGCTTCATTTGAAGATCCCCCAAATCCTTCGTTTACAGAAATTGGCCATGGGATTGGTGATGGGATCTATCAAACACCATTGAATAGCAGTAAAACTGGTGATTTTTATATGAAGGTTCAACGAGCAAATGAAAGTAATCCAGTTACAAATACAGGAAATGGTAATATTATTTATAATGAAATAAGTTCAGGTTCAAATTGGGAACCAGATCCTGGTTTTGGTAAAATAAAACCTTTAAAAATAAATAAAGGGCATGGTTCGGATTGTATGTGTATAATTAATCCTAAATTTAATGAAAAAGGAATCGTTGGCGTTGCTCCTAATTGTATTACGATAGGTACAAATATGAAATTAACCGAAAGCTATGAAGATGCTATTGAATATTATAAGTTAGATATTTACAATAAAATAGTAGGTATAAATAATCCTAATATAATATCTCAAAGTAGAGAAAATCCTCATAATGTAACATTTAAAAGAGCATCAATGGATTTGGGGATTACTGTTGCAGCATATCCAACAGGTACAATATGGAATTATCAGTTAAAAAATAAGAGAGTGTTAACATAAGATAGATATTTTTATTATATTTGTATTATGTTAAACAAACCAAGTGGAAGAATT
>MHAY01000049.1 GCA_001804705.1 Ignavibacteria bacterium RIFOXYC2_FULL_35_21
AAGAAATGTTATGATGCTTTATTCAGAACCTAATAAATATTATGTTCAACAACCTTTATTCAATTAAATAATGGTCAACGTATTTCAGGACAAGACAAATTGTGGTTTTATATTTTATGAACCTATTTTTTTTAATTTGTCATGCTGAGCGAAGTCGAAGCATCTTTGCCTCCTTTTTCAAAGGGGGTTCGGGGGTTTTCAATTTCTATCAACTAATTCCTCACTAATTGTAAATTAACATAATTAAAATAACGATTGAATGTCATTCCTGCGAAAGCAGGAATCCATTTTGCCCCCTTTTTCAAAGGGGGTTCGGGGGTTTTCAATTTCTATCCCCCAATCCCCAATCCCCTACAGCCTATCCACCTACAGACTAAACTTAATTTTACTCTTAACCTTTTATTTACGAATTTTGTATCATTGATAATTTACAAATTAGGTTATGAAAAAAATCAAGGTCTCTGTTATTGGCTCCGGTCATTTAGGAAGCATTCACACAAGATTATGGAAATCAACACCCAACTCCGAATTGCTCGGTATCTTCGATACCGATTCAGAAAGAGCAAAAAAAATTGCAACTGAAAACGGGATTTCCATTTTTAATTCATTAGAAGAAGCGATTCAATCCTCAGATGCCGTTACAATTTCTGCTCCTACTACATTTCATTACGAAATCGCCGATAAGTGCATTGAGAGCGGAGTCCACTGCCTTATTGAAAAACCGATTACCTCAACATACATGGAAGCAAAAAAATTAATTGCTCAGGCAAAAAATAAAAATCTTGTCATTCAGGTTGGACATGTCGAAAGATTTAATCCCGCATTGCTCGCAATTAAAAACTACAAATTGAATCCTATGTTCATCGAAGCACACCGTCTCAGCCAGTTCAAACCGAGGGCTATTGATGTTTCCGTTATTCTCGATTTGATGATTCACGACATTGATATTATGCTCTGGCTTGTAAAATCAAAAGTCGAAAAAATTGATGGCAACGGTGTGGCTGTCCTTACCGATACACCCGACATAGCCAATGCAAGAATCAAATTTGAAAATGGAGCTGTTGCCAATTTGACCGCATCCAGAATATCTGCAAATCCGATGAGGAAGCTGAGACTCTTCCAAAGCAATGCATATATTTCTATTGACTTCGGAAATCAGGATGTCGAGGTATTCAGATTATTGGAAGAAGATGAATCTGCTGAAGGAAATGCAATACCCGCAAACATGCTTGGCACACTCGAAGCCGGATTAAAAAACAAAAAAATTGTTTTTGAAAAACCTGTTGTTCCCGAAATCAATGCAATCGCAGAAGAACAAAAATCATTTATCGAAGCAATCATCAATGGCTTACCAGCCGCCGTGAGTGCCGAAGAAGCCGCCGAAGCACTCAGGATTGCAGAATTAATTGCAGAGCAGATTGGGTAATTTTGTCATTTTTCAGCAATAACAAGCATCTCAAAATCTTCGGTTGTCAATTTGTTATTTCTCGAAAATGCTCCTAGCTTTGCTCCATAGATATCAATTTTTATGTATCCAAGTGATTTTAATAACCATGTTATTTCGCTCGGAACATAATACCTTTCGTTGCAATCAAGTGTCTTTTTATTTCCTGAGTCATCTTCAAATTCAAAAGTATTGAAATCCCGGAATGTCATCAAATCGAAAGAATTACTTTTGTAAGTAAATTTCCCATCACTTGAATTTGATTCATAGAATTTTTCAACAGAATGAAATAAAGGAAATAATCCATTTAAAGTAGTGAATATAAATTTGCCATGTTCTTTAAGAGAATTCGACACGCTTTTCAATATCTCAAAATTCATTTCGTCAGTCTCCATCAATGAAAATCCACCTTCGCATAGCATTATTGCAACATCAAATTCATTTGAAAAAGGTAAATTCCGTGCATCTTGTTTTTGAAAATCAATCTTTAAATTGTTGTTCTTTGCTTTTTCTTTTGCCCTTGACAGTTGACTCTCGGACAAATCAATCCCTGTAACTTCATACCCTCGCTTTGTTAATTCAATCGAATGTCGTCCGGTGCCGCAACCGACATCCAATATCTTTAAGGTCTTGTCTGATTTTAATTCTGCTTCAATAAAATCACACTCACCAATTGTACCTTGCGTGTAAATTTCGTTATCATATTTTTTCCCATAGTTTTCAAATAATGACTCATACCATTGTTTCGTTTTCATTTCATAAAATCCCGAATTTATTTATTTATTGTTTCTAAAAATTGTTCTTCATTGAGAATTTGAACACCAAGCTTCAGTGCTTTGTCGTACTTGCTTCCGGGACTGTCGCCGACTACCACGTAGCTTGTGTTCTTGCTGACTGTGCCTGTAACTTTTCCTCCGAGAGATTCTATCTTCGATTTTGCTTCACCTCTTGACATTGATGATAACTCGCCTGTAAGCACAAAAGTTTTACCTGATAGAGTCATATCTTTTGCAACAAGCTCTTCTTCTTTCAGTTGGAAATTAACACCCGCATCCCTGAGCCGTTCCACTATTTCAAGTTCCTTGTCATTACGAAAGAATTGAAAGACAGATTCTGCCATTTTATCGCCAATTTCATAGACAGAATTTAATTCCTCAATAGTTGCTGATTTCAGCTTATCAAGAACTTTGAATTGTTTAGCAAGTATTTTTGCCGAGCCTTCCCCGATGAACCTTATGCCGAGTGAGAACAGGACACGGTGAAAAGAAGTGTCTTTACTTTTCTCTATTGCCTCAAGTAAATTATCGGTACTTTTCTCTCCCCACCTGTCGAGCTCTTTTATTTCTTCCCTGTGTTGATGCAAGCTGTAAATGTCAGCTACATTTTTTAAATACCCGAGTTCGACAAACTGCTCTACAACCTTCTCACCAAGCCCTTCGATATTCATTCCGTTCCTCGATGCAAAGTGTTCGATTCGACGGCGAATCTGCCAGGGACATTCGGGATGAGTACATAAATAACTCACCTCACCTTCGAGTCTTGAAATCGGGCTTTTCAAATCGCATGGACATAATTCGGGAAACTTAAATTCAATTGCATTGGGAAGACGTTTTTCCAAAACAACTTTCGTTACTTTAGGAATAACTTCACCGCCCTTTTCAATCACAACTGTATCACCAATACGTATATCACGTTCTGATATGTAATCTGCATTATGAAGCGTTGCCCTGCTTATAGTCGAGCCGGCAAGAAAGACAGGCTCTAATTCCGCAACAGGTGTAATAATTCCCGTTCTTCCGACCTGGAGTGTAATTCCATTCAGAAGGGTCTGTGCATTTTCGGCTTCATATTTATATGCAATAGCCCAGCGGGGTGAACGGGCAACAGTTCCGAGAATTTCCTGCTGTTTGATTGAATCAACTTTTAAGACAATGCCGTCAATTTGGAATGGCAAAGTATTTCGTTGTTTTTCCCACAAATCAATGAATGAAAATACATCATCCAGATTGTTGCACAACTCAATTGATTCACCAATTGGAAAACCCAATTGCTTAATTATTTTTATATTTTCATGATGAGAAACCGGGTTTATTTCGGAAGAATCAAAATAATAGCATACAAATTTCAGAGGCCTCTGAGCCACTTGCTTAGGGTCGAGAAGTTTAAGTGTACCTGCAGTGAGGTTGCGGGGATTTGCATAAATCTTTTCTCCTGCTTCTTCCCGCAACTCGTTAATTCTGAGAAAATCCTGTTCTGTTAGATAAACTTCACCCCTTACTTCAAAATTTTTTATTTCTTTCCCTTCAATTTTCAAATCACCTATTGATAACGGTATGCTCTTAATTGTTTTCACATTTTCAGTTATATTATCTCCTGCAAAGCCATCACCACGGGTAACGGCACTGTCAAGTTTGCCATGTTTGTATTTCAGGCTCAGAGCCACGCCGTCATATTTAAGTTCTGCAACATATTTTACATCTTCTCCCGGCAATGCTTCGCTCACTCTCCTGTCAAAATCCCTTACTTCTACTTCACTATAAGTGTTTGACAAAGACAACATAGCTTTTACATGAGCTATTCGTTCAAATTCTTTTAAGCTATCTCCACCGACTCTTTGTGTAGGAGAATCTTCGGTAATTAATTGAGGATACTTTATTTCAAGCTTTTGTAGTTCTTTAAATAGTTCATCATACTCTCTGTCTGTTATAGTCGGTTGGGCTTCGATGTAATAAGCTTTATCATGCCTTTTAATCAGCTCTTTCAGTTCAATAATTCTTTTTTCATCCTCTTTCTGAGTATTCGGAAAAAATTCTATTACTTTATCATCTGTCATTTTCTAAATTTTACCTCAATTGAACCTAAATCTATAAAATCAAATTCCAAAAAGATATTTTGTGTTTTCTTTTATATACCTTATATTTGTAGTTTATGAAATAAATAATTTAAAGAAAGTATTAAAATGGCAAAACAACAATCTTTCAGCGATAAAGTTAAGAAGAAAAAAGCAGATTCAAGAATTCAAGTTAAAGTTATTTATAGTTTTAAATCTGATGAGGGAAATGTCAGGTTTAGTGAAAAACAAATAACCGTTGACGATATGAACCAATTAGAGAAAGTTGCAATTAATTAGGAAATGAATATGAAAAAAGGAATTCATCCATATTATCATACCGTTGAAATTGTTATGACCGACGGTTCAGTGTTTCAAACGAGGTCTTGTGTTAAAACAGACAAAATGGTGCTTGAAATTGATTCAAAATCACATCCTTTCTTTACGGGCAAGCAGGTGTTGGTTGACACAGCAGGACGCGTTGAAAGATTTAATAAACGCTTTGAAAAAACAAAGAAAATCAAAGAAGGGGTATAAAACATGAGCACTATTCATCCAATGCAAACAGGCAATGCCTTAAAAACAAATAAAAAAATCGTTAAGAAGAAAAATAATCCCTTAAAGAGTTCTAAGGTTATTGATTACCTCGACCCAAAATTTTTATCGAGATTTACAAATGACCAGGGGAAAATTCTTCCGAGAAGAATTACAGGTGCTAATGCTTTCCAGCAGAGAGAATTGGCAAGAGCAATCAAATATTCAAGGCACCTCGCATTGATTCCTTTCGTTGCCCAGGATGTTGCTTAATGTAGAATTAAGAATTTATAAAGAAAATTTAAAAAGCAGAATTTAATTCTGCTTTTTTTTTGTCAATAAGTAAATTCGATAATATCACATTTAAGCTGTCTTGGATTGGGTTGGATATAATAACCTTTCAAAAGTAAATTATAATATTTTCCCGGCTTGAAATTGTAATTCTCTACCTTTGTAATTTCACTTCCATTACTATAATCATTAATAACGAGTGTAAAAATACCGGTTGGTATAGGCATAAATTTAGTATATGACTTATATTTGACAAGCTGGTTGATTTGGTAACTGTCGAATGCAAAAACAACTTCAGGTGCATCCTGTGAAAGATGTACAAACCTGACATAAGCATTCGTAGGAACTGGATTTTCTATGCTGTCATTAATTAATAATCCATTTACCCTGCTCTTAGTGCCGTAAGCAAAAAAAGTATAATGAGCATCTTTGATTAATTCAAACATAGAATTAAAGTGAATTGCAGAGTCTTTAAAGTTTTGAATTCTTATACTTGTTAATCCGGAGGCAATTTTTTTGTATTCAACAAAAGTCGAATCATAAAGTAAATTTCTGCTGATAATTTTATCAACTGAACAAATGTCAACCGAATCAATATCAGGTATTGCGTTGATAAACATCACTTTTGCAAAATCTGTCGGTTCAACAACCTTGGGTGTGACAATATCCGGGACACATTCGCAGGATACAAATAAAATAGTAAAAATTAGTAATAATAAAATTGATGTACTTGATTTTAATTTCATAATAATTCACTAAAAAAAATAAACCCACAATATATATCGTGGGTTTAATTAAATTATTTTAAAAAAATAATTGTGATTGGTAATTAAAAATTCACACTCCCTCCGAATGTAAATCCATATTTATCTGAAAGATAAGTTTTTGGACTAACTGTATAAATCAATCCTGCTGTTTCAAGTCCTAAATTGAATCTGAATAAACTAACCGGCTGAAACATCAAACCTGCCTGTAAACGGTATATCGTACCGACAGTAGTTAATTTTCCTGATGAGGTTCCTCCAACTGTAAATTGTCCGTAAGGATATACAACATCTTCCCATAAGAATTCGGGAGCAATGAATTTACATGTAGCACCATACCACATCAATTGCGGACTTTGTTTCTGACTCTGACTTTGACCATAATCATCTTTAAAAGTGAAAATTTGATTAAATGATTCCCACCCAACTTCAACTCCAAAAGACCAGTATGGGTTTGTTTTATACATAGCACTAAATGCTAAATTTGTATTCCATTTATTTTCTTCTTTTTTATCAAAAGTCTGGGATAAATCTACCTTCTGTGATGGATTCAAATCCAATCTTCTAACCTGAATAGTCCAACTGGAATTATCAACTGAAACCAACGAAAATGGATTTACAAGAAAATTTATGGGACCATTATTTCTGTAGAAATCCTGTCTTGATTGTGTTGGATTGACCAGTACATTTGAATTTGTTGACATAGAAGAATTGACTCTTCTGTTTGCTGAATTTGTCAGTTTCATATCCTGAGAAGCATCACTTAGTAATTCTTCATCTGAAAAAATACCGTGTCTTTCGTTTAAATTATAAGCAGATAAGTCTGTTCCATTTCCCATATCAACAGTATTTGCAGAATTACCAGATTGATTCCCCGAATTGGAATTTGTTCCAAAAAGAACATTAGACCTTGGATTACGGCTTGAATGTCTAACTACAGAGCCATTATCGGCAAAGTCTTGGCTATTATCTTCCTGGTTGCCGGCAATTGAACGGACAATTGGTATTGATGACATACCTGAAATATTATTATTATCTGAGTTTTTTACATTCGGTCCCTGTGTAATTACAGTCTTATTGCCGCTTTTAAAATTTAAAATATCCGGATTCATAACCAGCATAGTTCCGGTAGTAAGGAGCATAAGAAGAAAGATGACATTCAATGCAAAATACTTTACCCAAAACCTCTTTATGGAGGTTATTGGGGAAGTTGCAACCGTGTCGCCTGCAAGGTTCTTTAGATACTCTTCGGAGGGTATCGAAAAACCAAGCGATGAAAAAATAACATTTGTAGCTTCAAGCGGTGGAGTTATCAGCGCCATATCGCTTTGTGCAACTACCTGAAGTTTGACCTGCTGGCTAAAATCAAACCTCAAATCCTGGTTTGTAGCTAACTCTGCAAACAGTATATCCTGCTGCATCTGGCCAAGCTCGCCATCCAGGTAATCGTGAATCATTCTTGAGTATTCCATTGTAATTCTGCTATTAATTATTAGACATTTCTTTCAAATATGGTGACAGTATTTCTTTTATTTGCTCTTTGGCTCTCCATACACGGTTCTTGATTGCAGAAACACTGATTCCGCAAATCTTGGAAATCTCCTTGTAGGATAAACCCTGATACTGTCTTAAAACGAACGCTTCTCTATATTCAAAATCTAAAAGTTCAAGAGCCATCGAAATCAGCTCCAGAAGCTCTTTTTTCTCATAATCGGTTTCAACTGAAGAAACCTGATAATCATCAATATTATAATTAGTTCTTTTATCTCTTTTATGGTTTAAGCATAAATTTCGTGCAATTGTCAAAAGCAACCCGGGAATATTATCAACAACGTCAAGTGATTGAGCATTGTTATAAAATTTCAGGTAAGTCTCCTGAAAAATATCCTGTGCATCATCATGATTGCCCATAACACGCAAACAATAAGCAAAAACCCTTTGGGCATACCTTGAATACAGTTCAGAAAAAGCTGCCTCAGCCATTGGCTTCTTATCCCGCAGGGCTTTGTAAAGCTCCATATCGCTGTATTTACCGAAGGTTCTTCCCATTTCAGTTTTTCTTGTTGATGATTTTAAATTAAGCTTTTATTCTCATTTTATATCCCCTCAGAACGCCATTGCTAAGTACCATTTTCCTTTTCGGTTGAAAATAATTTACAATCTTGAGTGTTCCTCCAAATCTACCTGTATCATCCCGATAATACTTAGTAAAAAATATCCAGTTACCATCATTTGTCCACAGGGGATAGAGATTAAATTCAATGGTTGTATCTGTTTCTTCAGTCATATTTCTATACTTTCCGTCTTCTATTGTTCTGACCCATATATTCCCATCTCTTGATGCAAATACAACTTTTGTTTTGTCTGGTGATAAAGACGGCATTTTTGCTCCGATACCTGATATTTTTAATTCATTATCAGAATTACCATTGATTTCATCTATAATAATAATATCTGATGATGAACCTGTGTCTTTTACAGCATAAGTTAAAAACCTGCTGTCATCTGACCAATCTATAGTTGCATTACCAATCATAGGAAAAAGCAATTGTTCAAAACTTCTTTCGTAAATGATAATGTTTGGGTCATCGGTTCTGACAACTTTCATCCTAATTGGGCCAAACAAACCATCTGTTTCATAAAAAGCAAGGAATCTACCATCAGGTGAAAAAGAAGGTTCGGTTCCCTCATAAAATTCAAATGTTGCTTCCCGGGCAAAACTCATATTTGCAATTATTATGAGTTGGCCGCTTCCGACATAAATCGAAACATATTTTCCATCAGGTGAAATAACCGGCATTTCAATCAAGTCATACTGATTAGATATTGTAGTATCTATAAATAGACTATCGCTATTGGTCTTGACTGTACAAATTACAGTATCTTCACCAATTATTTCTCTCAGGAAAACAATCATTTTGTTTCTTGAAGGACCGCTGTACAGCACACCGTCTTTAATAATTTCTCTGAGCTTACTTCCATCGGGTGATACCGCATAAATACCGGGTATTGTACCATTCAACGAAACTGCTGAAAAAAATATGTCGTTTGCATCCTTATCCTTGCTCTCACCAAGGTCACAGACATCACAACCATAAAATCCTGCTATGACAAAGAACGCTGCAAATAGTATAAATTTTTTTCGAATAAAGCTTACCTTATTTACAAATTTTAAAACTTTTTCAAACATTTTACACTTCAACTATATATAATGACACATAAAAGGCAAAAAGGTCTCAAACTTTTTTCATTTTTTTTAAAATATTTCGCTATATAACTTCCTGAGCATATTAATATTTTTAACATTATGGACTCTGATTATGTCAATCGGTTTAGATAAAAGCAAAGCATGGAGCAATGCAGTCGGTAAATCCCTATCGTCAGTATTTTCTATATTTAACAGGGTTCCGATGAAGGATTTCCTTGATATTCCAAGAATTAAAGGTACTTTTAATTTCTTAAATTTTTCAATGTTTTTTAATAGTACTAAATTATGCTCTATTGTTTTTCCGAAACCGATCCCAACATCAGCAATTATTTTTTTTACTCCCTTTCCTGCCGCATAAATAATACTATGCTCTAATTCTTTATACACATCTTCTACAACATTGTTATAAACGGGATTAACCTGCATTGTTCTCGGCTCACCCTGAATATGCATAATAATTAACCCGACCTGATTCTCTGATGCTACTTTCAGTAATTCATCATCGTTCTTCGTCCCAGAAATGTTGTTAATCAGCTTTGCACCCTCTCCTACAGCTCTTAAGGCAACGTAAGGCTTTGTTGTATCGATTGAAATAATTGTATCAGGTTTTTTTCTTAAAACAGACCTGATTACAGGTAAAACC
Source organism: Ignavibacteria bacterium RIFOXYC2_FULL_35_21 (assembly GCA_001804705.1). Classification (GTDB taxonomy): domain Bacteria; phylum Bacteroidota; class Ignavibacteria; order Kapaibacteriales; family UBA2268; genus XYC2-FULL-35-21. The sequence continues at coordinate 9,715 of MHAY01000049.1, forward strand.
CTTCTTAATTCTTCCTCTGCATCAACAGATAAAGAACCAGGCCTTGTACTTTCACCTCCTATATCAATGTACTCAGCCCCTTCTTCAATTAAATCCAAAGCATGTTTTACTGCGAGTTTGGAATCGAAGTATCTTCCTCCGTCGGAGAATGAATCTGGGGTTACATTAACGATACCCATTATTTTTGGAAAACTCATAGAACAACACCTATTCTTCAACCAATAATAATTATTTAAAAATACCCGTCATTTTTTATAATACGATTAACTGCTTCTGCCTGTTTTAATGCCGGTAAGACATTTTGCAGATGAAGTAAAATACTCATCAATCTCTCATTTTCCGATTTTAATTCAAGTATTTGCTGTTTTTGTAAAGCCGATAATCCTGTTTTCTGAGCCAACAGGAATGATGGCTTTTTAGTCTTTATATCACTTAACCTTATTTCTTTAATGCTTTCATTTTTTAACAGATGAACAATGTCATTATAGGTTTTGGCACAGTTCATCAAAGTTATCCTATCATATAATTCCGATACATCTTCAAAAAAATTCGGATGGCCAATCAAATAACCATAATCACTTTCATGCAGATTATTTATTTCATATCTTCTGCCACCATATATAATTATATCAAGTCTGCCGTCGTCATATTTCTTAATTACATCTAACCTTTTGGCCTCACATCCTGTATTATAATTCTTTGAACTGACACTTAAATTAATGCCAAAACCAATTTTATTTTCAGTAAAATCCTGAATCATTCGAAGATACCTCTCTTCAAAAATATGAAGCGGTATTATTGAATCTGGAAACAATACAATTTTTAACGGAAAAACAGCTATTGTAGATGATTTCATTACCACATTCTTAAATTTTCCCTAATAAACATTTACACGTGTTATCCAAAATTTTCTTGCAAATTCAAGTTATTTTTGTACTGTGCAAACAAAATATAGTCGGCTACTACAGTATTAATCGAATATCAGGATTAATAAAAATAAGCTTGGTTTAAAAAATATAATTATGTATATTAAAAATTAAGTTAGGTCATATAATTTAATTTTTTGATGTTCTTTTAAGAAAATTTTATTTTGTAAAATTCCATATCTGTAGAAAGAATAATTTCATTTAAATTTTAAAAAAATTATAAAGGAGGCACCGTTATGAAAAAAAAATACTTCCTAAAAAGTGCATTCATTGCATTAATATTCTTAATAGCATCAATTTCATCTTATGCAACTGACCTCAAGGTTCAGTCAATAATTCAACCAAAGGGTATAGCACAGTTGTTATTTCAGTACCAAATAATATTTATTATAGCAAATATTAACAGACTACCTGCGTTGAATTATTATAACCAGGTTACTATTACTAAGAAAAACGACCCCACTTATCAATGGAGTACAACGGTTGAAGGCATACCAATAGATTCATTTACTACTCAACAGCATTCTTCAGCCGAATCATGGACTCCTGTGAATCCTGGGGAATATACTATCAAAGTTCAAGTTTTTTTTGATGATGACATAGACCATTCAAATGACACAATATCATCCAGCATTACAGTTGAAGAGCCGGGGGAACCTTTCCTTAAATTTCCTTTTCAGTTAGGCCAGGTACAATACTATCATCCAAGACCTGTTGACAACTCAAACACAGGCCTTATGTCTGTAACCTACTCAAATCTAGATACAACAACGTATGTAAACGTTATGGGTAGAGTTGACTCTTCGAATCCATATAAATGGATTGTACAAAATGCTCCTTTATTTCCTTTTCATGACCCATCAACATCAACATTTTTCTTTGATTTTGATGATTTGAATGTTGCTCCTGATACAAGAGTAACAACAATGGATATAAGCATAACATGGACTGACAAAATTTTATCAAGCCCGTTTGAAGTTACAAGGGATACAAGCATTGCTGTTAATCAAGTGTTATATGATGTAGCCACAACAAATGAAGTAGTTGATTCAATATTTAACGTTCCGAGTTTTACACCAACAATTATTTGGGATACAACTAAGCCTACTACTTTTAATTACCGGGGATGTACAGTACCTAACATAGATTTAAATTCAACTTTGTACAATCCAACAACAGTTCCGGGATATGCCGGCGATAAAAATGCCTGTGGACCGGCTGCTGCGGGTAATAGTCTTGAGTGGCTCGAAAAAACCCATCCAAAGACACCATTGACAGGCACAACACACCGTGAAAAAATGGTTGAGTTGAGCAAAATGATGGATAGGGCTAATGAAGATGGGGTTACAACACAACAACTTGTCAAAGGCAAGCTCGCTTTCATTGATAAATACCGGCTGCCTATAAGAGTTAAGTTCCAGAGTGTTTTTGTCGGTGATTCAACTATCAAATCCCCGGGAAACAATTCGAGTAATGAAGCAAAAAATCATAATAGTGGAAATAAAACTCCTCCAAAATGGGATTGGTTGAAACAAGAATTTGAGCATGGCGAGGATGTTGAAATCCTTTTTGGTTGGTATGATTCAACGGGCAACCGGAATGGAGGACATTGGATTACTGTAACGGGCATCAGTGAAATTGGAACTGCAAAAGGAATATATTTCAAAGATGACTGGGAGCAGGGAGCAGCCGGAGGATTAAGGCATCCATACTCCAACTGGATTGAAGGCGATAATGGTTGGTCAAGAATTAAAGGTTTGGATGAAGGTAACAGCATTTGCTGGGTTGAGAGCGTTGTTTCGGAAAGCTATGACTCAACTGTTCATCAGGATGCAGAACCATTAGGAATGAATGAATGCAGATTCTTTGAAATGATGTTTGGATTGGATGAAAAGAAAGGCGAAGTCGAAGTTGAAGTTACTCCTGCAGATGAGCCAAGATATTTGAATATGTGGGCAACCAAGACCGATTCCAAAGAATTCAAATGGATAGGCTGGAATATTTTCCTTGCTCCATTCAGTGTATCGCAAAAATACACATTCTTCTATGATTTCGAAGATATAGGCTATCAAATTAGCGAACCGCATGATTCAATAAGATTTGCCATGACTGTTACCGATACACCAATCACTAAGAAGGATACTATTAAACATTATGTTGATTACAAACTCGGAACGACTAACATTGTAATCGGCAATGGTAGTGCAGACGAGGATTTAATTACATTTCCTCCAATTACACCTTCGATTCCCGGTTTTGAAGGTTGGAACCTGAAAACATGGGTCTATCGCGGTTGCGAAATGCCGAATATTGATTTGGATTCAACAAGAAATAATCCCGGTACTTTAGCAGGATATGCCGGCGACAAGAATGCTTGTGGACCCGCTGCCGCTGCTAATTCTTTGGAGTGGCTCGAACAAACACATAACAAAATTGACTCAACAAGCACTCACAGGGACAAGCTTAAGGAGTTGAGCAGTTTAATGAACAGAGCAAACAATGCAGGCGTAATGCGTGCAGATTTTATCAAAGCTAAGCTTTCATTTATAGATAAATACAAATTACCTATTCATGTTAAATTCCAGGGATTCATGTTCGATACAAACGACATTAATTCACCCAATCCGGCATTTGGGCATAAAGCAGAAAATAAGAACGATTCAAACAGAATGCCTTCTCAGTGGGACTGGCTTGTTCAGGAGATGCAGAAGGGTGAAGATGTCGAACTCGAGTTTGGTTATTATGATAATACAGGGACAAGAAAAGGCGGACACTGGATTACAGTAACAGGCGTCAGCGATGTAACGACAGCGAAGGGTATATACTTTAAAGATGATTTGAATCAGAGAGATTCAAGCGGCTTAAGAAATCCTTATGTTAACCTTAAAGATACTCTTGGTTACACATACCTACAACAATTATCCACAGCCAGTGGATACACATGCTGGATTGAAACTTTAGTTTCCGAAAGCTATGATTCGACGATTACCTTTACGGGTGTAGAAGAACAACAATTGAAAGAAGAATATAAATTAAAAATCATACCTAATCCAAGTCCGGCAGGTAAGAATATTGATATAAGTTTAATTTTGCCATTAACGTCCATAGTTGAAGCCGAAATTTTTGACTTGAGAGGTAATTTGGTTTCAACCCTCTTTACCGGTGTTATTCAGCAGGGACAGCAGAAGTTCAATTGGGAGAGTAAAAATTTGCAGGGGCAGAATGTTTCTGCAGGTACTTATGTTCTGTCAATAAAAATCGACGGTATATTGCTGAGTGAAAAAATTATTATCGAATAATTTATTTAAACGGAATAATAAAAGAGGCGGTATTAGACAATGCCGCCTCTTTTATTAAATATTGTTATCTATCCTTAATGAAGAAGAAATAAAAGAAAAATGATTCGGGTAGAGCAAGCATTACAAGAGATAGCGTATCCCTTGTAAACCAGATTGTCTCCCAGCTTTGGGGCATTATTCTGGACATAGGGCTGGTTAAGGCCCACCCGATTGTGAAAAATAGACCAATAATCATAAGTGCGAGAATGGCGTCTCTTATTTTTCTTTTTTGCCAGTTTTTTGTAAAAGCATATAAAGCCGCTACAAGATGTAAATGAAAAATTAGTATTTCTATCATAAATTTATTAAATTATTGCTTTGTGAATTAAGTATTCCTACAAATACAGGAAAAAAATATGGAAAAATCAAATGAACTCCGAATTGTATTTGTAACAACAGCAAATTTCGAAAATGCGAGGCAAATTTCAAAAATCCTTGTAACCGAAAAACTCGCTGCCTGCTGTTCTATTATGCAGAATGTAACTTCCATCTTTGGCTGGGAGGGTACGATTCATGAAAGAAACGAATATATGATATTTATAAAAACCTCCGAAAAACGACTATCAGAACTTGAAGAAAGAATAAAGGAAATGCACTCCGATGATGTGCCGGAAATAATTTCATTGAACATAGATAAATCATCCGACTCTTATATGCAGTGGCTGTTGCAGTGCACTAGTTGATATATCAAAACGCAAATTAAAACATGCGGAAGGTTCAGGATAATATTGAAAAAATAAATAACGAAAGCAAGTATAAATCTATTCGATATTGGAAAGAGGACGAACGTCCCCGTGAACGGCTAATATTACATGGTGCAGCCAGCCTCTCGGATTCAGAATTACTTGCTATCTTAATTTCATCCGGTACAAAAGGTTTCTCGGCTGTTGATGCTGCACGTGAACTTCTTGATAAATACTCATCAATAACTCAATTAGCCTCATGCGACCTGAGTGAATTAAAAAATACCAAAGGAGTTGGACCTGCTAAAGCTGTGAAGCTGGCGGCGGCTTTCGAAATGTCAAAGCGAATTAAAGCCGAACCGTTTTCATCTAAAAAAATTTTCCGTACACCTGAAGATGTTGCCAATTATTATATTCCAAGATTTCAGGGTGAGCGTGTTGAAACTTTCCTGACCTTACTCCTTAACTCAACCAACCAGGTTTTCAGGGAGGTTGAAGTTACAAAAGGCTCTTTGAACAGCAGTATTGTTCATCCAAGAGAAGTATTCAGGGTTGCGATTACTGAAAGTGCCGCAGCAATAATATTAATACACAACCATCCTTCGGGTAATTCTGAACCTTCGAAAGAAGATTTGCTAATAACTAAACAATTAGCAGAAGCAGGGAAAATTATTGATATAAAAGTTCTCGACCACATTATTATAGCCGGAGACTCGTTCACAAGCTTTGCACAAAAAGGCTTAATTTAATTCTGAATGCTGAATTATGAATTCTGAATGGAAAAAAATAATGAAATCAATTAAATATTTAATTGTTATTTCTTTTACATTCCTTGTTACAATCAATATACAAGGAAGAGAGAAACTCATTCCTTTCGAGTACGGCGATTTCATGGGATATAAAAACAATAAGGGCGAAATTGTATTACCAGCAAAATATCGCATGGCTGAGAAATTTTCGAAGTACGGAATAGCGGCCGTTGTGGATGACAGTTCATGGGCATATATTGATACCAAAGGTAATGTTGTAATCAGGCCCTGTTCATGGGATAATTTTCCTGATGAGTTCTGCGATGGGCTTGCAAGATTCAAAAAAGATGAAATGTTCGGTTTCTTCAATCGTAAAGGCGAAATTGTAATAACAAATAAATTCAGCTACTGCTCTCGTTTCTCTAATGGTCTTGCGGCATTTTGTGACGGATGCAAAAAGCAATACATAGGTGAATATGATTTTTACAAAGGCGGCAAATGGGGTTATATAAACACAAAGGGAAAAATTGTCATCGAGCCTATTTATGAAGAAGCATACGATTTCGAAAAAGGGAAAGCAATAGTGAAACTGGATAGTGTTTGGTATTATATTAATAAAAATGGGAAAGTGATTAAGAAAGTAAAATAGATGCTTATGAAATGTTGATGTACAAAAAAAAGAAAACCCCCGAACCCCCTTTGAAAAAGGGGGCTGAGAAAAATAAATTATAAATAAATGATTAGGAGTAAAAAATGAAAAATCCACTAATTGTATTGTTATCGGATTTCGGAGAATCTGACATTTACTCAGGTGTTGTAAAAGGTGTGATTAGCTCGATATGCAGTAATGCACACATAGTTGACCTGACACATAATATTTTGCCACAGAACATAAAACAGGCGGCATTTCTTTTGAAAAACACATTGCAGTATTTTGCTCCTGAAACTATTTTTGTCTGTATAGTTGACCCCGGCGTCGGAAGCGAAAGAAAGTCAATCATACTTAAAACATCGGACAAATACTTTGTTGGTCCTGACAATGGTTTGTTGAGCTACATCATAAGTGATAAGGGTTGCGAAATTTACGAACTAAGCAACAGCGATTATTTTCTTAATGATGTAAGCTACACTTTTCACGGAAGAGATGTGTTTTCTCCTGCGGCGGCTCACCTTGCTAACGGAACAGATATTCAGAAATTCGGTAAACAAATAAAACTCAAAGATATTGTTACTATCCCTCCTCCGCTCTTCCAAAAAGAAGCTCTACACACATGGCTTGGTGAAGTGATTTATTATGATTCATTTGGCAATATCATTACATCGCTTGATGCGAAGGAAATTGGTGCATCGTTCGAGAATATTCAGGATGATAAAATAATTACTGAAGGCTGGAGGTTTGAAATTGCTGAGCACATTATTAAAGGATTAAAGAAAACATATTCATGTGCTAAGGCAGGAGAACTTCTTGCATACATTGGGAGTTTTGGTTATATAGAAATTGCTTTAAGAAACGGAAACGCCGCACAAACACTTAACATCAAAAGCGGGGATAAAATCAGGGCGATAAAATTTAACTAATAGTGAACATTTTAATTTTGTCATTATGAACGATGTGAAGAATCTAATAATTTCACGCAAAGTTCGCAAAGCTATCGCAAAGTTCGCAGAGATAATAATTCAATCTGGATGATAGTTATTTTAGTATAACTTTTAGTGTATTATTTGAATTGTTTTATATAAAAAATTATTTGGTGTCTGTAATTTTAAGATATATGAACCTGATTCAAGAATACCAACATTAAAATCAAAATTGTATTGGCCTGGTTTTAAGAATTTGTTTAATAATTCTGAGACTTTCTGGCCGAAAATATTATAAATTTCAAGCGATGTTTCTCCTTCTTCGATAATTCCTATATCAATGGTAATATTATCCGAAGCGGGATTTGGCCTTGCCTGCCTTAGATATACTGCACCATTATCATTAAACAGCCTTACAACAGGTTCTTTGCATAAATTCTTCAGACAAAACCGCCCATAAATTGTATCAACCTGTATTAAATTACATCTCCATTTGAAAAAAGTTAATTTAATATCAGTACATTCTGCATTTCCGAGTGCGGCAATAAATTCAAAATTATTCAATAGTTTTCCTTGTGCCGTTCCGCTTATATTTATTATTTCATCATTCCCATTAATTGTTCCTAAAGGAGTGTTGCCGGTTGGCAGCAATAGAGATTTATTATAACTGATAGTTGCATCAAACTGCCCGAGAGCACAAGCCTGGTCAACGGGAGAAACCACATGAAGAGGAATAACGATATAATCCCCAACTTCGCCATTAAGAGTATCGAGTTGAACTGATGTTTCATAATTAAGCACTACTACTTGTGTATCAAGAGTAACATAACATAAATTTTTATTATTAACAGTTACACTATATTTGCCGGGAAATCTTACAAAAATGGATTGAACCGTATCCCCGGTTGACCATACATAAGAATCCCCGAGAGGTGCTGTCAACTTAACGCTGTCGCAAGGACAGATAGTCGCAGGCTTATCGGTAATTATAAACGCTTGTGGAAATGGAATTACATTAACGGTAACGGTGTCATACGAAACACAACCTAAACTGTCGGTTACGGTAAGATTAAAGGTTGATGATGTATTAATATTCACAGTTGGTACAGCAATATTAGGATTGCTTAAACCAAGTGCAGGCTGCCACGAATATTGAAATGGCGGTATCCCTTTTTGAGGGACTCTTCCGATTTGTGCTGTCTGCCCTTCACAAACATTAACATCGGGACCTGCATCAGCCTGAAGATAACAAACAGCCCTGAAAGATAAATCATCAATTGCAAAATCATTGCCACTTGCTTTATTAATTGCATCAATAATTGTAATTATAGCCATCTTATTAGTGTCGGAATTCCACAGAAACTCCTGATAATACCACAGGCAAACTGTATCAGAAAGTTGCAAAACCCCCTTAAGTTTTTGACCGTTGATGTTAACTTCGAGCCTGGCAGGTTCACGGTAAATACAACTTGTTGCCCACAAAGAAAAGACATAGTCATTATTTGGAATAACATTCATTATTGAATCACCCCAAATAACCTCAGTGGGAATATAAGTACTATCGTCAATAAAATAACCGTTAACAAGCATCATCAGGCTGTCTGACCCGGGTGTATGGTCTGTACATGGTGAAAGAACATCATAAATTGCATAAGGATTAGAAGTTATTGTATAATAGCCTTCATATATAAGGTCATTTACTGAATAAATATAGTCAGTGAAAAAACCTGTGTTCCCCTGGCTAAAATCCCCGTTAAAAATGTTTTCAAAAATGCTTAACTTGAAATTTTGCGACGATGCTGCATTATAAATTGAAAAGAATGTAAAAATAAAAATCAAGATTAATTTAATTTCAATTGAATGAACTTTATTTAGAAAGTTCCAAGCATGATTGTACACTTTTTTTATAATGCCTACATTCATATCAGGAGATTTTAATATTTAACTGCAATAATCACAAGCAAAATACAAAATGAGAATTAAAAATAAAAGAAATGAAATTAAAGTATTGCCATAATATATACATTTTCTAATCACTCTTCGATAAACTCAGAGTGACAACACTGTTTGTCATACTGAGTCCATGACCACCGCCGATGCGATGGTAAAACAAAAATATGACAAATTAAAATCGTTCTTTATTTGAATAGCCACTATCTTCAGATAGTGGAGGTTTATTTCCACCCGATTCTGACTTTAGTCACTAATATTATGGGAATAAATCCCGAATTGTGGTGAGTAACCATCCCACGACTTAAAAGTCGTGGCTATTCATAATATATCAAGATTTCTGGTAATGTGTCATTAACAGCCTGTCGAAGTATGACTTTAATATGATTAAACTTCATTTTGAATGGTTTTTATACCAATTTAGCAATACCGAAATTAAATCTTATTGTCTTAGTATCATAATGCAACTCTGTTAATACAAAGAATCAAACAAATCAAAGAAAAATGAATTCAAAATTGCGATTTCATAATATATTATTAATTTGCAAATTCAATAAACACTTGTGAAAATATTTTGTATTGAAATAATATAAATCAGGATGTAAAATGAGTATTTTAGTAAACAAAAAATCCAAAGTTGTAGTTCAGGGTATAACAGGTTCCGAAGGAACATTTCACACAGCACAAATGATTGATTACGGTACAAAAGTCGTTGCGGGAGTAACGCCAGGCAAAGGTGGCATAGAATATAACGGCAGGGGTGAATCAATATTTAAAAAGGCTGTTCCTATATTCAACACTGTAAAAGAAGCTGTTTCTCAAACAGGAGCCGATGTTTCGATAATATTTGTTCCTCCACAGTCGGCAGGAGATGCCATACTCGAAGCAATTGATTCGGGAATACGTCTTATTGTAACAATTACAGAAGGTGTTCCGACAAGGGATATGATTAAAGTATATTCTGCCCTAAAAGCTTCCAATTCAAGATTAATCGGTCCCAACTGCCCCGGAATAATCACTCCGGGTGAATGTAAAATCGGTATAATGCCGGGATTTATTCACCACCCCGGAAATGTCGGCGTAGTCTCAAGAAGCGGGACATTAACTTATGAAGCAGTGAAGCAAATTACGGATATGGGATTGGGGCAGTCAACCTGCATAGGTATCGGTGGTGACCCGATAATAGGCACTCAGTTTTTAGATGTCATAAAGCTTTTCAATGAAGACCCCGACACCGAAGCAATAATGATGATTGGCGAGATAGGTGGAAACGCAGAAGAAACTGCAGCAGAATACATTAAAAAAAATGTAAAAAAACCTGTCGTGGGATTCATAGCCGGACGTACTGCCCCTCCCGGAAGAAGAATGGGACATGCAGGTGCTATCATATCAGGCGGAAAGGGTACTGCTGTGGAAAAAATCAAAGCCTTGCAGGATGCAGGTATTCATGTTGCCGAATCACCCGCCCATATTGGTATTACTGTTGCTTCTGCACTTAAATCAAGAAAGCCGAAAATCAAAAAAACAAAAAAAACAGTAACGACCAAGGTTGCTACGACAAAGAAAACAAAGTAGAGTGGGAATAAATAAAAACAGCAAAGTAGAGACAGAACTGAGTTCTGTCTCTACTTTTTCAGTTCTGTCTCTATATTATATTGAAATGAAACACAGGAAAATGCTTTTTCCTGTGTTTCGTCATATATGCGAAATTTTAAATTAAAATTTTTTGAGGCCAAATCGAATTTAATGTGTCATTACATATTGAGGAAATGATGATTGAAAAAACTTTAGCTATTATTAAGCCCGATGCTATTAAGAAAAATGTTATAGGTGAAATAATTAGTATGATTACTAAAGCCGGATTTAAAATACATGGAATGAAATATACTAAAATCAACAAAGAGCAGGCAGGCTCTTTTTATGAAGTGCATAAGGAAAGGCAGTTCTATTCTGACCTTGTAGATTATATGAGCAGTGGGCCGATTGTTCCTATTGCATTGGAAAAAGAAAATGCAATCGAGGATTTCAGGAAACTCATCGGAAGCACAGACCCTGCCCAGGCTGATGAAGGAACTGTCAGGAAACTTTATGGTACATCGAAATCAAATAATGCTATTCACGGTTCGGATTCGGTCGAGAACGGAATAAATGAAATCGGATTTTTCTTTAGTAAAAGCGAGATTGAAAAATGTAGAATGTAGAATTTAAAATGTAGTTTGTCCGTAAGACATTTGTGTTTATCCATAATAGTTAAAGATAAAATAAAAATGCTGAAAACACTTGAACAAATAAGTACAGAATCAAAATATGTAAATCCATTTTGGGAATACAAAGTTGATAGATACAAAATGCCGACTGGAAGTATTGGTGAGTATCATTATGTAAATTCCCATGGTGCAACTATCATCATACCTATTACTGATAAAAATAAATTTGTGATGATTAATCAGTACAGATATTTGAATCAAAGAACAAGCCTGGAATTTCCCGGGGGCGGAATTAAAGATAACATGCTTCCTATTGATAATGCAATAAAAGAACTCATTGAAGAAACAGGCTTCAAAGCTTTTTCTATTAGATTAATTGGCGAGTACAATCCTTATAATGGTGTTACAAATGAGATTTGTCATGTATTTGTGGCTGACGGATTAATTCAGCAAAAGCCAAATCCGGAAGAAAGTGAAGAATTTGAATTGCTGGAATTATCTAAGCAGGAAATTAACAATAAAATCATCATTGGTGAAATTTGGGATGGCATGACATTAGCTGCATGGGCTATCTATTTAATGAAAAAATGAAAAGTGAATAATGAATAATACAAAGAGGAAAAAATGAAAAAAATAATCATATTATGCTTAGCTATATGCCTGTTATCATTTTCAATTTATGCAGATGATACACAGAAAGGTAAAATCACTAATGATAATAAAAAGGAAGAAATTGTAAAATATAAACCTAAGGTGATTTACCATACAAATGCTTACAGGCTGTATAAGATGACGGAAACTACAAATATACACAGAATTTATAGCGACAGTAGCACAAAAGATTTCAAACGTGAAGTATCCTATTACATGACTTTGACAATATTTAATAAACCCGAAAATGGTTTTCAAACTTTAAAGATTGTCATTGATTCGATGTTATATAAGTTGAGTGAAGGAGATAAGGTAATTGAGTTTAACTCGCAGGCTGAGCAAATGAAGCCAATCAGATTGAAAGACCTCGAGGTAATGTCGGTGCCATTGAACAGGCAGTTTGACATGACTTATTCTCCATACGGAGAAGTGGCAAAGATTGAAAGTCCGGATATAGAGGAGGCAATTGATTTTATTAAAGAGGGAGATGCCAAGTATGGCACAAAAAATAAGGATGAACTGAAGAACCTGATTTGGTTTGACGGTTTATCTGACGCACGGCTTAAACATATTACAGATTTGCAAAAAATCATTTTTTCGCAGGAAGGAATGGCAAAGGATAGTCTGTGGCGTTCACCTTTTACTATTCAAATTGACGGGAAGGATTTTATTGATACGGTTAATTCGAGGATAGCTGAGTATAATAACGGGAATTATGTGATTGAATCAAAAACAAACCATTTGAAGCCTGTCCCTAAAGATTCATATTTTTATGGTGTTGTTAAGCCTGCAAGGATTGAGGAAGCAAAGGGAGACGGATTTTATATTATTGAAATAAATCCCAGGGGTATTATATCGAATGTGGAGGCGGAGTTTGTTATAGAATCTAACTGCAAGGTTAGGTTTGAGCCATTTTATGAACGGGTGCAATCGAAGATGGTGTGGGAATATTTGGGACAGTTTAACTTGTAAAATCCACATGAATTCTCCACCTTTGATAAGTGAGAAAAAAGAATAGTAAATAGAGAAAAAATAAAGAAATAAAAGAAAATCACCATTTGAACTTCTTTTTGAATCATCACAGCCTGTAAGTTGTGTCCATACCAATAAAATTTAAGCCAAATGAGTTCATAATTTCTTAATTTTGAGGATGTATGAACTGTATAAACCCAAGCAGCATATAATATGAACAGAAGAAAGATAAATATAAAAAAGGTTTTGATACCGAGCGACAGCATTGCTATTGTAGTGATTTTAATCGGTTTGCTGATAGCATTGTTTTTGTCGGAACTGGCTATCCGCCTGATAGGTGTTTCGATTATGATTCTCGGTGCAGTTGCATTATTCATGCTGATATCTCAAAGGTTATCGGAAATAGTCGAATCAAATAAATTTAAAGCATCAACCCCGGCACCAAATTACCATATAACTATAAAAAAAGATACTGCGGCTAAGCGGCAGACTATTGAAAATTTTGAAGCAACTTTCACACCCGAAGAACAGAAAATGAGGGACACTTCGACCAGGCTCAGTGTGACAGAAGAATACATGACCCAGGAGGAGGGTTTCAGAATAATCGGGAAGAAGGATGCTAATGTAATTAATAAAGAAGCAGAAAAGCCTCAAATAACAGTTGATGTAGGTTTTGAATATGAAGAGGAAATCTCGGGGATAAAAATTTTAGGAAAGAAAGAGCCAGAGAAAATCGCTGTACAACCAGAACCTATTATTGAAGAAGAAAAAAATGTAGAGACAGGTCTGAGACCTGTCTCTACAACAGCGTCAGCCACCCCGGAATTATTTGAAGAAAGCTATAAAGAAGAGAGTAAAATTCCTACTGAAAAAATAGTTGCAGATTTAAAGGAACAAATTAGTAAGAATTTCATTAAGCAGGAAGAAAAATCCCCCGAACCCCACTTCGACAAGCTCAGTGCAGGCTCTTTGATAAAGGGTGAAAAATCAATTGGTATAAAACCGATTTATGATGGACAGGAATACAAAGAAAAGTATAAGGAAAAACATCTCGATATTCCTATTTCGGCTTTAATTGAGAATGAGCCTATCTTTGGGCAGGAACCAAGAAAAGAATTTCAATATTTCTTATCGAAAGCATTGACAATCATCAGGTCTGTAACAATTACAAGGACTGCAACATTCATCATGGTAAATACTGAAAAGGAAGAGTTGATATTAGAAGCTTTCGTTTCGGATTATCCTTATGCTATTACAAAGAAATTAAAGTTTCCAATCGGAAACGACATTGTAAGCCAGATTATAAAAAATTTGAAACCTGAAATACTGACAGAAATAAATCCTGCGGCTGAGCTTGACCTAATACCATATTACAAACAATCTGTCGGAACAAGTTCATTTATAGGAGTTCCGGTGTTTTATGATAACTCGATAATTGGTATCATCTGTGCCGATTCGGATGTTGTTGATTCGTATGATGCAAACACAGTTGGATTTTTAGGGCATTTCACCAAGCTGATTGGCTCTCTTCTTCATAGTTATATCGAGAAGCACGATTTGAAACAAAATTCAAGAACATTGCAGGCAATAAACCAATTCAGGTCAATCAGTGCGAAAAGGAATGCCACTGTTGATGATATTATCGAGTCGGTAGTTGATGCTGCCACTGGAGTTTTTGAATTTACAAATATCGGTATTTGTGCTTATGATGAGTCAATCAATAAATGGACAATCAAATCATTCAGGACAAAAGATGTAGAGACGGTGCTGAATGTAGAGACAGGCATGAGGCATGTCTCTACTAATATTCAGGGGACAATAATCAACATACAATCATCCCTTGTTGGAAAATCAATGACGACCAATAATACAGTATATGTTTCACCTGTTAATGAAAATGTTATTCGTTTTAATCAGGATGAACCTCCCGGTGCAAAAGGATACTTTGTCTCCGTACCATTGAAAACCTTTACAAACAATTATGGTGCATTATTTGTCGAAGGAGTTAGTCCTTCGAGCATGACATCTTACGATGTAAAAGTACTCGAAACACTTGGAGAACATGCGGGTGCTGCACTGGAGCAGATTCAATTTTACAAAGTTTTGCAATTCAGCTCGCTGATTGATATATCAACCGGACTTTATAATCCTCCTGCACTTTATCAGCGTCTTGAAGAAGAATTTTTCAGAAGCAAAGAAATAAAATCAAAATTTATTTTTTGTCTGATTCAGATTGACAAGTATGCATCATTCGACCCTGAAAAGTATCAGGACAGAGCCGAGCTTGTGCTTGAGCATATTACCAATGTTATTCACAAGCATATCAGAAGTTTTGATATATTCGGCAGGGTCGATTCGAATACGCTCGGTATAGTTCTTATTGGAACCAGTTTGAATGAATCAAAGATATGGGCTGAGAGAGTCCGTTCGGAAATAGCAACATCAGAATTCAGTATAGGAAATAAACGTTTCAACGTAACAGTCAGCATGGGTATTTCGGAATCAACCAAAGCAGAGAATGTCGAAGAATTAATTTCAAATACACGTAAGGTACTTGATATATCCGCCGGAAAAACAAATTGTGTTTCGGTGTTCACATAACAAATGGGATTCAAATAATAAATGGGCAAAATAAGTTCTGCCCCTACATTAAAATTATGGAAAAAAATGAATTAATAGAAAAAATCATAAATGCCCTGCGCGATGCGGTTGGGCCCGTTCAATTATTTGACCTATCGAAAATTCTCCATATCAAATCAGATTCCCTCGATTATCAGAAACTGAAATCCGAATTGAGAGAATTATCAATGCTAAAAATTATTGAAAGGTTGTCACGTAGAAAATATGTTTTAAAGGAATATGATGACAGTTCTCTATACAAAGGAGTACTGAAAATCAGGGATGACAGGGCTTATGTTGAGTTAAACATAAACGAATTAAAAAAAGTATATATAAAAAAGAAACATCTTCAGACTGCATTCGAAGGCGATACAGTCCAGTTAAAAATTCTCGAAATGAGAAGAGGCAGTAAGGCACATGGAGAGGTAATCAGTATTTTAAACCGTTCTCCTCATATTATCAGAGGAATAATCGAAAATGATAACAACGTTACCTATCTTCTTCCTGATGATGACAAATATTATGTTGATTTCCTGATACCAAAAAACAAACTGAACGGTGCAAAGCATGGCGAAAGAGTAAAAGCTTCATTTGTTTCATGGGATGACCGCATGAAAAGCCCGGTGGCAGAGGTTATTGAAATATTAAAAAGAAAACCCATACCCACAGCCGATTTCGATTCGATTGTAGAAGAATTTTATCTTCCCGGTGATTTCAAACCGAATGTAATTGCCGAAGCAGAAGAAGCGGCTAAGCCGGTTAGCAAAGAAATTATTAACAACCGTCTCGATTTGAGAAAAGAATTAATTATTACTATTGACCCTGTTGATGCTAAGGATTTTGATGATGCTCTTTCACTTAAAATACTTCAGAACGGCAACTATGAACTTGGTGTACACATAGCAGATGTCAGCCACTACATCAAGGAGAATACAAATATTGATGATGAAGCAAGATGGAGAGGAAACAGCATATACCTTGTTGACAGGGTTATTCCAATGCTTCCTGAGAATTTATCAAATAATATCTGCTCACTTCAACCGAATAAAGTGCGTCTTGCCTACACAGTTTTTATGGAATATTCACCTTTAGGGATTTTGAAAAAATATGATATTCGTGAATCTGTGATTAAAAGTAAGAAAAGATTTAATTATGATGAAGTAGATAAAATACTCATAACGGGTGAGGGCATTCATTCTGACTTACTATTATCATTGAATAAATTAGCACAAACATTAAGAACAAAAAGATATTCAAGCGGTGGCATTGATTTCGAAACATCGGAAGTAAAATTCCAGATAGAAAATGGTATTCCTGAAAAGGCGATTATTAAAAGAAGCTCCCCTGCTACTATCCTGGTTGAGGAATGTATGCTTGCAGCTAATCAGGCCGTTGCGAAACATTTAAAGGTTCTTAGTAAAAATCCACCTGAATCCCCCATTAAAAAAGGGGGAAAATTGTTACCGTTTATATACAGAGTTCATGATGACCCTGTTCAGCAGAAGCTTAGTGAGGTTTTGGAATTTCTGAAAACACTGCATCCGTCTATTACATTAAAAGGAAAAAAATCATCAGACATTAATAAATTTTTAGAGAAATTTGATGATTTACCAGAAAAGCCTGTCGTTCACCAGATGCTACTCAGAGCTATGGCAAAGGCAGTGTATTCGGAAAAAAATATTGGGCATTATGGTTTGGGATTTTCCGATTACTCTCATTTTACATCTCCAATCAGAAGATATCCTGACTTACAGGTACACAGACTGCTTAAAGAATATAGCGATGGAAAAATAAAAATCGAACGAATCAAATATCTTGAATCGGAAATGAAAATTGTTTCCGAACATTGCTCGGACAGAGAGCGAATAGCAGTAGAAGCAGAGAGAGCATCAGTAAAATTAGCTCAAACAATACTGGCATCAAATTTTCTTGGTAAAGAGTTTGATGGGACAATATCGGGTGTAATCAGTTTTGGATTATTCATTCTTCTTGATGATATTTACGCTGAAGGATTGCTTCACATCCGCGATTTGCATGATGATTTCTATTATTTTGAGGAAAGGAATTACAGACTCGTTGGAAGACGATATAAACGCACATTTTCGATTGGAAAAAGAATCAGAGTGAAAATCACTCACGTAAATACAGATGACAGAAAGATTGATTTGGCTTATATTAATTAGATATGAATATGAAAATTTATATTAACTATAATTTTGTTTTAAATATTGTCAGCCTGAGTTTATCGAAGGCGGATTTTTTCAAGGTAAGCACACTTCGACAAGCTCAGTGTGACATTTTATTTATATTTAAATAAATTAATTATATGTTTACTGGCATTATAGAAGAAATCGGTAAAATCAAGGCACTGAAGCCAATTTCGGGGAGTATCAGAATTACAATTGATGCTAATATTGTTACAAAATATTTGAAGATTGATGATTCGGTATCTCTGAATGGTGCCTGCCAGACAGTGATTCAAAAGAGTGACACCGAATTTACAGTTGAAGCTGTCGAAGAAACATTAAGAAAATCCACACTCGGAAAATTCAGACCGGGAAAAATGATTAACCTTGAACGGGCAATGAGGCTTGGCGACAGGCTTGGCGGACACTTAGTTCAGGGACATATTGACTGCATTGGTAAAGTTCAGACAATACAAAACGAAGGTACAGGCAAATTGCTCTGGATTGAATTTCCACCTGAATTTTCAAAATATGTTGTTCCTCTTGGCTCGATTTGTATTGACGGTGTCAGTCTTACCGTCGCAAAAAAAGAGAACCATCGCTTTATGGTATCAATCATACCCCATACATGGAAAATGACAACATTCAATGAATTAAGAGTTGGTTCGGAAGTCAATCTCGAATTTGATATAATCGGCAAATACATAGAAAGCCTGACTGAACCTTACTTCAATCAAAGTAAATCAAAACAGGAAAAATCATATTTAGAGCAATATATAGACCAGCCGGATTTGTAATTATGAATTATAAATTGAAATGAACGTTTTTGTTGCAAAATTTAAGATAAATGTTAGGACCTGTAACGCATAATATTATCATTAATTTTTACAATTTCACAAAATATTACTATATTTGATTTATAACTTATTTGAATAAATAAATGAGTTGCGAGCCATTTGTAAAAGGACATAGACCATGAAAGAAATTGAGAATATTTTAAAAGAGATTCAAGAACAAGTGAGTGAATTTCGTGATGACTATTTTTCAAATGAACAAGCAGTAAGAACTCAATTAATTGAACCAATTTTAAATGTGCTCGGATGGAGAACATCAAATCCAAAATTTGTAAAACCGAATGCACCTGACGAAGACGGCAAAATTCCTGATTATACGTTATTAAAAAATTCAAAAACAACTCTGATTGTTGAAGCGAAGAATTTAAAGGTTGACTTACAAAACAAAAATATTATTGACCAACTTGCAAATTATTGTTTTAAATCAGGAATTGATTTTGGCATTTTGACAAATGGAGTAAAATGGCTTTTATTTAAAACATTTGAGAGAAATCCCAAAGACAGAATTATTTGGCAAGTTGACTTAGAAAAAGATAAAATTGACTATGTAACCAGAAGTTTATCATCTTTTACTTATGCAAATATTGACACTTTGGATACTTTATTGAAGAAAAGCAAAACACTTGATAATAATTGGAAATTATTAATAGAATCGACTGATAGTGTAGTAACAATAATTTCGCAAAAACTATTAGAAAAAATTAAACAAACTGAACCGACTTTCAAAATAGAGCCAACCGATTTAATAACATTTGCTCAAGGTAAATTAGTTGAACTTTTTGAATTAAGTGAATTTGATGAAGAAGAAAAAGGCGATGAAATTTTACCTGACGAAAAGAAAACAGAATTTGCAGAAGTTGAAGATGTGATTTTTAAAAGACTTCAAAAAAACAAAATAAGAGATAAAATTTCTGTTACATTTCCCGACAAAACTGTAATTAAACATAAAAAAGTAGTTGATACGTTTGTTGAAACTATTAAACGAATTGGACCTGAGAAAATATTACCTTTAAATCTTTATAGGGCAGGTGTAGCAATTATTTCTGACATAAAAGACAACTTTTATTACCAGCATAAAATTGGAAAATATTGGATTATGGTTCATACTTCGACAAAAGAAAAAATCGCAGTCCTTAACGAGATTAATGATAATTTGAATCTCAAATTGAAAATTGAAACCTTTACAAATGAAAGATAAACAGTTTGATAATCTGTAACTTTTAAAAAAATTATTATTATTTATTCTTTTAAGTTTCTTTTTTTAGCCGACTTTGAAAATAATTACTAATTTAATTGTTAAATAAAATTTTTTCCCCTTAGCAAAATATTACTTATTTTCATTCATTATGCATTACATAAATCATTAGTAACTAAATTATAATTAAAATCACAGATAATAAATAGCATGGCATTATATACTCCTAAAAGAATTCCTGCTAATTGGTATCAGTATAATGTGAAGTTTTCAATTGAATTGCTTGAAGTGTTTATAAATAATATTGAAAATCAAATAAAAACTAGTATTCATGAATACAATGATAAAAAGGAAACTTTATTTTTAGATGAACAACCTGAAATAAATTATGCAAGAATAGTTGATGTTCACCAAGGATTAGATAGTGAAACATGGGATTTGAATGGAATTTTCAAAGAATACTTTCCTACACTTCAGAGAAGGTCTGCATTCCTTTCTTTATTTGGTTTTTTAGAACATGAGCTTGATAACCTTTGTATGCTATATAAAAAAACTAATAATTATAAAATTGATCCCAGAGATTTAAAAGATTTGGGAATTGAAAGAAGTATCAAATATTTAGATATTGTCGTATCACTGCCATTTGATAAAAGTAATAATAAATGGGTAAATGTTAAGTCAATTCAAAAAATCCGAAACCTTATTGTACATAATGAGGGGAAACTAATAGATATAGAAGGAAATCTCAGAAATAATGAACAACAAATTGTTTTACAAAATGAATTTCTTTCAGGCGATAACGTGATAATTATGGAGGAGGGATACTTGAATTTTGTTCTCAAAACATTTGACCTACTATTTAAATATATTGATGAACTCATTCAAAATCAATATCGAATGACTATTGAAATTACCCATTCAACAAGCTCAGGGTGACAATCTTTGCGTGCTTTGCGGCTCCTTTGCGAACTTTGTGTGAAATCCTTATGGATTCTGAAATAAATTCAGATTGACAATGCCTAACATTTCTTAATTTTTGATTTATTTTGTAAGTTAAAAATCTAGATTAAACATGTAAATCATAAAATGTAAAACAAAATACGGATGTTGTAATGAAAACGAGAATTGAAAAAGACTCAATGGGTGAAATCGAAGTTCCTGCAGATGTGTATTACGGTGCTCAATCTGCAAGGTCGCTGATTCATTTTGAAATCGGAATCGAAAAAATGCCTCGTGAACTGATACGTGCTATGGGAACTCTGAAAAAGGCTTCTGCACTTGTTAATGCCGAATTAGGAGTGCTTGCAAAAGACAAAGCCGAATTAATTGTAAAAGCCTCAGACGAAGTTATTGCAGGAAACCTGGATGCTCACTTTCCTCTTTCAATCTGGCAGACAGGTTCCGGAACTCAATCGAATATGAACAGCAATGAGGTAATCTCAAACAGGGCGATTGAGATGGCAGGTGGTGAAATCGGGAGCAAGAAACCTGTTCATCCGAATGATGATGTCAACAAATCGCAAAGCTCGAACGATACTTTCCCGACAGCAATGCACATAGCCGCCGCAGAGGAAATCAATCTCAGGCTTATTCCTGCGTTGACTAAATTAAGAGATACTCTTCAGAAAAAATCTGAAGAATTTAATGATATTATCAAATCAGGAAGAACACATTTAATGGACGCTGTACCACTGTCACTTGGTCAGGAATTTTCAGGTTATGTACAGATGCTTACAATGGGAATCGAAAGATTGAAAATCGTACTTCCCGGCTTGTATGAACTTGCACTCGGTGGAACAGCGGTTGGCACAGGCTTGAATGCTCATCGCGATTTTGCAAAGAAAGTTGCGGCAAAGATTTCAGAATTAACAGGACTTCCTTTTGTCTCTGCTCCAAATAAATTTGAAGCACTCGGTACACATGATGCACTTGTATTTGCTCATGGAGCTATGAAGACAATCGCTGCATCTTACTTTAAGATTGCTAATGATGTCCGCTGGCTGGCATCAGGCCCACGCTGTGGACTTGGTGAGTTAAATATACCGGAAAATGAACCCGGTTCATCAATAATGCCCGGTAAGGTCAATCCTACTCAATCCGAAGCAATGACAATGGTTGCCGTGCAGGTTTTTGCAAATGATGTAGCTGTCAATTTCGGAGGTGCATCAGGTAACTTTGAATTAAATGTATTTAAACCTGTAATTATTTATAATTTCCTTCAAAGCGTAAGACTTCTGGCAGATACTGCAAAAATGTTCAATGAGCATTGTGCTGTCGGTATCGAAGCAAATCGCGATAAACTGAATTATTACATGAATAACACATTGATGCTTGTAACGGCACTGAATCCGCATATCGGATATGACAATGCGGCAAAAATCGCAAAGTATGCTCATCATAACAATACATCATTGAAAGATGCAGCAGTCAAACTGGAAATACTGACTGAAGCTCAATTTGATGAGTATGTTAAGCCTGAAGAAATGCTCGGTCCAAGCCTCAAATGATTTGATGTTTGTTCAATTATTATTAGTTTAAGGCTGTTCTTATTTTTGTTTGTGTAGAACAGCCTTTATTATAAGATATATTTATGGAAATTTTAAAAAACTATTCCTTAAAAAATCATAACACATTTGGCATTGACGCCAAAGCTGATTTCTATGTATCAATTAGAAATAACGAAGAGATTGAAGAATTAATAAATACTTCACTTTTTCAGAATGATAAATTCTTCATTCTCGGAGGCGGCTCGAATGTTTTATTCACAGGCAACTTCAAGGGATTAATAATAGATATAAATATCAGGGGAATAAAAATTTTAGAAACCAATGATGACAAAATCACAATCGAAGTTGGTGCAGGTGAACATTGGGATGACTTGGTTACTATATGTTTGAATAACAAATTTTTCGGTTTGGAAAATCTTGCATTAATACCTGGTAAGGTCGGCGCTGCTCCTGTACAGAACATTGGAGCTTACGCTGTGGAACAAAAAGATTTCTTTTATTCTCTCACCGGATACAATATTGAGAAAAAACAATTTGAAACATTGAATTATGACGATTGTAAATTCAATTATAGGGACTCTGTATTCAAGCACGAATTGAAAAATAATTTTATAATTACTCAGGTCAGGTACAAGCTGAACAAAAATGAAAATATAAATTTATCATATAAAGAATTATCACAGGAAATAAGTAAATTTAATATAGAAAAACCTGATGCAAAGCTTATTTATGATACGGTAAGGAGACTAAGAACACATAAACTGCCTGATTACAGGCTGCTCGGCAATGCAGGAAGTTTTTTCAAAAATCCAATTATTAGTAAGGGTAAATTTGATAAATTGAAAGAAATATTCACTGAATTACAAGGATACACCTTAGCTAATAATAAGGTGAAAGTATCCGCAGGCTGGTTGATTGAGCAGTGCGGATGGAAAGGCAGACAAATTGGTAAAGCAGGAGTATCAGAAAAGCATGCACTCATAATTGTAAATCATGGTAACGCAAAGGGCCATGATATTTTAAATTTAAGTGAACAAATAAAGCAATCTATTATTGATAAATACGATATTGAACTTGAAAACGAAGTTCTGATAATTGAATAAGTTATTATTATGATTACAAAATAATACTAATAAAAAAACGTGAATTTATAAATGGATATATTAAGTGAAATAAAAGAAAAAATAATTCAAGTTGAACCCGAAGCTGAAGTATATTTATTCGGTTCCCGGGCAAGAAATGATTTTAATGAAGACTCAGACTGGGACTTGCTTATACTATTACCTGGCGAAGTCAATGAATCCAGAAAAACAGAAATAATAAGGTCACTTCTTAAACTTGAATTAGATTATAATATAATATTTAATCGAATTATTCACAGTAAAGATTTTTGGGAAAATAATATTTTATTAAAACAATCCCCTTTTTATGAAAATGTACAAAAAGATGCAATATTACTATAATTAATATGAGAACAGAATTGATTAAATATAGAATGGAGAAATCTTTTGAAACATTTGATGAAGCATTATTTTGTTATAATGGAAAAAAATATTCTGTCTGTCTCAACAGATTATATTATTCTGCATTTTATGCAATAAACGCATTATTATTAAGTAAGGATTTGTATTCCAAAACTCATAAAGGTGCAAAATCCCTATTTAACCAACATTTTATTAAAAGCAATATCCTCTCAGAAGATGATTCTCTTTTATTCAGTAAATTATTTGATTTGAGGCAAGAGAATGATTATCAGGATTTCTCAAAAGTTGATTTTAGTATAATCCCTGAACTCATTGAAAAAACAAAAACTTTCATATCCTCAATAGATGATTTAGTATCTGATATTTTAAATAAATCACATAACACTTAATCAATGGAAGATAAATTTATATTACCACAACTAAGACAGGACCTGCTTTACCATGAATTTGAAGCTGAAGGTTTAAAGTTTTTTATTTTATACGACCCGAAGGAATATGCACTACAGCCTATTGAACTACCGATAGAATTTTTGCCTTTGCTTCAACTTTTTAATGGCGAAACAACGCTAAAGAATCTTTGTGAAATACTCGATTCTAAGAATCAGCCTGGATTTAATCAAGAACCGATAATTCAGCTTGTCGAAGTGCTTGATATACTCGGATATCTCGATACACCGAAGTTTCATGAAATTAAAAAAGACATAGATGAATACTTAGCCTCTCCCGTGAGGCCGCCGGTTTGTGCAGGAAATTCCTATTCCAAAGAACCTGAAGCATTAAGATTTGAAATTGATGCATTATTAAACTCGACAAGTCCGAATGGAATAAGAGCAGGAGCCAATGCAATTGTTGTTCCGCACATTGATTTCAGAATCGGTAAAATATCACATGAGGTTTATTCAGCAGGTTATCATACTATAAAAAATACGGAAGCTAATTTGTTTGTAATATTCGGTACTGCACATTATGGCAATTCGGATTTATTTATGCTGAGCCGCAAAGATTTTGCAACACCTCTTGGAATCGCTAATACTGATAATGAAATCATTGATGAATTGATAACAGAACTACCATATAAACCTTCTATTGATGAACTGACCCACAGAAACGAACATTCGATTGAATTGCAGGTAGTACTCCTCCAACATATATTCGCTGATAGGGATTTTAAGATTTTACCTATTTTAACAGGTTCATTTTTTAATTATATAAATGAAAAAACAAATCCCGCAAATGATGAAAAATTTGTTCAATTTATAACAACTTTAAAATCAATTATCGAAAGAAAAAGCAGAAAAGCAGTATATATAGCAAGTGCTGACTTTGCTCATATCGGAAGAAAGTTTGATGATAAATTCGATGCCGATACCGAATTAGCTCAACTCGAAAAAGAAGATATGCAGTTAATCCGTAATCTGGAAAACCTCGATTCAGAAAGCTTTTTCAAACAAATTGTAGATTGCGGCGATTCGCGAAAAATTTGCGGCTTATCACCAATTTATTCATTACTCAAAATAGCAGCACCAACAAAAAGCCAGTTCCTTAAATACAATCAATGGAATGAAATCGAAACGAAATCGGCTGTAACATTTGCCAGCATGTCATTTTATCAATCGTAAGGACAGAAAATAATATATTCCAATGTAGGGGCAGAAAATTTTCTACCCTATTCGATCAATCGCAGGGGCAGAACAATGTTCTGTTCCTACATGTTTATGATGAATGATGCCTGTTTTTGATTTTAAAGTAGGACATTTTTGCATAGTGCCTGAATTCGTTGAGGTCTCTGTCTTTTATCAAAGAGGATAAATCATATTTGTACTCTGCTTCTTTCAATGGATTAAGGTAAAGGGCAATTCCGTAGTAAAACGCAGCACGCCTCACTGAATCAAGCTTTGCATACGTTTTAGCCAGCCAGTAATACCCGTCGGGCCAGTCATGGGCAAATTTTATTGTGTTTTCAAATGCTGATTTTGCCTGTGTGAATTCATCATTTTCAAAATATGTAATTCCGATGTCGTACCAAACCTCAGCATTAAAAGGCTCCAATTCCGAGACTTTGTAATAACATGCTATGGCATCCGAAAGCCTGCCCTGATTATAAAGCAAATCACCTTTAGCATACCAAATATCAGGATTCTTTTTCTGGATTTCTATAGCAGATTCATAATCTTCCAAAGCTTTCAGAAAATCCTCCAAAGCGTCATAACATATCCCTCTTCCGAAATAGGATTGGTAATGTTTGGGATTCAGATTAAGGGCATTTGTAAAAATATTAATGGCTTTAATATAATACCCCAGGTCGCCATAAATACTCGCTAAGTTGTGCAAAGTATCAACATCCATCGGGTCAAGTGCCAGAGCTTCCTGATAACTCTCGATGGCTTCCTTAACCTTGCCAAGGCTGGCAAAAGAATTACCTTTATTATGGTAGGCAAGAAAGAAATCTTTCTTTATGGCAAGCACCATATCAAAACACTCTATAGCCTGATGGTACTTCTCGAGTGTATGCAAAATCACACCTTTATTATGCCATAGGGCATAATCAAATGGTGATTCGTTAATTGACATTTCATAAAATTTTAAAGCATTTTCATAATCAGCAGCCGAATGATAACAAAAGGCAAGTTCCTGCTGGCAATCTTTTTTCAAATCGGTAGAGCCATGCAATAATAAATAAATTTTTATAGCCTCTCTGTATTTTCTAGCTGATTGTAAAATATAAGCCTTTTGAAACAGTAGGTCTTCATTGCCTGGCTCATATATCATAGCTTCTTCAAGACACTTCAGTGCTTCATTGGTTCTTTGAAGCTGGTTCAAAGTTACAGACTTATGAAATAATGCTTCAGTATCCTTAGGGTTTATCGAAAGTATTTTATCGAGAATTTCCAATGCTTCTTCATAATTTTCGAGATTATTCATAATCATGCTCATTTTCAGAAGTGCATCCGTAGAATATGGCTCGAATTCAATCCATAATTTGCATAGTTCGAGTGCAATGGAATACTTTTCTTTATCAATACAATAATCAACCAATGCTTCAAGCTGCTCCGGTTCCGGAACAGTACTTTTATTTAGCTTTCCGTTTTTCAAAGCATGAGTAATACTCAGAAGTTGTTGTTCCATATCCTCGGAATTTGGCACTTCATTAAAATCTTCTATGTAATCGGTAAAACCCATGCTTTAATTAATAACCTTATATGAAATTATTTTTCAGTTGCAATATAAGTATCTTTATTAAAAAATAAGCAAAATATTTTTCTAAAAAAAATGCCGATAAATCGGCATTATTCATTAGTAATTATTAATTATAGCTGTACTGCCTGCTAATATGACTATTATAAATATTAATATTGCTATAGCTATCAAAACAAGATAAACAATAGCCAAAACTTTATATATGAAAAAATATCTTGACTGTTTTTCAATTGCCTGATGCAGATAAAGCGGGTCATTATTATATGTATAATTTTTAAAAGCTTCAGCTGACTCTCTTAATCTAATACCTGCAAAGATAGCAGGTATTCCGACAACTGCATATATAATAAACAAACATGACAGCGCACCTCCAATTATCAAAAAAATCCCAAGAAAATTCATATCCTTACTCATTTTAATAATTAATGCGCTGAAAGCAGCTTCAATCACAGTGTTTTGCGGCTGATAATTCTGCTCCGTAACATCTGACATACAACCTCCAAAAAAATTATGAAATATGTATTATGAATTTATAATAATGAAAGCCGAATACGCATACGGATTTACAAACAAATTTCACATATTCATACAATACTTTTTCAGTATTAAATCAAGATGACCACGAATATTTTCTTGATTCTAAATTTTAACTTCGTTCAGCGGCAACGTTATCTGAACGATATTCATATTATCAGGTTCAAGACTATCAATTGTCATCGTACCATTTAAAATTCTGATATTTGAAGCAGCAACAGCCAGATTAAATAGAATTTCATTCTTATCGGCTTTTAGAGCTTCAAATATAGAATCTTTGAATTCTTTATACAATGTAATCATATCGTTTAACAATGGATTTGAATCGCAAATTAACTGAATGTCAGTTACACTTTCATAAGTATTTTCCGATGATGAAATCCGGAAATTAACCTTTGTTGAATTGAGCGAAAGTGTTTTGAATAGATTCACAAATGTATCCGATAGTATGTTTACATTTGCCACTGCAGTTGAACTTTTTACATCATCTGATAAACTGAAATTTACAGTCATTTCAGGAGAAATAAATTCCTGATATTTTTCAATTGCAGAATTAAGAACAAAAAATAATGATACTCGTGAAATATCCTTGCCTGATTGGTCACCTTTGACAACTTCGATCAGGTCGGAAGTAAACGAAAACAAATCTTCTGAGCTTTCATTAGCAAGCTGGAGATAGCTGTCATGCTCTTCCTGGTTATCATAAGCTTTTTGGGTGAGTAGCTGGATATAGCCGATTATTGATGTAATCGAATTACGCAGTTTATGGCTTAATTTTATTATGAAATAATTTCTTGTCTCGTTAGTTTCGCGTGTGTACTGTTCGACAACCTGAATTTGTTTTGTCCTGACCTTGGCTTCTTCCTCTGCAAGTTTTTCGAGCGTAACGTCTCTGCCGATTGCATAAATTAATGAATCTTTTTTCGATACTGTGAAACTGAAATTTAACCATTTACTACCGGTATCCCTGGTTGTCATCAATAAATCGAGTCTTGTGGTGAAATCATCATTAAAATCAGGTATTGAATCAAACATTTCCTGTAATTCAGAAGTATTTTGACATAATGAATGAATTGTCTGGCCAATCATCTCATCGGGCTGGTAACCAAAAATAATCGAAGATGCAGGATTCATTGATTTCCAAGCCCCGTTCATATCCATAACCGCGATAATATCATTCGATGTATCGAGTATCCTTCTTTGTGAACGTGTCATCCTCTCAGCCAGGTCAATAGCTATTGCCTTCCTTGTTGTCGTTACGAGTACGAATCCGAATAATACAAAACTTAAGACCAAAGAAATTATGAAAGATATTAATGGTAAAGTCTGCTGGAACTGTCCCCCGAAATGAGGTATTGTAGCAAATTTGACTTTTATGTCCCTGTCGGCAATCTTGAGAATTTTTTCAGTCATTAATTCGGGAGAGTTGCCGGCATTTATCAATCCAATATTTTTTGATGTATAGATTGAAGTTTCATTTCCACTGTAATCTTTATCGCTAAATTCAAATATTATACTAGTATCGCTTGGAACTTCTTCCCTCAGGGCATCTGCAAAAAATTCTTTTGCATTCAATTCAAGAATTACTACACCTTCAAAAAAATCTGTATTATAGCCAAAAGCTCCGAGGCTACCTTTCTTATGAACAATCGGAGAAACAAGAAAAATTTCATTTGTATCATGTCTGATGAATTTAAAAACAGGAGTTGCAATCATCTTATTTTGCGCCTGGGCTTTTGATATTGCATCGAATGTAATTTTATTTGTAGCAAAATCATATCCGCTTACATGCATATTTTTTTCTGAAGGCACAACAAATGCCGCAGGCATATAATACTCTCTGTTGCCAACGGGATAAACTTTATAATCATATAAACCCTGGGACTGGGTGAAATGAATATGTTCTGACAGAAGTGAACTGTCAATTTTAGGTACATACATAAGACTTATAATCGACGAATAAGTTTTCACGGGAACCGAGCCATAAAGGACAAAATAATCCCTCACAACCTGCACGAGGTTGTCATACAAGCCCCGCATTGACTGCAAAACCTGATACGAGTTTTGAACCTTAAGCTCTACACGAGACATAACAGAGCTGTTTGCTTTATCAAAAGCTGCTGTTTTATCCGATTGAACTTTATCGGCAACAAAAATCCAAATGAATACACTCAATACGAGAAATAATATCAGAACTATAAAAGCAGGGTAGGTTTTCTTTATATCGAATACTAATTTTCTTTGAGAAGCTGCCTGCTTTAATATTGATTCATATGACGTTTCTTTGAAATTTTGAACTTTTGACATATCTCTTCAAATATATGTTAATAATTATTTTTTTGCGAGTTTATTTTCAATTATTTGAATTACAATTTTGGCAAATGTTGTCGTATCGACAGGTTTCGATATATAATCATCGAAACCCAAAGCCAGGTACTTTTCACGGTCCGATGGGTGTGCAAATCCCGTAACTGCAATTATAGGCACAACATCACCATCAGGGTGTTGTCTGATAGCAGTCATGATTTCCGTACCGTTCATATCCGGTAATAATATATCCACAATAATACATTTTGCTGTATTTGAGTTCAACCACTCGACAGCCGTCTTACCATCTTCAAATTCCTGGATCTGATACCCTGCCTTATTTAATAATATACCAAACATTTTTCTTATGGCTTTATTATCCTCAATTAAACAAATCGGATTATTTTCTGTACCCATAACCATACCTAAACAAATGTAAAACTAATAATAAATAAATATTATGAGTGAAATTTTTACCTGTACACTTAAAAAAGTAATCATAGACCATACTAAAAACTCAAAAGTAATCATTTTATGTTTTTAAATAATCATTGTACAATCAATATTTCTACTCTTCTGTTTCTTTTTCTCCCATCTTCTGACCTGTTATCACCGACAGGAACACGTGCGCCGTCACCTCTCGGGAATAACCTGCCGGAAGCAATCCCTTTGCTCACAAGATATTGAACTACTTGTTTTGCCCTGTCTTCAGAGCGTTTCTGATTCTGCGAAAATGTCCCCTGGTCATCTGAATGGCCAACAATACGGACAGTTGAGCTTGGATTAGCTTTCAAAAATTCAGCCACATTGTCTAAATACTCTTTAGCATCATTTGTAAGCGAGGTCGAAGCAGAACTTGGAAAGAAATAAGTCTTACGCTGTCCTGCCCTGATTGTTATCTTTCTTTGCGGTTCGGTTGTCGTTGTTACTTTTTCGGTAACATCAATTGTAGATTTTTCGGCAACCTCCTCACTGACCTGGGAACGTTCCACAGGTTTTGCTTCATAAGCCAGAAGTATCTCTTCAAAGCCACCGAAAAAAGGCCCGCTTTCACGCCTTGCTGTTGCATAAGCATCAGGCGGCGGTTTATAATTCGGATTAAATGCCAACGTATCCTTTTTTACATCATCCGGGCCTAATTTTATAATTAACCCAATTCTTGCGAACAATGTATTTCTTGATGAACCGGAATCAGAAATAACGCTTGTTCCTCCATTCAGTGAAAGATATGGGCTAAAAAGAATTCTATACTTATGGCTAATATCTGCAACAAGAAATTCGTAAGAGATTCCAAGGTGAAAACCTAACCTGAAATTTTGTGGAGATATTACATTTTTCTTATCATGATCAATATTTCCTGTATTTTTAAATTTGTAGCGATTAATCAATTTTGACCCTGTAATAAAATCTAAATCGAATCCACCAAATGAATATAATCCTGGGATTGAAAAATTGTATCTTGCTGAAGGAGAAACTGAAACATAATTAAAATCCGTTATTGCTTCATATGATTCTTTGGTTGTGTCTTTGCTTGGTGTTGTTTCAGCAGTGCCACTTCGGAAATCCTGCAAAAACAGTGAAAGTGAAACGCCCCAATCCGAACCTTTGGGATTCCATTCAGCAAATAATCCGGCATAATAACCGATACCAAAACCCGCAGGATAATTAATCATCGAATCTTTATATTCAGGTGGTATAGATGGATCAAATATTGGATCTGTTAATGGCATTATCAATTTGCTGAAAAAATAGTCTGCGTTAACACCGCCATTTGCACCAAACCACCAATCCCCAAGGCCTCTATTGATAATCAATGTATCCTTTGAAGGCAATGGAATTAACTCCCTGAAATCGCCCATCGTCTGTGGTTTGAGCGGCATATTCAGTATCAGAAAAAAAATTATTATAACAATTATTTTTAGTCTTATCATCTTAAAGTTTTTATATTTTGTTATGAGTGAATAGTGAAATCATTTCTTTAAATTTTAATTCTCACTTATCACTATACTAATTTTTCACAATTTAAAATATTACCCCATATTTGCAAGTATCTTGCTCTACTAATATTATAATTTTTTATTTAATTACCTAATAATCAACACATATTTTATCTTAATCTCGGAAGGTGCTTTTAGCAAAATAATATAATATCCCGTTTGTAAAAATTGAGAATTTATTTTGAATGTATGATGACCCACCGAAAAATTCAAATTATTGAACTCTTTAACGAAATTTCCATGTATATCATAAAACTGTAACGTATGTTCTCCTTTTTCAATTAAGTCCATTTCAATTGATAATTCCGATTCTGCCGGTTGGGGATAAGCATCGAGAGCCAGAGCCGAGTTTGAGAATTGAATCTCCCTCGATGTATTTCCTTCGCATGATGTTGATAATGTTATTGAACCGTTGTCTTTCTCTATATAATAATCACTGCTATTGGTAATATCAAAATCGAGTATGTTTATTTGACTATTATTAGAAGAACTGAATAGAGCTATTGCAAGAAAATTTGCCAGAGTATCTGAAAGCCGTTTCGAATTAATATTGATAACTGCTGTGTCAACCGGATTCATTGTTTGAGATGAAAATACAGAGTCTCTAAAATCAATTAGTCTTGCAGGATATTCGAGTTTCAATTGAAAATCAATCACCTTTTTGTCCGGGTTTGAAATGTCTTCAAGGCTTTCAGCTAATAACTGAATCCTGAAAAAATCACCTGTTTTTGAATATATATCGGGAACACTAACTTTTAATGGATACTTAACAATACAATCAAGTGTGTCTTCATAATGATTTGATTTATAATTCTTCCACAGCTTGATTGAACCATCACGCCCTGCTGAAATAATTGTATCCCCGGTTGAAGAATAGCCGCAGGAAAGAACCTGAACCCCATGATTTATCGGAATTGTCGCATCTGTGCCATTTTGAATGTACCATTGCCTCAATGTTCCATCGAGAGAACCGGAAAGAATCACAAAACCATCGGCTCTAAAACCGAGAGACCTGATTTGTCCCGTATGTCCTGTTAAAGTATCAACGATTAAACCGGTACTCATATCCATCAAACGGACTAATCCGTCAACACAACCCGTTGCAATAATTTGATTATCAGGTGATATAATTGAAGTCCGGACGAGGTGGGAACCACTGCGGTCTTCACTGTCGAATTTCATGATTAAAGATTTAGTAATAACATCATAAACATAAGAATCACCGCTGTATGTAGAAAAAAGCAGTAAGGACCCATCATCGGAAAATGAACATGTATAGACATTTGAATAATCATCGGAATGAAATGATGCAATTGTATCTCCCGCCTGAACTGAAAAAAGCATCACATATCCGTCATATGATGCGGCAGCAAATAACGGTTTAGCCTGATTTGCGGCACAGGATTTAACAATATTATTAAAATATCCTTTGCCATATTCAGTTGTACTTCTGCTAACTCTGTCCCAAAGAATTGCAGAAGAATCGAATGCTATTATTATAGTATCATAGCCATGAAATTGATATGCTCCGAAAACAAATTGATTAGTCATCTTCAATGAGTCTATTGGATTCTTCGTTGTTATATCCCACAATTTTATTAAAGAATCGCCCCCTGATGTCAATGCGAATTTTCCGTCAGTGGATAAGCTTGCTGTCCTCACCTCAGAATTATGTGCATTTGGAATTTCCCACAATAGCATCGGTTCGTCTGTATAGTCGCTGATGAGACGAAGTTTAAGCATGAGGGTATCGAATAATGGAACATCCCAATTATAATAATTTGATGCTATAGAATCTTCAATAAGCACCCAACTAATTCCATCGTCATTAGAATAAAATAAAGACGCACCTGTATTGATAGAAGCATTATTCCACTCGATTCGTGTTGTTCTTCCGGTTAGTACTGTATCATTAATTCCTGGTGAAATGAAATTTATTTGAGAATAAGAATTAGAATAAACAAGTGCGAAAAATATGATAACGATAATAATTAGTTCACAATGAATAATTTTAAAAGGATTTTTATTTTTCATTTTTCATTATCAAAATTATCGTATTAATTGAAGTTTAACGACAGCACGCGAAATTTCAATTGAAGGGTCCTCTATCGGATAGGCAATAAAAATCACATCATATAGGCCCTGAGATGCAAATTCACCTGCCTGAAATTCATATAAATGCTTACCAACCGATGCTTCAATACCTGCAATTAAATCACCTTTCTCATCCTTGAGCTTTTCCATCTCTCTGCCTTTTAAATCATAGACAGTAGCAGTAAGCATTACATTATCCTCAAGAAAAACCTCAATGGTTGTTTTATCCTTAAATGGATTCGGATAGGGGTGTGCCTTAGTAATAACAGCATTTGGTATTCTGGTACAGCCTTGTGCCAGAAAATGCTCGGTATCAAAAAAATCAACATAATAAAGTCTGTAGCAATAATCTGCCGAACGGTATTTAACAGTATCATAGCTGTAATCGTATTTATGCCTAACTGAACTGGTTCCATTTCCAATAAGTCCTTGATCAAGTAACCTCGGACCGTCATACCTTGCTATTGTTTGCCAGTCAGCCGCGTTAGTGTCAGTTATCCATGGACCCATCAAAGCACGTTTAAGAACAAATCCTGAATTATAAGCCTCTTTCAATGTTGTCCACCATATATGCACTCTTTTCTTGCCGGCATATTCTACGACGAAGGAATCAAGAATAAACTCGGGCTCCGGTGATTCATCAATTTTGTATGTTACTGTATTTGACAAACTATCATCCATTTCCACATTATCGTTCTCATGGTAACGAATGACATTTGGAGCAAGAAGTGAATCCTTTTCTATTTTATATGCACATGCCTGGTAATAATACTGTGGATTAAGCCATGCGAATGCTTTTGGTATCATTTTATCTGCTGTCTTCGACGCAAGAAGGAATTGGCCAATCAAAACAGTCGTATCAGTTGGAATAGGATGAGCAAAAACATATTCTTCAGGTCCGGCAATCGTTATGCTAAGTCTTCCCGGATAAACGTTAGCAGTAATATAGTAGTCTGTAACTGGCAACTGCCCTCCACCCGAAAAGGTTGCAAGTTTAAATTCACTGGTGCCGGGAATGAATTGAACAGTACAGCTATCAGGATGAATCGGAAAACTTGTATCGGCTATTGTTATTTCGAATGTACCGTTTGCAAAACGGTCCCATTTGTCTGAGCTTCTTATCAATTTCAGGTCAAACATAATTGTATCAGGTTTAACCTGAATAACATTATCAATTGTTACTATACCAAGAGTATCAACACTCTGAGCTTCAAGTTGAAAAAAAGTCAGAAAAAAAAAGATAAAGAAAAATAATATGTAAAATGTTTTTTTCATTATTGATTTTTATATCCAAGATTACGAAAAGATTTTAATTAAATCTGATTGAAAATCCTAAATTCGTAATTCGTAATTCGTAATTAATTACGGAACAAGAGTGGCTCTGCCACGGTTATTCCATGAGAAATTCAAGTCCCTTGTATTTACTATACCACTTAAATTAATATCCTTCGTCAAATACCCTTCGTAATCCCTGTCGTCCCATGTTAGAACATGGTCATTGTTATCTATTATACCATCATTATTCACATCGCCTGCTATCATAGCAAACAATATTGAACCGTCTGTTCTTTTTCCAATTGGTTTCACAGCATTTGCTCTTCCCAAAAGAATCTGAGGGTCTGTAAAATCAACATAATTACCTAAGGCTCTCGGATATATTCCAACCGCAAATTCTGTTGCAATGGATAAGTGATTCCTGTGTTTAACAACGAGATAATAATCACCTGCATCCATCCCGCCACTGCGGAGAACAACCGGTGATTTACCATCTATGTCAACAATATTTCCGTCAATTTTCAGTAAGCAAGTCCTATAAAATGGCTTCGGGTCATTCAAGTTACGTCTGAATTCAATTACAATGTAATCAACTATCGAATCTGGCACTGATACTAAATTAATGAATTGCCTGTTCTGGTCAAGATTATATGGATAAATGTCAGGTGGTGTTAATGGAATTAAGCCTTTAATTCTTAAATCCTCAGCCATAGAACCAAACCGGTATGGTCCTTCGAGAAATAGTGTTGCAGTTAGTTCAAGTTTGCCACCCCTGCTGATTCCGACACCATAATCACCGAGAGAAACTACCTGTGGTGCTAAAGAATAAGCCCATTGGTTCGTTGTGTCCCATTTTGGCGGAATTTCTGAAGTTTCAACATCGGTCCATGCTCCTCTGTACCATCTCTGTAAAATCAGATAATCAAATTCAGGCCAAAGGGTTTTTGTTTCATCAACTGCAGTATCTAATAAGCTGTGCCTCCATCCGTAACCAAGAATAAGGTTCACGCCGTCAATCACAGGAATATTGTTTCCATCCAGTCCTGAGATTGTATAGGTCCTTTTAACCTTCATGTCTCCGCCTAAAATCGGCGGGAATGTCCGCGGTTTAATTCTGAAGGTCATTTCCTTTAGACCGTTGGATGCCGCTGAATCCCTGAACAATCCCCATGTATAAGGATTATTGAATATAATTTTCAGACTGTCAAAATGCAGAACTGTTCTCCTGAAACTACCATCTATTTCGGCATCGGCACCATCAAAGATTGGATCTCTTAACGTTGTCAATGTTAAAACAAACTTATTACTTGTATCAGGTTCGGTTCTTATAGGTGATTTCAGATAAAGTGTATCATTTACAGTAATATTTCTTGTTATGGTAATGCCTTGAGTTGTTTCATTTCTTAAATTCAGCAATTTTGTTGTGTCTAATGGTATTTCACCCGTTGTATTGCTGATTGAGCCTGTACCTGTGTACTTTACGGATACATATCCTTCGAAGGTTGGTTGTTCCCTCAATGAACCTCCGACATGCCTGACAATCCATGTGGAATCCGCCATTGTAAAATTACTGTCAGTAGAATTTCTCAATTCACCGTTAGTAAGTTCAAGCTTTGTATTGACCTTGAATCCGCCGCCACGAATTACATCTGCACCCTGTGGATTATCAATATTAAGATTTGAGAAATGACCATCACCTTCAATATCCTGGGAACTTACTGTTCCATTTAAGCGGACATCCCTTATTCCTGTTACTTTTGAATTATTGAACACAGAAGCCTTTGCATTAACTTCCTCCCTATCTACCTCAAACGGCACACTATCACTGACAATCAATGAATCCATTGTAGTCAAAGGTATCTTTCTGCCGTCACTTAATTTAAGAGAATCAACATATTTACGTGAAATATATCTTAGAACAAGTTGATTAAAATAGATATTCGGTATAACTTGTTGAGAACTCACTATTTTCCCCAGGAATTCAAATCTGCCACCCATTGTATCATTTAATGATTTAACTTGTCCCGATTTTAATTTAATTGTACCATTATTAGTGATTTTTCCCGGAGGCCTAGTTGAATCTGGTTGGTTATCCAAAGTATATCCCTGGCTCATCAATTTTCCCGAATTCAGGAAAATCAATGTAAAAATAATAATAATATGGAGATATTTATTCTTCATTAATTAAAATATAAATAAGAAAATTAGTCTTAACTAAATTTATAATTTTTCTGACCTAACTATATTTTAAAAAAAAATTTGGGTGGCAGTTATGAAGCCACCACCCAAAAAATAATTATTCACCTATTTCTATGACTTCCTGGTTCTGTACTGTTCCTGCGTTTGTTAACTGTGCAGTACCAAGTACTGCTGTATCAGCACCAAGAGTACTTATCCAGATACCGGCAACATCGCCTACAGCCCTTGATTTGTTATCACCAGCATCGGCAAATGAGTTTGCATCGGCATTGAAGTTTCTAATACCGGCATAATAACCTGCAATCGAACCACTCAGATTAGTGTGGAAATTGTATCCTGCGCCGTTATCCTCATTACCAACGATTAGCACTGCATTGGGATATGCTACAGGGAATTCAGGCCCGGCAATGATATTGCTCGATATCGTTATCTGGTTAGCTGCTGCTACACCACCGGGATAAGCCGTTGCTTCCTTGAGAGTATTGTTTGTGTTGACTTCATCAGCACCACCCGCTGTTCCCCAAGCAGGTCCGTCAATACCAACATAAACAAGGTGACGGACAAGGGCATTATCATTTGCTGACGGAAGAACACCTTCATCCCATGTATTCGGGTTGGTCCAACGTCCATCGTTGACTGTAATAAACAGTGTGGATGTACCCATGATAATATCTGAATTTGATGTTACTTGACTAATTGTACCACCACCTGTACCTGCTATGAGAGAAATACCTGTACCTCCTGTCAGGTTAACATAACGCGGGTCTGAAGAGCCGCTGTTTGTTGCCGGGAAACCAGCAATTGTAATTTTCTGCTTTGCCTGGCCTGCATCATAACCTTCGAAGAATCTCATTCTGCTTTCCATGATAGCTGCTCCGGTATATTCCGTGGCTATATAACCTGCTCTTAAAGTGGAAATTGTACCTGTACCGGTAAAAGTAGCACGGATTGTTCTGTTAACATCTGTTGTTGCTGTCCAGTCATTACATAAAGCAGGCTGTAAAGCCGGATGAACATCAAGCTGAAAATCAGTTGGTGCGGTACTGAATGTTACCTGCGTCTGTTCATTATTAAACTTCAGCATCGCTCCTGTTGGCAATGTTCCATAATAACGCATTTTACCGCGAATATAAACATCGTTATTTGCTGAGCTATAAGTAACGGTTGGTGCCCCTGCAGACCGGTATAAATTAAATACATTTGCGTCGGCAATAGCATTACCCATAATAACATTGCCTCCACTTACCGTCAGTGTATTACCTCTCATAAACATACTGCCATCGGGAGTCTTTGTTCCGGCATTGTGAAATTCCACATTACCATATAAATACTCTGGATTAGCAGAAATTCCGTCATTGTTAGCCATTGGTGTCTGTGCTCCTGCACCCTGATAATCAACGGTCGAATTAGTTGCAAATGTCATATTTGTTCTGCTTCCGACTGCAACCTGATTGGTAAATGTTCCGGGAATATCAAGTCTTGCATCAACAGGTGTTCCGGAAAAACCAACGTTCAATGCACCAGGTATGGCAAGACCTGATTCAAGAGTTAATGTACCATTTAAAGTAAAAATACCCGTTGACATAAGGTTAAGCATATTTGCCGTACCTGCAGCCACATCCTGTACATTAAAATTAGCTGCACCATCAAAGTCCATAGTACCGGTACCGGTTGTTTTAAATACACTTGCTGTAAGTGTAACATCACCATCGACAACCGATGCGCCATTTCCAATCGTAAAGTTTGCATTACAGGTTAAATCTGCGGCTCCATTTGATGTCAAATACCCGCTTGCATAAACGGCGGCATTATTAACCTTCAAACCATCCAACAAATCTAAGTTGATATAATGATTTATTGCACCGGATTCATCTCCTTCACCGTAAACAACCTGCGGAACAACAGGCTGAGTGCCGTTTCCATCATAATGGAAAATACCGGCATAAGTTCTGTCGCCACCGCTCGATGGGTCATAAACGTTAAAAACATATACATCTGTCAATACATTTTTGGTCCCGCCAAAATAGTATAAATCTGTGTACCAGCGAGCTTGTACATCCTGTCCGGCGGCAACTCTTACCCACTCGACTCTTCCGGGAATACGTGAAGCTGCGGCTGCTCCCAATGGTACCCCACCGTCAAATGAACCGCTTTGTGTTGGACTTCCACGCATACGGATAATTCCGTTAGTTCCTGCAGCATAAGTCCCGTTTGTATTATTAGTAAAGTTGGGAACCGGCTGCGAGTAAACTTCAAGCCCTGCCAATAATAGTAATATTACTGCTAATGCAGAAGCAAGCAAATGATTAGAATAACTTTTTCTCATTACAAAATCCTCCAAATAGTTCATAAATCTTTTATTATTAATCAAAAATTATTTTCTTAGTTATTTCTAAAATACAAACACTCCTTGTATATTAATACAAAATTAATTAATTGCAAATCATTTTGCAATCAGTATAAATACTTAATTTTATTAAGTATTTCACAACAAAAATGAGTAATTATAAGCCCCGATAATCCTCCTGAAAAAATAGTTAATAATGACGTTCTATACAATTCATTTATTTTTAATTAACTTATAACCACAATTCAAAATTTACATTTTACATTTTACATTCTTTTGACTTCCGACTACCGACTTTTGACTTCCGATCTTATCATTCTCCTATTTCAATCACACCATCATTAATAATTGCCGAACTATTAATCACACTTCCCCTTACATGAAGTGCATCAATTAAAGTGCTTATATTCAAATTTGAACTTTCATTTGTTAAATTCATTCTAACAAACACAGGTGCAGTTACATTTTTTGTGCCATTTCTCAACAGTATATTTCCATATCCCTGTGCATCGGGTAATCCGAATGGATTAGGCAATATTGTCTGTACTGCTCCATAGAAATCCATCGTACTGGTTTCCGAAAGATAATATGTACTGAAATTAGTCAATGAATTATTTGGGAAATCAGCTAAGCCAGAACTTAATATTCCGTTGTTATCGAGAATAAATGCCCCGGTCCCTGTCGTTGAATTTATTGAATTTGCTTGTAAATCAAGCAGTGAATTATTTATAACAAGCAAACTATCCAATTGCGGATTAGCTACATTTAGCGTTACAACATGATTCAGTCCGACTTCAACGACATCTTTGTTGTCTAAAACGGTAGCAAATGGAATGTCATCCACCTGAGGGCATACCGGAGGTAAGTGATTTGAATTAAAAGTCCACGTTGTGTTTAAATCCCAGTTACCTGTGGCAACGCTATAAAATCTTCTCGGTGACTTTTCACCTATGTAAAAATCACCTAAACCTGCCCACTTTGTTGCTCCTCCTGTTAATTCCACACTCGCAAGGCCTACATTCCAATTTAAATCTGCCCCATTTCTCTCAGACCATAATGGTACTTCAGCAGGTACGCTCATTCTTCTTACCACTGCATTTGCAGGAGTAACAGTTGCAAGTTCGCTTGATGGAAATTCGAGATTAACATTTGCAACTCGTCCGCCCATTGCAAATGTTCCCCCTGATATAGGATTCAAACTCCAATATCGGGGTACACTGTGCAATGGATCCATCCTATTGCCGGAATTTGGTGAGTACGGGACCGGGTCTAAGTTAATACCATCAACAGCACCTGATGTACCGCCAACTCCAATCATGGTGATAACAGCAGGTGTAAAACTTGTACCATTTCCAATTTCATAAGTATAAGAACCAGCATCGCCAGGTATAACTTTCTGCAAATATCCATCTACATACCCTGTACCAGTGCGGTTTACCGAACCTCCATTTTGAATAATGACCTTCCTGTCTGCATTTCTAACATTAATTATTGAAGAAGATGATAAATTCATTGTATGGGATACATATACTTGTGCAGTTGCTGATAAAGTATTCTTTGTTACATAAACGTATCCACCTGCCAAATCCAGGTCGTAATAATTCACACCATCCTGATTTTCCAGAGCAAGAGTATGATTCGAAGGTCCATTAAATACAAAGTTCTTCGTCAATGGATTCGTTCTTGTTGTATTAAGCAAAACCATATCCCTGTCGAGGCGGATGCTCCTACTGCCGAAATTAAGAGTACCGTTAATTAATCTCAAATCCTCGCTTATATTCAAATATGGGTCAGGACTGCCAATTGCATCGTTACTCAGAAATATAGTATTAGTAGGAGCTATATTATTAATAGTCAGTGAAATTATATTATTTGGTAATCCTCTTCCTGACACCTGTCCTCCATTTATTCCGTTATAAATATAACGGCTATTTCCATAAGTAGGGACATTTGTCGATAATATTGCTCCTGCCGAACCATCTGCCGTAATACCGCTCACATGGTGAATACCGAGAGATGTAGAATCTTCCATCACATAAGTATTTGTTCTCACAGAACCGAATTGCCCCTGTACATATAGAGCACCCGGTGAGCCATCATTCTTTTCCAAATATAATGTCCTGACATCGGGTGTATATGTTTCGGGAACTGTAATTGTCCTGCTGTTTCCGATGTGAACAATATCACTAACACCGGGAACCAATAGAACAGGTGTAACTTTCGTTGTATATCCATCGAAAGACCAAATCGCAGTATTAGTCCCGTCCCATATTCCATCGCTATAACTCCAATAAACATATCCCGATGGTTCACCGGCGACAAAGTCTCCATATTCTGTATTGTTGGAAGATGTAACGTAGGTTGCAGTTCTTGCAGTAGTGCTTGTCTTTTTCCAGACACCCGCCGCAGGTAAAGCGGGAGTATATAAATGGTGTTCATAATATGTTGTTGGCCCTGCAACAGGGTCAGTCGGCAAATAAGTTGTTGTTAGTTTATAAGTCCTGTTAGGGCCCAAATCAAATCCATTGTTTGAAACTGTCCAGTAACGGTGTACATAATTTGTCAATTTAACAGGCGGGTCGGCAATAGCCGAATGGTCAACCAGTGAAGTAATGGCACCAACTAATCCTGCAGTACCTCCTGTTCCGACAGCCTCATATGTTACAGGCCTGTATTCTGTATTTAATGTAGTCCCAATCGGGAATACCAAGCTATTTGCCCCTGTAGGAAAATAACGGTAAACCAAGCCGTCAACATGCCCCAAGCCATTCCTCAATACCTGCGGGTCGTTGCCGCTAACATTCGAATTAAATTCAACATATTTATTATTAGCTCTTGCATTGATATTGACTACATTGTTATTAGGAAACTCAAGAGAATTCCTTATAACCAAATTTGAATTGGCAGTACTACCAAGATATAACTCACCTGCTGTTTTATCAACCTTCATTCTATAAAGTTTCAATCCACCTGTTTCGTTATTTGTTATTGTCTGGCTGGCTGTTTCATTAAATACAAGCAACCATGGGTCAGACTGTGAACCGCCAGGGTCATAAAAATAACCATCATTAAGGAAATTACCTCTAAGTTCAACCGTATTAGTGTTAAGGCTGAATGTATGGCTGTTATCAGTTGTAAGATTGTTTTTAATAACAAAAACTTGCTCCGCTATATGAGTTTTTACACCTGCTCTCGTTGCATGAACATCCCAAACAGGCATGTTGCCGCCAAGCTTAATGGGTTCTGCCGGTGTTGCTAAAGGCATTGTAGGATGGCCCGTCTGCAATGTTCCGGCAGCCATTCCGATTCCATTATCAGCGGCGCCTTTTACAACCTTGAAATCAGCAGAAGCACCTACTGTGCCTGATGCAACGACAATACTGCCTCCCGACATAGAGAATGTCGATGAGGATTTACTAATATCAAAACCCGCCAAGGTTGCATCAGTATTGCCATAAGACATAACTGTAAATGTACCTGAACTTAGATTAAAATCTATTTTATCGCTGGCACCCGTTCTCGTGAAACATCCCGCAACATTCACATTGCCGTTGCTCACATTTAGCCTGGTACCTGTGTTATACAGAAAATATTCATCAATCGCGTTACCAACGTTTAGATTCCCTCCGGTAACGTCAATTCTCGTATTAACATTTGTTATCAAATCATCCGAAGTTGAAACGGCTCCGTTAAGTATATTCAACCCTGTATAAGGCTGCATGTTCTCGACATTAGTGCCTCCGGACAACCACAAAGTACCTGTCTGCACATTTGTCAGAATTCCTTTGTCCAAATAGAATAGATATTCAGGAACACTTCCTGTTTGTGAAGCAAAAGAGTTTGATGCTACAAGTAGAGTATCTGAAAATCCATTCACTTTGTCCATTACAACAGGTCCCATAGGCGCCCAATTACCCTCGCCGCTTATTGTTGAGGATGAAGCCGTAATTGTGGAGCTTGGTGAACTATTAAATTTCAAAACTGTGTAATTATTCGCATCAGAATAAAGGTCTATAGCGTTTACCAAAGTTGAAACATTATAAATATTTTTCTGTATTGTTAAAGTATCCTTGGTATTACCTGATGATGGTGGACTTATGCTTCCACCGTCAAGAACACCCAGATTGCTTTCTATGGTAAGTTGCTTATTTGCAGGTGCTGTACCGAATTCCAATGAACCCGCCAAAGCACTTGCTGTATTTGAAGTACCGCCAATTTGAAGAGAGTCTATCTTATCTGTCGAGATATTATAAGTTAATGTATGGCCATCCACAATAACTGTGTCTTTATCATATATTTGACCGGGATAATAAGCCGATGGCACACCGGTATGATTCTCATTTGACCAATTGGAACCAACATTCCAGTTTCCTGTATTGCGGCTCCAGAAAATCCTGCCTGTGAAAAATCCCGAAGCTTCACCTGCAGTCCAATCGCCGTCATAATATAATGAATTTGTTATCGAAATCGGAGATGGATTTGCTGTTGGATTAGTCCCTAAGTTTATTTCCCAAAAATTTGTTGTTTTATACAATCCGGGAATGTACAAAGCTTGATTACCATTGACATCACCGGGGACATACGTAAAGCTTAAAGAATTTGCAGTTACATTCGATATTCCGTTAGTAGCCACATTCCAGTATTTTCCCAATATATTATCTGACATCCTGTTTGGATGCAATCCCGATTTAAGCTTCAAAGCAACAGATGGATTTACCGTATAAGTACCGGTTAAACTGATGCTTGCAGGGTTGTAGTTCGTTCCAACACCAACGGGAAAAAAATATGATTTTGCCCCTGCCCCACCGGTGTATTGTTTAATTATACTTCCGATCGTCGAAGAACCTTCGGATAATATCATCCTTGTTCCGCTGAAAGAACCCGCACCGGGACTGACAGCAAGAGCAGTGGGACCAAAAATCAAATCATAATTTAATGGCCTCAGATAATTGTCCTGATTAAAAGTAAGCTGATTGTTAATTGTCGTATTTCTTTGCAATTGCACTGTACCGCTTGGTTTGTCAAGTGTTACATTATAAAATGAAGTAGAACTTGAACCTTTGATATTCTGGGTAAGCGTGCTGTCAAATGTCAATGTTCCCTGCACTCCGCCAC
The DNA here is from genome assembly GCA_001804705.1 of Ignavibacteria bacterium RIFOXYC2_FULL_35_21. GTDB lineage: Bacteria > Bacteroidota > Ignavibacteria > Kapaibacteriales > UBA2268 > XYC2-FULL-35-21. Next base: position 54,680 of record MHAY01000049.1, read on the forward strand.
CAAAAGAATTTTGATTATTATTATTTATGAATTCACCTTGTAATCTCAGTGATTGAGTATTAGCAGTATATGTTCCGTTAGTCAGAAGAATTGAGTCTTTAACAATATGGCCCGTGGTTTGAGTAACAGTAGAACTTGAGTTGACTGTACTAACAGTTAAAGAAGCAATTCTGGTAGGAATTGCACCGCCTGTGTTTTGCGTAAAGTTATTTAGATACCCATTATTAACAATATTTATAGTATAGTCCTGAACCTCCCCATAATCACCTCCGCTAATACATGGGTCAAGAGTGCTATTATCATTTCTGACAGCAATTCTCATACATGTTGTTCCCGCAACTGTCCCGGCAGGCACTGTGAAAGTTATATCAGCGGCATAAGCACTGTCAATATTAAATTGCCTGCCGGCTGCACTTGGGTACCTTTCTGATGCAATATTTTCAAAATCTCCGTCGAAATCCTGGTCAAACCAAAACATTCCATAATAGCTCCCCGGGGAACCGGTATTTGCCAGCAGTAACCTCATTGTGTATTGCGAGCCGGCAGTCAGTGTTATACACTTATCGGGGAAGTATCTCCATGCAAAAAGACTTTGTCTTGCATCAGTATGGTCAAAGAAAGGTGCTCCAAACGTAGCGCCTGCAGATACTCTGACCTGATGTATATAGCCAAATCCTGAATTCAATCCTGTACCGGAACAATACCTGAAGTCTGCATTAGTATATGTTTCGCTAATTCTTCCTTTTGCAGTAAACTCATAATTGCCCGTGATATGGCCGTTATAGTTAAAGTTTCTTGCAATTGTTGCTCCACTATATTCTCTTTGAAGGTTACCTCTTGCAGTGTTTGTATGAAATCCGTCTTCAGCACCTGTTTCAATTATCCCGTCATCCATTAATTCAAAAACGCTGGCTCTGATAACATTTGTCCCAAGAATCAATTTCCCGGGGCCTCCTGCCGTTGATTCAACTGTTACAGAACCAAGCCTTTGTTCGTGAAACTCAGGATTACCTGTAGAGCTTGGCCAGCCATTTCCTATATTGGCATCGAGTGTAACGGTTTTTCCTTCACCAATCATAGCGATATCAAGTCTTCTCATGGGGTATTTCCCAACTTGTGTAATACCGTCAAGGAAGGTGCCGTCATTCACAGCACTGGAGTAACCAACTGTTGACCAGGTTGTCGAATCTGTCCAATTTCCATTTTGTACACTATAATAATAAGTGATTCCGGGTCCCTGCTGGGCAAGTACCCAGTCACCATTCAATACTCTGTTATTCACAGGTAAACCCAAATCAAGAGTACCGAGTAAATTACCTGTACCAATATTATAACCCATCGTCGAAGTGGTTGTAGCATTCGGAGAATATGTTGCACCTCCTCCGCCTGTCTGGTCTCTGTCGCCGCATGAACTACCGGAGCCGTTATTGAAAGTTGCACTCGGCGGCCGCAACCTTTGCCAATCAGTGCTTAAAGGGCCTCGCCAGAAAGCAAAGTCAAAACACATAATTAATGCACCGCCAGGTATATCCTGTGGATTCAAATATTGCCCGTTTACTGCAAGAACTCTATCTCCTCTCACCCAACCATTAGTCGTAGGACTGACCATTCTCCAATATTTTGCAATTGCCCTTTCCATGGGATAACTATATGCGGGTGGGCCAATAGTTGTCAGATCGGCAATATCCGGCTGATAGAAACCAAGTACCTGGATACCACAATATCCTGCAACGTCATTTGCAGGTGTATTTGATAGCCTGATAGTAAATGGATTATATTGGTTACCGGTTCCAACTTCATAAGTTATTCCCGTTCCACCGCCGGTAGTAGCATTACCAACGGCGCCTTCGGGTATCCATTTCCTCATTTCTCCATTAACATGCCCTATACCTGTCCTTGTAACTGTAGCTCCGTTTACAATTGTCATGAGCCATTCACCCTGATTATAATCAGGGCCAGTGGCTGTACTTGAACTGGGACTTAAATCAATATATGCAAGATTTGCTGCAGAAAAAGTCAGATCTGTATTGACTGTTATCATCTGGCTAAAGCCTGCTACTGTAGGCATAAATACTACTCTCGAATTTAATGTAGCATTATTTATAGTCAGATTATTAAATGTCATATCGTTTAAAGCTGTAACAGTTTGTGATGTATTTCCAATAAAATTGAAAGTGCCTGTACCGGAATTAAACACTCCAACGCCGGATATTCGCCAGTTACCGACAAGTGAGATACTATTTGCACCCGATGCTAATGTGCCTTGCTGGATATATAAACTGTCTGAAATTGTATTATTCGCATTCGACATCGTCAATGTTGTACCAATGGATTTAGCAATGGTCAAGGTTGCAATAACACCGGGAAGTCCGTTGCCTGTAACCTGCCCTGCTCCTCCTGTATAAACAAAATTGCCCCTGTTATTTGCAAGATAATTATAACTTCTTGTTGTCATCTGAACATTACCGGTAGCACCTGCATTTGTTATGCCTGCTGCATCGCCAAGGCTGACTGTTCCATCCTTCGTCAATCTGAATTCTCCGGTTCCACTGAGTATACTCGCACCAAAAATTAAAACACCGCTTGAATCAATTGTTACAATGCCATTGGCTGTTGTCGGAGAAGCATCTAAAGTTATTGTTTTACTGTTGCCTATATAAACAAGTGCATCGTTTGTCGGAGGTATTGCCGATGCAGGGCCACTATAACCCTGTGTTGACCAGCTAGAGGCAATTGTCCAGTTTGTGTTGTTTATACTATAAAAACTGATTTGTGAGGGTTCGCCAATTATAAAAGTACCCCATGATGATAGTTGCCTATACTCGGTTGTTGATGCTGTTCTTGTTCCTGTCTGCGGTGTACCAAATCTATTTGGTGCTACCCATGCACCTCCGGAATAAAGTCTTGTTTCAAAGTATAGAGGGTCGGCACCGTTTCTTAAATCGCCATTTGGGTCAACTCCGTTTATAAAACTATTGATGATATTATAGGTCATCGCCCCAAGGCTGAAAGTGCTTCCTGATGGAATTGCCGTAGTCCATTGCCTTCTGACATTTCTTGCATCACTCATACCGCTTCCTGCAGGATTTATTCCTACTGTTATTGGAGACGTGGTATTAGTCAGAGTGTCGGCGCTAACGCTAACTAATCCGGCTGTTCCACCACTGCCATTGAAGGTAAGGGTTGCAGGAGTATATCTCCTGTCATATCCAACTTCAAATACAGTTGAAGCTAATGCCGGGTCAACATATCTTCTCAGAGTGCCGTCAATATGACCGGGATTTCCACCGGGCCTTGTTAGTACTGCTCCCTGTGGAATTGTTGCATGACGTCCACGGCTCCTGACATTACCCCCGGGTAGGCCTAGAGTGTTTGTAACAATTATTCCATTATCGGATGTTGTACCTACGGCAGAAACATCAACATGATTCACATTGCTTACTGTCATATTATAAAATGTTTCATTGCCTGCAAGATATTTCTGCATGATTTGAGTGCTTGTTCCTGCAAAATTAACTAATGAACCTCCGGCAGAGAAAGTTCCACCCTGATTTGTCCAATTGCCAAGTAGTGTCATTGTCGTAGGTGTTGCCGTTGTAGATGACATTGTCAGATTTGATGAGCTTAAAAAACTAATGTCCCCTTCGATTCTTATATCATCAAGCGGCTGAACATTTCCGGGCCCTGAAATAATCACGTGATGATAAGGATTTTCTGTCTGATTTCTTGATGTTATTGTATTTGTAAATGACAAAACAGGAGAATTGAAATCAACTGTAGCCGTGGAAGGGTCGAATATGCCACCGGTATTCAGCCAATTCCCTGCATCTTTCAAATCAAAATAATTAGATGCGAATGTAGAGCTTTCGAGAGTGAGTAAATTTGTAACATTGAAAGTCGTTGAGGCAACGGATGAATTTAGCTGTTTTATTCCTGTGCCGGCTATTTTCAGATTATAGTATGATAAATTCACTAAATCACTAATTGGAGAAGCAGGCCTGCACTGTATGTTTTGAATTCCACCGCTTTTCTTAAAAATAACAGTCGAACCGTCAGTAAAGAACTTTTGAGTTGCAACACCTGCAAAATCGAGTGAAGATATATCAAAATCGCCGATAATATTTATATCTCCTTCATTTTGCAATGTAATGTTTGTACCGGCAGCCCTGTTGCCTCTTATTGTTAGACAATTATATTGTGCCACTGCAGGCGTTGCGGCACTGCTCGGTATGGTAGCATTTCCAGTTCCATCAAAAGTAATAGTTCCTGATGTAAATGTATTAGTCAGATAATTGGTTGGGTAAGTAGTTCTGATGACAAGTTCCCCGCCTCTCATTGTAAATGTTCTGCCCGAACTATTACCATTAACTGAAAAGGAGCCAATATCCAGTGTTCCGACATTAATCACAAGTGAATCATTAATTGCAAGATTCTTGCTTAAAGTTACAGTTCTTCCGAAAGCTTTATCGCAGACTATACTTCGGACAGGGGATGGAACTCCATCGCCGGATTCCTGGTCTATTGTCGTACTGATATATTTATACACAGCATTTTGGCTGAAATTCCTTATCGTCGTCTGTACATTGCCGCCAGTTGGGCCGGTAGTTGATGCAGTTATTCCATATTGACCGCCGATTTCAAGTCCTCCATCATCTTCGACTCGGAATATATTTCCTCCAATGTCATCATCGGTTTCAAATCTGAGAATACCACCGGATTCAACCGATAATTCACCGACATTTGAAACAGGCCCGGTTATTCTTACTTTCAGGTTTATTCTAACTCTGTCTGACTGTTTATTCGGTGCTGTTGTCGAAGGAGCGCCCCCAAAGCTGATTTTCGACCAGGTACCGGCAGTATCATAATCTCCATTGTCTGTTATACTATAATATGTAGCTCTTCCTGCAGCATCTTCACCGCTTGTCCAGTCACCATCAATCGTGCTTATCTGTTGTGAATAGAAAAATTGATTGTTAAAATCTGAAACATTTACCACTCCGGGGTCAACACGCCAATATCCGCTTGGGTTTGCGTATGATGGATTAAACCATAATACCTTGTATTCACCTACATTTCCTGCTTCTTCGGATGGGTCCCAATGGAAAAGTACATTTGCTCCATTTGTATTGATTGTAACATATTGTGAGTTTACAAGCCAATATTTCTTTAGAGATACATCCGTTTTTTCAACTTGCGGATGCTCATTATTAATACACTTTATTGCTATCTGACAGCCTGCACCAAGAGAACCCCCGATTAAATTTATTTCAGCCGGTGTATAGACATCTCCGGTTGCACCCGGTGTCCCCAACGGAAATCCCAATGTTGGCAATGGCATTGAAGCCGAAGCATCTATCTTTCTAATCAGTGAGCCGCTATTAATTCCCTGCGAATTATATATACATTGTGTCTCGCTAAAAACACTTGCTGTACTGAAATCGGAGAATATACTCGTATTTATCCCCATTGTCAGGTCATAATTTCCAATATCAATAACAGCATTTGCAATTAATCGCAACACACTATTAATTACCACTTCGTTTCCTGTATAAACATAGCCCCCCGTTTTATCAATTGCCCATTCGTAAAAAGTAACCGTTGCCGATGGACTCGTTATTGTCTGTGATGTCGGGCCATAGAAAGTAATCGTCGTCGAATTAGTCGTGAAATCTATAGCATTATTCAAAACTAAATTTCCACCAAGTGTAAACCCTCTCTCCAGTTCCACCGTTCCGGTATTTGTCAGATTACCTGAAATTCTCAAATAACTATTTCCCGTCTGACTTAATATACTCCCTGCATTTGTTACCGATGTGTTAGTATTAACCTGAACCTGGGCACCTGTATTGATATAAAAATTCGAACTGCCATTGATATATAATTGTGAGTATGTTCCTTGAGGTATAACTAAAAGCACGAAAAACATAACCACATAAGCCATATTTACACATATCGCCTTTGCAAGCTTTGTTTTTTTCTGTGTTATATTTTTGTAATTCGTATTTATTTATACACTCCCCTTAATTAATCATCAATTGTATTTCTGACTCATTTCTTTCTACATTTTGCATTCTACATTCTACATTTTGCATTCTACATTCTACAATTTGCATTCTACATTCTACATTTTGCACTGTACATTCTACATTTTGCATTTTGCATTCTACATTTTGCATTTTGCATTTTGCATTCTACATTAACTCAACTTATGAACTGAAACATAAGTCTTTCCCGAACCACTTTTTATATTCTGGCTTGCACCGGTATCCTGTATAACCCTGATTGTTACAACCTGTCCTGCTGTTAATGGAATAACGTCACTGACAACCGGGGCGCAATTATACAGGAAATATGTATCAATAAAATTATCAGTTAACTGTAGAATATTACCCTGAGCATACAATGACCCATCTATAAAAATTGCAATTGATATTGTCGCCCCTAATGCAGGTGTACCGGTTATTTCAAATTCTGTCCGTGCATTAACCTGGTAATATCCGTCTTCTTTCGCCGTAAAATTATTTCCCGATACGTCAAATTCGGATTGTGAATCATAACTTTCGGCATCAAATGGTATCGCTGCCCAGGTAGCAGTTCCACTCGATATGGAAGTTGCCGTTGTCAAATATCCCCTTGCCCTGCTTTGATGGTTCATATCCACAATTCCGGCGCTGCCTCCTTCGGTATGCACCCTCAACATTTTATTAGCATCACTATAAGCCCCTGTTGAAGAGAGTGACGAAGTATTACTTATTTCAAAATTATCATTATCAAGATTGTTTATACCTGACGAAACACTTTGCCCTCCGGATAAATAATACCTTTGAGAGGCATCACCAGTACCACTTTGTACAATCATAAAAGGTGGATTTTGATTACCTGAATTATTATCATTAACTGCAACCTGAGTGCCGTCATTGGACAAGAAACTTGTTGCAATCAGTGCATTTGCTGCATCATACCTAAGTGTCTGTCCGCTTGTTCCCGAAGGAACTGAACCTGAAGGAGTAGTCCAGCTTAATAAACCGGCTCCATCCGTAGATAAGAATTGTCCACTTGAGCCATCTCCTGCCGGTAAAGTATATGTAAGACTTCCTGTCTGAGCCTGTGCAACAAATGCAGTTACGTCTGTACCTCCGGGTTCCGCAAAAGACAAGGCACCCGCAGTTCCGCTATTCGAGAGTAACAATCCCCCGTTACGAACTTCAAGTAATTGCCCGGGTGTACTTGTGCCGATACCAATATTGTCTGTTGTGTTATAAACTACACCTGCTCCGACAGTCCATCCGGCACTGCCTCCGCTAATTGTACTCCAGCTTAATAATCCTGCTCCGTCGGTTGTCAAAACCTGTCCATTACTGCCATCTCCTGCCGGTAAAGTATATGTAAGACTACCTGTCTGAGCCTGTGCAACAAATGCTGTTACGTCAGTTCCTCCGGGTTCCGCAAATGACAAGGCACCCGCAGTTCCACTATTTGAGAGTAACAATCCCCCGTTTCGTACTTCAAGCAATTGCCCGGGTGTACTTGTGCCGATACCAATATTGTCCGTTGTGTTATAAACTACACCTGCTCCGACAGTCCATCCGGCACTGCCTCCGCTTATCGTTGACCAGCTTAATAAACCTGCACCGTCCGTTGTCAAAGCCTGGCCATTTGAACCATCCGCGGTTGGCAGGGTGTACGTAACATTGGCCGTTTGTGCCTGTGCTTTGAAAGCAGTGTAATCTACTCCACCCGGTTCGGCAAATCTTAATTCGGTTGCCGCCCCGGTGTTTGTCAGTAAAATATTCCCATCACTAACTTCAAATCTTTGAGAAGGATTATTTGTACCAATTCCGAAATTACCCCCACTTAAAATTCTTGCCCTTTCAAGATTATTTGTCCTAAGAACAAAATCTTGTGCATCGCTTGTACCTATAAAATCATTTACCGGATTGGTTGAAGCATTACCCGACAGTGACCAATAACTCCCACTTAACAAATATACCCAGCTTGTTCCGTCATAATAATAAAACCCCGCTGTATTATCCGTTTGGTAAATCAACAACCCTGTTACAGGTGTTCCAGGCCTTTGTCCAAGTGTCATTCTCGGTGCAAGAAATCCCATCGTACTTGACCGAAGTTCTAATATAGCCGATCCATCCGGGTCCGTGCATCCGATGCCCACATTATTTTGCGAATAAACAATCTGCCTACCCGTAAGAATCAGAAAAAAAGCAAAGTATAACAATACTCCAACTTTTAAATTTTCTAATTTTGAAGTAAAGTTTTTCTTCCCCCTCTTTTTTTCTGTTCCCGCCCGAACAAGTTCAAGCGCTTTAGCCAGTGTAACAAGTTCCATTTTTCACCTGTTTTAATATATTATAAATTTATTTTTTCATTCATTTAATCATCGCATTTCTTGTCCTATGAGTCCTTAATTAAATGTTTCAATTTTATAATTAATCAAAATTTATTTTAAATCTCGGCTAATAAATCGTAATTAATTTAACTTAGACACACTTATACCACTTTAAAATTAATTCAAATCATTTAAAAATTCAATCCGTAATTATACCTAAAATTTAAGATTCATTATTTAATAATTCAATTAATTTTTGTTCGTTCATTCCTTTCAACTTCCGACTTCCGACTTCCGACTTCCGACTTCCGACTTCCGACTTCCGACTTCCGACTTCCGACTTCCGACTTCCGACTTCCGACTTCCGACTTCCGACTTCCGACTTCCGACTTCCGACTTCCGACTTCCGACTTCCGACTTCCGACTTCCGACTTTCAACTTCCGACTTCCGACTTCCGACTTCCGACTTCCGACTTCCGACTTAGGTAAACATACCTTACAAGCTCTGCAGTATTCTTCACCCCAAGTTTTTGCATGATATTTGACCTGTGAGACTGCACTGTCCTTACACTTATAAATAACTTATCGGATATTTCCGGGCTTGTGTAACCGCTTGCTACTAAGTTCAGTATTTCTTGCTCCCTTTTCGATATTAATACCGGCGAACTGTCAATTTCGTGATAGGGAACAAACTTCTTATTCAGAAGATTTAAAATATTTTTACTAAAAACCCTTTCACCAAGTTTTACATTTCTCAAAGATGCTACCAAATCCTTAGCAGAAATATCTTTGGTCAGGTAACCGTCAGCACCTGCCGATAATGCACTTTCGATATGTACCCAATCCTCGAAAGCAGTCAAAATTATTACGTAAACATCCGGAAATTCAAGTTTAATTAATTCGGTTGCCTCAATGCCATCCATCTTAGGCATCAAAATATCCAGCACAGCTATATCAGGCTTATGTATCTTTACAAGTTCAACCGCCTCTGAACCATTCTGTGCTTCGTCAATAACAACTATTGACTTATCGAGACTCATCAGCCTTCTTAATCCGGCTCTCACTACCTCATGGTCATCAGCTATTATTATTCTGATAGATTCCTTACCAGCAAAATCATCCATTAATTTCTCTGAATATTATTATCCCTCTAATTTTATCCTTTTATCGGAATGTTTGGGATTGTTTAAATTTTATAATTAATTCTAATTTCAAGTATTTATTTTTATAAATTTCCTAACCCTATCTTTTTCTTTTGACGTATATTACTCTAATCAATTTTAGGTTAACCTAAACATTTTCCAATACCTTTATTTTAAATTAGTTACTATCATCAAATAGTAATTAAATTTCTTCATTTATTTGATCTATCCATAACCCGAATTCCGTATCGCTCGACATCCTCCAGTCACCCCTTGGAGATAAAGAAACTGTTCCCACTTTAATACCATCAGGCAAACATGACCTTTTGAATTGATTTTTAAAAAATCTTTCCATAAAAATTTTCAAATATAATTTGAGTTCCTGCTCTGTATATTTTGTCCCAAAAGATTTCTTCGCAAGTAATAGTATTTTTTGCGGCGAATAACTATAACGGACAAAATAATACAAGAAGAAGTCATGCAAAATAAACGGGCCGATTGTTTTCTCAGTATCCTGCATTTTCCCTGCTTCTTTTGGTAAAAGCTCAGGAGAAATCGGCGTAATGCAAATATCATTTAAAACCCTCGATATTTCACCATCGAACTCTGATGCAGATGTCCATTCGATAATATATTTAACGAGAGTCTTGGGTACGCCCGCATTTACTGCATACATTGACATATGGTCGCCATTGTATGTGCTCCAGCCAAGTGCCAGCTCGGATAAATCGCTTGTACCAATCACAATACCCTTGCACTCGTTTGCATAGTCCATCAGGATTTGTGTACGTTCTCTTGACTGTGCATTTTCATAAACGGTATTCATGTTGTTTTTGTCATGGCCTATATCTTCAAAGTGCTTCAACGTAGCTTCATCAATCGGTATTGTTTTAAGTGTAACTCCGAGTAGTCCGGCTAATTCCTGTGCATTAGCTAATGTACGCTCTCCTGTTCCTAATCCCGGCATCGTAATAGCATGGATACTCCCTGAATTCATATTTAATATTTTACATGTTTTTACTGCAACGAGCAGTGCGAGAGTAGAGTCCAGCCCTCCCGACAATCCAAGAACAATAGGCGGCAGATTAAGATGTCGAAGCCTTTTTGCAAGTCCGGTTGTCTGTAAAGAAAATATTTCTTTGCATACCTCATCCCTCTTGCTGATGTCGCCGGGAATAAACGGTGTTGGATTAATATCTCTTCTCAAATCTTCATCCTTGAGTTTTTCCGTCTTAACGTCAATAATCCTGTAATCCTGAAAAATGTTGGAATTTGCAAACGAATTATTCTTTATTCTTTCGTGATTGAGCCTCTCCACATCAATATCCCTCACCAGAATTTGTGTATCAAACTCAAATCGTTTGGATTCCGCAAGAATATACCCGTTTTCGGCTATTATGGAATGTCCTGAGAAAACAAGGTCTGTACTCGATTCCCCGGGTCCACACCCGGAATAGATGTATGCCGCAAGACATCGGGCTGATTGCGATTCGACAAGTTTTCTCCTGTAATCGGCTTTACCGAGTATTTCGTCTCCTGCCGATAAGTTTAATAAAACATTTGCCCCTGCCGGAGCCATATTAAAACTTGGCGGAATCACGCTCCACAAGTCTTCACAAATTTCAACGCCAACGATGCAGTCATTATAATCCTTAAGCCTGAAAATTAAATCGGCACCAAAAGGAATCTCTGCATCATCCCACTTAATCGTATCGTTAGTTCTGTCAAATTCGGATGAGAACCATCTCACTTCATAATATTCGTTTGTATTACACAAATATGTCTTGGGAACTATTCCTATTATTTCACCGCCTGAAAGCAGTACTGCACAATTGAACAGCTTGCCATTATTTGCAATCGGAGCACCGGCAACTACTAATGTTTTGTGTTTATTCGTAACCTTTGCAATCTTGTTAATCGCTTTCCTCGCCGCTGTCAGCAAGGTATTTTGATAAAACAAATCGGCACAGGTATATCCTGTGATTGACAACTCGGGAAATACAATAAGCTGGCACTTGCCGTCAACTGCTTTATCTATACATTTAATAATTTGCTCAGTATTAAAATCAATTGATGCAACTTTATGTTCAGGAGTAATAGCAGCTACCCTCAGATAACCATAAGAAGTAAGATTTTTCTTCATTTTTTAAAAAATTTCACTTTGTTCATTATATAGTTACACAAAAATAAGAAAAATTAAGCAAATAATAACAGTTAACTTATTAATTTTCAAGCAAACTTGTTCACTTAACGTTTGAATATAATTTCTCGTTTAATTTTTTGAATGAATTTATTGTTTCTGTACATTTTAAGTAACAAATTGTTCATTAATAGTCTGAATTGTGATTTGTTTGATTTATGTGATTTTGATGATTCGATTTGCTCCCCCTTATTAAAGGGGATTCAGGGGGTTGTTTTTATTGTCATTCTGAGCGTAGTCGAAGAATCTGCCCCCTTTTTCAAAGGGGGATTCAGGGGTTTCCTTTCAGGTTGTGTGAAAAAAAAGACTATGAATATAAGAATAGCACCATGCTTTAGCATGGTGAAAGTTTTGTTAATTATATCTCCCCATTCCTATTTCCCCTTTCTTAATTGTGAATTCTTTTCGTAATTCGTAATTCGTAATTCGTAATTGATTATTTATTCCCTACGGGAAAACCAATTTTTGAGGTTATTCGATTGCTA
>MHAY01000050.1 GCA_001804705.1 Ignavibacteria bacterium RIFOXYC2_FULL_35_21
GAATTTCAAAAAAATATTTTTCTAAGTTTTAAATCGAATGGGGGGACTTTTTATTTAATAGGATTGAAAAAATGTCCGAAGTATTGTTACAGATTTCAATGTAAAATCTGAAGAACTACCAAATGCTCCTGTAAGCTGTGAAATTACAAGCCATTTGATTATTTCGATTTTGATTTCTATATCTGCAATGGATTGAGATGCAATAAAACTACTTGAAGTACCCTTTTTCATTAAATAATATGCTACTGGAATAAGTGAATTTTTTGAAATAATATTTTTTGCTGAAAATCCATAACGAGCAATCAATTTCACAGTAAGATTTAAGTATTTTTTTATCGTTTCCCAATTATTTGATATAGTATCTAAATTTTCTTGATTGAAGTTTTTTATTTTGTATTGAACTTCTAAATCGGATAATACAAGTGCTGCTTTTAAAACATCGTCCTTAGCTAAATCATAATCTGGTTTGTGTAATTCTACTTCATTTAGCAAATCAACAAATCCAAATATCTCTTTTCTTGCACCATTTGGCTTAAAGATATTTTTATTCGATTCCATATAAGAAAGAAGCAGGTCTGCTTTTTCTAATTTTATTCCACCATCATTAGTTCTAACAAAAACATTAAGAGCTTTTTCATCATCACCTGTTACTAGTGTAACTATTATTGTTTCATCGCAACAAAAGGTCTGATGAAGTTGTCCTAAAATCATTTTTGCTTTTATTACTTTATTATTATCATTTGTTTTTTGGCGTATAGACTGGTCAAAATACTCTTTAAATACTTCTGTATCTTTATCATAAAAATCTAGTACTTTTCCAACTTCAAACCATAGTTGATTATCATTTTCAGGAACATTCACAAGAAATTTAAATTCATATTTTAAGCCAAAGTCATTGTCAGGATTGTCTTCTATTTCTGAAAATAAATTAAGAAATAGTTTTGAAGTTCTCTTTTTTGTATTTGATGTATAACTGACAGAACCCCTTAAACCGACATTGAGGGAAGAAAGCCTTTGTTGTCCGTCTAACACTAGAAATAGCTTAGTGAATCCATTAATATTGGCAATCTCATTATGGGGAGTATCTTTGTCATAATCCTGAACAAATTCATATACTTCCCATTGCAATTTTTCTAATTCTAAAGGTTTATCAACTTCCCAGGTTAATATTGTACCAAATGGATATTTTTGCATTATGGAATCATACAGTTTTTCAATCTTTTGCTCTTTTGGACTTTTTAACCAGACAAACTCTCTTTGTATTGATGGAAGTAAATAGTCTCTGTTGACTCTTTTAAATATTAGTTCTGCAATTTTCATACTTACCCTTTAATTTAATTATTTATTTTTTTATTAATAAATTTGCATTATATAAAAAAATATACTTTCTAAATCAAAATAACAAAATATATAGGACTTTCCCAATAATTTTTTAACTTAACTTTTCCTTATCTATGCACGCATAAACATAATCAGCTCTAACCCTACACACCCTCCAGCACCTTCAGAATTTTTACCATTGCTAGTGTATCAAGCTTGCAGTAATCCAATAAATTTGCACGTGTTTTTGCTATTATTTCAGTATTTGTTTCTTCATATAAGTTCACAAAGGCACTGCTTGCCTGACCGCCCTGGTTTATTTCAAGGTCTCCATAACTCATTCCTGGCATTAATGCCGGTAGTACAGCTTTGATTGAATGTGAACCCCTCATTGCAGGAGTATAATAATATCGGTTCTGAAATGGTATCATTAAATCCTTTATCCTTGAAATTATATCCGCAATCGCCCCTGAATACTGTGGAAAGTCTTGTGCAAGTTCAATTAGTCTTGTTCTCTCGAAACTAATGTTATAAACCAAAATATCACCAGGCTTTTCTGTTTGTGCTAACAATGCCTCAATAAATCCAATTCTTGGGTCAATCTTATAATCTGCTTCTGCGAGATATTCAAAATGCTGTAAATCAGAGTCTTTTGAGTCAAGATAATGCAGTGAATACTGAAAGGATATTTGCCTGTAAGGACGGGAATTGTCAAACATTGGTACTGCCGGAAAGAAAGTTTCAAAATCGAGAAAGTAAACCGGGTAGTTAATACCTGAGAGAAAATCTCTTATTTCCTGTTTTTTAATAACAGGTGTATTGGTTAGTGCAGAAGAAACCTCCGTCCTCTGTTTATCATTTAATTTGTAATCATCGGGGATGTCTTCTATTCTAACAATTCCATTATAATATAAATCGTATTGTTTTTCCTTACCTAAATTACCAATATTAAAAACCGAATAATCTGGTATATGCTTCCAGCAATGACCCATAAAATCACAAATGTAAGGTTTCTCACAATATAGTCCAATGTCAATATCTGGCACTGAGGGAGATTTTAATACAGCCTTCAGCTCTTCAACTTTTTCAGATACGAACTCCTGAAGAGGTAAGATTCTATCCCGCACTGATTCAATCGTGAACAACTGCTTGACATCAATTTCGCCATGTCTTACATATTGATTGTTGATATAGACAATGAAAAAGTCATCAATGTTCAATCCGGAGTTCTTAATGACATAATACTGTAAAGCGGCATCCCATATAACCTCATCCTTAATTCCTGTTGAACTTTTTACTTCATACGCATACCATCTGCCATTCTTTGAAACAAGAATATCGAGTATTGACAATATTTCATTGTGCAGGAATGGTGCTTCGTATAAGGCAACATCCGGTTTGCTCAGATATTGCTTTGTCAGTTCAAGACCTTTATCAAAATCAAAATCGTATTCTTTCTTTAGTTTAATACCATCGGGGAACAGGGACTGTGCTAACTCTCCGACCTGATGTCCTTGGGTAAATATGGTTTGTTTTGACTCAGATAATTCATCTTTCAGTTGAGGGTGATGACAATAAAGATACAATGCCTTACTGCACTGACACCCCTTAACAAATGATGATTTGGATAGTAAATGATTACTCATAATTTCGCTCTATAATGTTATAAATTTTATTATTACAAATATAGTTTTAAAAGTGACAGAATGTGACGCAATTATTATTAAGTAAAGCTTACTTATAATATTTATTTGATATTGCCTGAAAATAATACTAAATTTAAGAAGTGGTAATTCATATTTTTTTAATAATAATTTAGTTCCATTAATATATTCTATTACTTAATGGCGTAAAGAGCTATTTTTACTATTCATTCAAATCATTATGGCAAAAAACAATAAAGAACAACCTCTCGAACAGGCTCTCTGGCAGACGGCTGATAAGCTCCGTAAAAACATGGATGCAGCTGAATACAAGCATGTTGTTCTCGGTCTGATATTCCTCAAATACATCTCCGATTCTTTTGAAGAGAAGCGTGGTCAGTTGGAATTTGAATATTCAAATCCGAAGAGTGAATGGTATATAAAAGAGCCAAAGGAAAGATACAATGCTGTCGAAGATGTTGACGAGTACCGTTCATCCAATGTTTTCTTCGTCCCGGAAAAAGCACGCTGGTCATATCTCAAGGATAATGCTAAACTGCCAAACATCGGCAAAATTGTTGATGATTCTATGGAGGAATTAGAGAAGCAAAATGCAACTCTCAAAGGTGTTCTGCCAAAAGAATATGCAAAGCAGGCACTCGACAAGCAAAGCCTCGGTCAGCTTATTGATATGATTAGCACTATTGCACTCGGTGATTCTAAAAGCCAGGCAAGAGATGTATTGGGTAGAATATATGAATATTTCTTAGGTCAGTTTGCTGCGGCAGAAGGCAAAAAGGGTGGTCAGTTCTATACTCCCGAAAGTATTGTGAAATTGCTTGTAGCTATGATTGAACCATATCATGGACGTGTATTTGACCCTTGCTGTGGTTCAGGTGGCATGTTTGTCCAGAGTGAAAAGTTCATTCTGGCTCATCAGGGCAAGATACATGATATTTCAATATTCGGGCAGGAATCCAATTCCACAACGTACCATCTTTGCAGAATGAATCTTGCCTTACGCAGTATTGACGGCTCTAATATCAAGTGGAACAACGAGGGAAGTTTCCTGAATGATGCACACAAAGACCTGAAAGCTGATTTTATTCTTGCTAATCCCCCATTCAACGACAGCGACTGGTCTGGTGAAATGCTCCGAAATGATGCACGCTGGAATTATGGCGTTCCACCAACGGGTAATGCAAACTTCGCATGGGTTCAGCATTTCATCTATCACCTGGCTCCTGCCGGTATTGCAGGTTTTGTTTTGTCGAATGGTTCTTTATCTTCCGAAACATCCAATGAAGGTGAAATACGCAAGAATATCATTGAAGCAAATCTTGTGGACTGCGTTGTTGCCATGCCCGATAAATTGTTTTACAATACAGGTATTCCTGCCTGTCTTTGGTTCTTGTCCCGTGACAGGTCCAATCACAAGTTCAGGAACAGAAAGGATGAAGTTCTGTTTATTGATGCCCGTTCTTTCGGAACAATGATTGACCGCAAGCACAGGCTTCTCACAGAGGAAGACATCGGGAAAATTTCCGGTACTTTTCATAACTGGAGAAATAAACAGGATGCCCCCTTTGTCAAAGGGGGGAAGGGGGGATTTTATCAAGATGTGAAGGGCTACTGCAAGTCTGCTACAATAGAGGAAGTGAGAAAAAATAACTTTGTGCTTACTCCCGGCAGGTATGTCGGTGTGCCTGATGAAGAAGAAGACGATGAAGCATTTGAAGAAAAGATGAAAGCACTCACACAGGAACTTGCAGAGCAGATGAAGCAAGGGCTGGAACTTGACAAGAAGATAAAGGAGAATTTGAAGAGAATTGGTTATGGATTTTAATATTACTCTTATAATAAATAAAGATAACAATGCAATTGTGCAATTACCCCTTGCACAATTATCCTGGTACAATCATAATATGTCGAAAAATCGCTTATATTTCGACATATATTTTTGATATGACGATATTGTCGGCATATTTTAATTACAAAAAATACTATGACCAACTGGAAAAAATATAAACCAATTCAGGAACTTGCAGAGCAGATGAAGCAAGGGCTTGAGCTTGATAAGAAGATAAAGGAGAATTTGAAGGGAATTGGTTATGAAATCTAAAAAAAATCAAATCATAAAAACAGATAGTCATTATAAAGATTTATTGGTTGACATAAAAAATCGAATCAAAGAATCCCAGCTCAAGGCAACTGTTACTGTCAACAAACATTTGCTGTTTTTATACTGGCAAATCGGAAATTTAATTCTCGAAAGGCAGGAAAGCGAAGGCTGGGGAACAAAAATAATAGATAATTTATCTCGGGACATTAAGTTGGAATTTCCCAATTTAAAAGGTTTCTCGCCAAGAAATTTGAAATATATGCGAAGATTTGCCGAACTTTATTCTAATAATTTTCTCCATAACCGTTTTAAAAAACTACTTCCTGCACACATTCCCGGTAACAAAGCAATTGTGCAAGTACCTCTTGCACAAATTGAAGAAATGTTTATGCAAGTGCCTCTTGCACAATTATCATGGTATCATCATATCACTCTGATGGAGAAGGTAAAGAATGTTGAAGACCGGCTTTGGTATATGAGCAGGGCTATAGAATATGGATGGAGCAGAAATATTATGTTGATGCAAATAGAGAAGGAACTCTATGCAAGGCAGGAAAAGAAAAAGAAAATTACTAATTTCAGAATGACACTCCCCCCGCCCGATTCTGATTATGCAAATTATATGCTTAAGGACCCGTACATTTTTGATTTTATAAATGTATCTGCAAAGGCTCAGGAAAAGGATATTGAGGAACAATTGACAAATCATATTACTAAATTTTTGCTTGAATTAGGGCAGGGTTTTGCTTTTGTCGGCAGGCAATTTCATATTGAAATCGGTAGCGAAGATTATTATATTGACTTGCTTTTTTATCACATTAAGCTGAAATGTTATGTTGTAATCGAGCTGAAGACAACTGATTTTAAACCTGAGTATGCCGGTAAACTGAATTTCTATATATCTGTCGTTAACGATACCTTAAAATCTAAAACAGACAGCCAGACAATAGGTATATTACTATGCAAAGGGAGAAATGATATAGTAGCAGAATACTCTCTTGCTGCAATTAACAGGCCTATCGGCGTGGCAGATTACCAATTTATGCGGTCAATTCCGGAGAATTTGAAGACATCATTGCCAAGCATTGAAGAAATTGAAAAAGAACTTATGAATAATACACAGTTTAAAAAAAAATAAAATATTAATTTGTTTGAGTAAATTTAACAATGAGACATAGAAATTATGATTCCGTAAAAGAAAATATTCTTAATGTAATGGAATAATTAGGATTCATTGCAAATTAAGAAAAAGATTATTTTACTAAATTGTATTTTAACCTGTTAATATTTTATTGAAATACATTTATGCTCAACAACAATTTTAAAGAGAAAGCGAATTTTATTTGGGGGATTGCTGACCTGCTGCGTGGGCAATACAAGCAGTCAGATTATGGTAAAGTAATACTGCCCTTTACAGTATTGAGGCGACTGGATTTTGTCCTTGAGCCTACCAAGAAAAAAGTTCTCGAAGCATATATCAGGCATAAGGATAAAAAGCCTGAAATACTTGAGCCAATACTGAATAATGTTGCTAAAGTGAAGTTCCATAATCGAAGTAAATTTGACTTCTATGAACTTGCTAAAGACCACAATAACATTGCTGCAAATTTAAGAAATTACATCAATGGTTTTTCTATTGGAGCCAAAGAAATAATAGAGTATTTCAGCTTTGATGACCAGATAAAAAAATTGGATGAATATGACTTGCTGTATTTAATTATCAAAAGATTCGCTGAAGCCGAAGACATGTTCAAAGGTGTGAATACAATGGAAATGGGCTACGTCTTTGAAGAATTGATACGAAAATTTGCAGAGCTTAGTAACGAAACTGCCGGAGAACATTTCACACCACGTGAAGTAATTCGTTTAATGGTCAATTTGCTTTTCGTAAATGATAAGAAAATACTCAGGAAGGAAGGAATTGTTAAAACTCTCTACGACCCTGCTTGCGGGACAGGTGGAATGCTTTCTGTTGCAGAGGAATACTTACATGAACTCAATCCTGATGCCAAGCTTGAAGTGTTCGGACAGGAAATCAATCCTGAATCTTATGCAATTTGTAAATCCGATATGCTTATTAAAGGTCAAAATCCATCAAACATCAAATTTGGAAATACATTCACTCAGGATGGACTCACAGACGAAAGATTTGATTACATGCTCAGTAATCCTCCTTTTGGTGTAGATTGGAAAAAAGTAGAGAAATACGTTAAGGATGAAAATGCGAATCTTGGATTTGCCGGGCGCTTTGGTGCCGGATTACCCCCGATAAGCGATGGTTCATTGCTTTTCCTTCAACACATGATTTCAAAGATGAAAAGAGGTGCTGGTGGGACAAGGTTAGGAATTGTATTTAATGGCTCTCCCCTGTTCAGTGGCGGTGCGGGTAGTGGAACAAGCGACATCAGGAAATGGATTTTTGAAAATGATATGCTCGAAGCTATTGTTGCAATGCCTGACCAGTTGTTTTATAATACTGGTATTTCAACTTATGTCTGGATTGTTACTGACCGCAAGAACAAAGAACGAAAAGGTAAAGTGCAACTTATTAATGCGACAGGTTCTGACAAGGATGACAAAGACAATCCTTTCTACAGTAAGATGCTCAGAAGTTTAGGCAACAAGCGAAAAGAAATACATGAAGAGGCTATAAAGTTCATCACCGAAATCTACGGTGAATTCAGGGAAAGTGAATACTGCAAGATTTTTGATAATGAGGATTTTGGTTATTCGAGAATAACTGTAGAAAGACCTAAGAATGATGATAAAGGGAAAACAATATTAGATAAAAAAGGCAATCCTGTGCCTGATTCTGATTTGAGGGATTACGAAAATGTACCATTAAAAGATGATATTGAAGAATATTTCAAAAGAGAAGTTTTACCTCATGTTCCAGACGCATGGATTGACTACAGCAAAACAAAAATCGGTTATGAAATAAATTTTACTAAGTATTTTTATAAATACAAACCATTACGAAGTCTCGAAGAAATCCGAGCCGATATTCTGGCTCTGGAAGACGAGACTGAGGGAATGATAAAGGAGATTATAAAATAATGTCACTACCAGTCAATATTGATGAATTGATTAGCGGTAAAACTGTTGAATGGGAACGTATTGAATTCAAGGAAGGCTGGAATCCAGAACGGACTATCAAAACAATTTGTGCATTTGCTAATGATTTTAATAACTGGGGTAGTGGTTACATTATTATTGGAATTGAAGATAATAACGGTACTCCTGTTTTACCACCAATAGGTTTAAATGTTCTTACTATTGATTCAATCCAAAGAGAGTTGAACAATCTTTGCAGAAAAATTATCCCTAACTATTTTCCAATATCAGAACCAATTGATTATCAAGGGAAAAAAATTCTTATTTTATGGTGTCCCGGTGGTAGTAATAGACCTTACAAAGCTCCGGATAAACTTGGTGATAATCCAAGATATTTATATTTCATCAGGAAATTTTCTTCCACCGTCAGACCAACTCATGAGGAAGAAATTGAACTTATTTCTATGTCAAATCGAATTCCATTCGATGACCAAGTAAATCATTTGGCACAATTATCAGATTTTGACCTATCTTCAATCAAAATTTATTTAAACGAAATCAAAAGTGACCTTGAACAGCATATACATGATTTATCTATTCAGGACTTATCAAGAAGGATGAATATAGCAGAAGGTTCAAATGAATATTTGAAACCTAAAAATGTTGGTGTTCTATTTTTTGCCAAAGACGTGAAAAAATTCTTCCCTTATGTTAAAATAGAAATTGTAACATTTTATGATGAATCTGGTACTAATTATACTGAAAAGATTTTCACTGAACAAATACACAATCAATTACAAAATGCACTTTCTTATTTAAAGAATAGTGTAATAAGAGAAAAAGTTGAAAAGATAGAAGGTGAAGCAGAAGCAAAGCGGTTCTATAATTATCCTTACGAAGCCATAGAAGAAGCTCTTTGCAATGCAGTTTACCATCGGGGTTATGATAATGATTCCTCAATAGAAATAAGAATTTATCCTGACCGATTAAGCATAATCAGTTTCCCAGGTCCACTTCCTCCTCTTGATAAAGTTAAACTCCAAAATTTACAGTTTGAAGTTCGTAAATACCGAAATCGCAGGATAGGAGATTTTCTCAAGGAGCTTCACCTTACTGAAGGGAGGGCTACAGGTATCCCAACTATTATTAACGCACTCAGGAAGAATGGTTCTCCAAATCCTATATTTGAAACTGATGATGAAAGAACATTTTTCAAAGTAACTTTCCATATACATCCCGATTTTCATGTTAAGGACAAGGTCCAGGTTAAAGTTGATGGACATGAAATAAAATTAAATATTGAAGATGAACTAAAAGTCAGGACAGAGTTGGTACCAGAACTGGACCAAGTTGGCACCGAGTTAGCACCTAGCATAAAACAATTGAGTGTGCAAGTTAGTGTGCAAGTTAAGCTCTTTGTTATTAATAACTTAGATGAAGTTGTTGCTTGTTTTGACAAATATGGTGTACAAGCTGGTGTACAAGTTAGGGAGCAAGTCAGGAAACAAGTTGAAAAAAATAAAATTGATAATCTTATAAATCTATTGAAATTATGTACTATTCCACAGACACGAACTAGTATCTTAGATTTATTACAACTATCAAATCATTATAAAAATTATAAAAACAATATCATTGTGTTAATTAACAATGGGCTGATAAAAATGACTATACCTGATAAGCCAAACAGCCCGAATCAGAAGTATATGACTACTGATAAAGGGAAAAAATTGCTCGAAATAATCAATAATTAGTAATTATGTAAAAAAAATATTGAATAAAACAATTACGTAGTCTTGAAGAAATCAGGGCTGATATTATGGCTTTGGATGCTGAAATTGATGGTAAGATAAATGAGATATAAAATGAAAAGACTTGACATTGAAAATATTAATTGGTACTTGTTCAATTTATATGGACTTCAGATTGAAGACCAGGATAATTGGCGTGATTTCATATTTGATGATGCTACAATAGTTAATGCAAAGCAACTAAAGGAATATCTTGAAGAAATTCAATACGATGAAAGACCAATTATCCATTATCTCTTTTCTCATTTTAAATCTGAACATACTTTTTTAATCGTTCAAAATTATGGAAAAATTGTAAAAGAAAATGAAAAAGAACTTCAAGCTCAAGCTGAAAAAAGAGCTTTAGAAGTCTCAGGATTTATATTTTTTGTATTCTTATTTTTATCTGATTTTAGAATTGGAATCTCTTTAGATAGTCAGATTTATGGAAGTCAAGGTAGTGAGATTAACCTCTTAACAAGCTATAAAAGTCAATCAACTCATAATAAATATACTGCTGGTGAATATTCAATTTCTATACCTGATGAACCTTTGAGATATAGCAGAACAAAACTAATTAATTTATTTAATAAAATTCAGTTTAAGAGACTATATTATTTTGTCAAAACACGAAATGATAAAAATATTAATGAATCTTTATCAAATCTTTATTTAACACTTAATGTTCCTTCTCCGATAACTCAATTGCTTGGAGCTATAACATCTATCGAAATTTTGTTAAAAGATGATATGAAATACGACAGGATAAGTGAGCGTATCAATACTATGCTCGGTGAGAAAATTTATAAAGATTTTGTTGAAACAAGTAAAGATAAAATTGGTGTCCTTAAAAAAAGACATAATGTAATCCATCAGGGAGAACATTGTACAGATAAAGATGCTTATAGTGCTATAGTTGTCTCGTCTTATATTATTATTGTTTTTTCCCATTTAGTTCATCATTTCCCTACAAAAAGTAAGATATGTAAACATTTAGATATAATACACAAAATTCAAAAGGACAAAGATTTGACCTTAGATATTTTTGGAATCATAGAAAAATGGGAAGCAATAAAATTTGATTTAACATTGATTGATTGGACTGTGCAAAGACTGATTTATTATTTTGGTCTTTGCAATTCAAAAAAGAAGGAAGTTACAAAAGATAGCTTTACCCAAGCTATAGTATGGCATTCAAAAGTTAGGAATAACGATTTAGAAACTTCCTATAACTTGATTAAAAATTCTCTTTATTACAATGTAAGCCCAATTAATAGCTTTGATGAATTGACAACATATTATGAAGAAAATAAAATTAATATTGATGAAGAGATTAATAAAAGTGAAAGATGGCACAAATTTATAGTTTAAAGTTATGCTAAAACAATACCCCAAATACAAACCCTCCGGCAATGATTTGATTGGCGATATTCCTGAGCATTGGAATATTAAAAAGTTAAAGTTTTTATTGAAACCAATAAAAGGTTCATTAAAACCTGGTCCATTTGGAAGCGATTTAAAAAATTCTGATTTTTCAACAATTGGTGAAATAAAAGTTTATACCCAAAGAAATATAATTGAAAACAATTTTGAATTAGGTGAAGATTATATTTCGAATGAAAAATTTAATAAATTATCAGTTTTTGAAATATTTGAGAATGATATAATAATTACTTCAAGAGGCACAATTGGAAAAGCTTCCAAGTTCCCAAAAGGAGTTCAGAGAGGTATTATTCACCCTTGTCTCATAAAATTACAAATTAATACTGATAAAATTTCTAATGATTTTTTAATCAAATATTTCAATGATGCAGTATTTTTTAAAGAAGATGTTAAAATTTCTAGTAATAGTACAGTAATAGATGTTATTTATGGGAACACCTTAAAAGAAATAAATATTTTTGTTCCTCCTATAGATGAACAAATAAAAATTGTAGAATTTATTAACAAAAAGACTGCTTTGATTGATTCCTTTATCGAAAAGAAGCAAAAGCTGATTGAACTGCTAAAAGAAGAAAGAACGGCTGTAATCAATCAGGCAGTAACAAAAGGTCTCCCCTCGCCATCCGGAGAGGGGCAGGGGGTGAGGTTTAAACCCAGCGGCATAGACTGGCTGGGCGATATACCGGAACATTGGGAAGTGAAGAAACTGAAGTATGTGGCAGAGATTCAATCAAGTAACGTTGATAAGAAAACAAATGAAGGAGAAATTTCAGTTCTACTTTGTAACTATATTGATGTTTATAAGAACGAATTTATTAACGATTCTATTTTATTTATGGAAGCATCTGCAACCGAAAAAGAAATAGAAAAATTCATTCTCAATAAAGGAGACGTTTTAATTACAAAAGACTCTGAAACACCTGATGACATAGCAAAACCTGCATATGTTGAAAAAGATTTTGAAAATGTAATCTGTGGTTATCATTTAGCTCAGATAAAAACTAATCGACATGATATGTTTGGTGAGTATTTGTTTAGACTTTTTCAATCAAAAGATTTCAATTCTCATTTTGAAGTTTCAGCAAACGGGGTAACGAGATTTGGGCTTCCACTTGATTCAATCACAGACGTTATAGTTCCATTGCCTTTAAAGGCAGAACAAAAACAAATTGTAAATCATATTGAAAACGAAACACAAAAAATAGATTCAACAATAACCAAAATCGAAAAAGAAATAGAGCTGATGCAGGAATACCGGACTGCATTGATTAGCGAAGTTGTAACCGGGAAAGTGAAGGTGGTGTGATGGAAGAAAAAGAACTTGTAAAATTATTGAAAGAGTTATAAGTTTGGGACTATAAGTTTATGTGACGGTTATGTGATTAAGAGAATATTTCAATAATAAATCTATATATTTTTCAATGGATTATAATGTGATTGATTTATTATTTTAAGAAGTG
Source organism: Ignavibacteria bacterium RIFOXYC2_FULL_35_21 (assembly GCA_001804705.1). Taxonomy (GTDB): domain Bacteria; phylum Bacteroidota; class Ignavibacteria; order Kapaibacteriales; family UBA2268; genus XYC2-FULL-35-21. Next base: position 12,833 of record MHAY01000050.1, read on the forward strand.
ACTAGGAAAGTGAAAGTGGTGTAATATGATTGAGAAAGAACTTCAAAATTATCTTTTTGATAATTATCCGAAAGAAAATGAATCCTGTGAGTGGAAGGGATTTCAATCATTAATACATTCAGTTTCTGGAAGCACTGGTGATGATATTATTTCATATATTTCAGCAATTTCAAACATGGAGGGTGGTTCCTTATTGATAGGAGTAAAAGATGATACAATAGAAATTATTGGGATTAAAGAGTTCCATAATTATACAACCGATAATATCAAATTGAAAATACTGGAACAATGTCCAAATCTAACTTCCGAAGGATTTGATGTCGAGGAATTAATAGCGGAAGAGACTGGAAAAATAGTATGGATTTTTCATATTCCAAAACATAAACCAAGACAGCCTGTTCTTGCCCACAATCGTATTTGGCAAAGGGTTAACGATAGCCTTGTAGAGATAAGACCTGAAAGAAAAGAAGCTATCCTAAGTGAACCTGCATATTCTGAGGACTGGAGTGCCGGAATTGTTCCGGATGCAACAATTGATGACTTAGACTATGAGGCAATTAAATTAGCTAGAAAAAATTACAAAGAAAAATCCCCTGGATTAGCTCTTGAGGTTGATTCATGGAATGATATAACATTTCTTAATAAAGCAAAAATTATTATAAGAGGAAAAATTACAAGAACTGCAATAATCTTACTTGGTAAGCAAGAGTCAGAACATTATATAAGCCCAGCAGAAGCTAAAATTAGGTGGATACTTAAAGATAGTAAAGGGGTAGAAAAAGATTATCAAATTGAAGGTTGCCCTTTATTATTATCGCTAAATAAAATATATATAAAGATTCGTAATTTGAAATATAGTTACCTTAAAGATGGGACATTATACCCTGAAGAAATGTTAACATATGAGCCATTCACAATAAGAGAAGCAATTAACAATTGCATAGCACATCAAGACTATACAAAGAGTGGAAGGATTAATGTCATTGAATTTGATGACCAGCTTGTTTTTTCAAATTTAGGCTCATTCATTCCCGGTTCAGTAGAAAAAGTCATTATTGAGGATGCACCTGAAGAGCATTACCGAAATAAATTTCTTACAACAGCCATGTTAAATTTGAAAATGGTTGATTCAATCGGGAGCGGAATTAGAAAAATGTTCAATTTTCAAAGAGCAAGATTTTTCCCTATGCCCGACTATGATTTGTCAGGGGGTAAGGTTAAAGTAACTATAATAGGGAAAGTATTGGATATGAATTATGCAAGTTTACTTGCTCGGAACATAGATTTATCATTGGATGATATAATATTATTAGATAAAGTACAAAAGAAACAAACATTAACATTAGAAGCTGAGAAATATTTAAGAAAAAATGGTTTAATAGAAGGAAGAAAACCGAATTACTTCATTTCATTAAAGATTTCTAAAAAAACAGGATTAAAAGCTGTTTATACAAAAAATAAAGCCCTTGATAAAAAATATTATCTGGATTTAATTATTAGAGCTATAATTCAACATGATGTTTTAACAAGGAGTGATGTTGATGAATTATTGTGGAAAAAGTTACCTGAATGGATGAATGAAAATCAGAAAAAAGCTAAAATAAATCATTTGTTGACAGAACTTAGAATAAAAGGCGACATTAAAAATGTTGGTTCTGATAGAAGTCCTAAATGGATTCTGTTAAAGAATTAATTAAACTATTATCAAGATTAATAAATTGATAGTAAAATGATAGTAATTTGTTAGTTAATTGATAGTAAAATGATAGTAATTTGTTAGTTAATTGATAGTTATTTGATAGTAATTTGTTAGTTAATTAAAGAGATTAAAAAGAACTTAATTAATCACTTTTAATAACTTAAAATTGACTTTTTTATTGATTTTCAATGACTTATTAATGAGCTTTTAAACGAGTTTTAAATGACTTTTAAACGAGTTTTAAAAAAGTTTTTATAATTTTGGACACTGTAAGTTATTGTAATTATTGAATATAAGAAGTTATTAGATAAACGATAGATATGATGGTAATTAAATGAGCAATATCCACACCGAATCAACATTTGAATCAGCTATTGTCGGACATTTAACCGATAATGGCTGGCATTTAGGGAATGACAGTGATTACAGCACTGATTTAGCTTTTGATAAAAAGGCAGTCATTGACTTTATTCAATCATCCCAACCGAAAGAATGGGAAAAGCTGATAGCATATTATAGAGAAGATACTGAAAGTAAGTTTGTCCAGAGGCTTTTCAAAGAGCTTGATTTAAGGGGTATGCTTGATGTTGTTCGACATGGCATAACCGATAGTGGAATAAAATTCAAACTTGCCTACTTCAAACCCGACAGTGGATTGAATCCTGAAACACTTGAATTATACAAGCTGAACAGATTGTATGTAACTCGTCAGGTTCATTTTTCACAAAAGAATAATAAAAGTATTGATTTACTTTTGTCATTGAATGGATTGCCGATTGCAACAATTGAATTGAAGAACATATTCACGGGACAGTCTGTTAAAGAAGGTATTACCCAATATCAGACAAGCCGTGACCCAAGGGAATTACTCTTCCAATTCAAAAAAAGGGTACTAGTGCATTTTACAATTGACTCCGACAATGTACATCTCACAACAAAACTTGAATTCTCAAATACAAAGTTTTTACCTTTCAACAAAGGTTTTCACAACGGAGCCGGCAACCCTCCTGCAAAGGATTACCAGTCATACAGGACATCTTACTTCTGGGAAGAAATGCTGGCACCTGATAGCTGGCTTGAGATAATCGGCAGATATATACATATTCAAAAAGAAGATTACATTGTTGACGGGAAGAAATATTCAAAGGAGAAAATGTTATTCCCCCGTTATCATCAAATTGATTCAGTACGAAAGTTGACGGCAGACGCAAAAATAGCAGGACAAGGGAAGAATTATCTTGTGGAACATTCTGCCGGCAGTGGTAAAAGCAATTCAATTGCATGGCTGTCATACCGCCTCAGTAGTCTTTACAATACTAATGATAAAAAGATATTCGATTCAATAATTGTCGTAACCGACAGAAATGTGCTTGACCAGCAGTTGCAGGATACAATCTATCAGTTCGAGCATAAGCAAGGAGTTGTCCAGCGTATTGACGAAGATTCCAAACAGTTAGCAGAAGCTATAACACATGGAACAAATATAATAATTACTACCCTGCAAAAATTTCCATTTGCATTGAACCATTTATCGGAAATCCCTAACCGCAATTATGCAGTTATTATTGATGAAGCCCACAGCAGCCAGGGTGGAGAAGCAAGTCGTAAAATGACTGAGGCACTTGCCGGAAAGAATGTTTCGTTGGAAGAGTCCGAGAAAATCGAAAGTGGTATTGAGAAGGAATCAATTGACGAAGATGATTACATTCGGGAAACAATAAGAAAGCGGGGACCTCAAAAGAATATCAGCATTTTCGCTTTTACTGCAACTCCCAAAGCAAAGACATTAGAAGTTTTTGGTGTAAAAGACTCAGAAGGTATTCCCAGACCATTTCATTTGTATTCAATGAAGCAAGCCATAGAAGAAGGATTCATACTTGATGTTCTCAAAAATTACACGACATATAAAGAGTATTACAAATTTTCAAAATCAATAGAAGATGACCCTGAGTTAAACAAGAAAAAAGCTATCAAAGCCATTGCCCGATTTGCTTCACTACACCCTCATAATTTAGCACAAAAAACAGAGGTAATGGTTGAACACTTCCGGCAATTAACGATGAAAAAAATCGGAGGCAGGGCAAAAGCTATGGTGGTTACATCTTCCCGGAAACATGCACTTCGATACTATCAGGAATTCAAAGAGTATATAAAAGAGAAAGGATATTCGTACATAAAACCGCTTGTTGCGTTTTCAGGAACAGTATATGATGATGATTTTCCAGAAGGGATAACTGAAGCACAAATCAATAAATTTAGTGAAACAGAGTTACCCGGTAAATTTGCTACAGATGAATTTCAGGTTTTACTTGTTGCGGATAAATACCAGACCGGATATGACCAACCGCTTCTTCACACGATGTATGTTGATAAAAAATTATCTGGGGTAAAAGCAGTTCAAACACTTTCAAGACTGAATAGAACTCATCCGGGCAAGGAAGATACTTTTATTATGGATTTCCAAAATGACAGAGAAACAATAATCGAATCATTCCAACCTTATTATGAATTGACGACATTAACTGAACCAACAGACCCGAATCATTTGTACGACCTGAAAGGCAAAATGGATGCCTCTAAAGTGTATTTCCAATCTGAGATTGATGCTTTTGCTAAAATATTTTATAAACCAACACACACATCCATTAAGGACCAGGGAAAATTATATGCGTATATTGACCCTTCGGTTGACAGATTCAAAGTATTAGAGGAAGAAGCACAGGATGAATTTAAAAAATCATTAACAGCTTATGTACATTTATATTCTTTCCTCTCTCAAATCATGCCATTTCAGGATGTCGAATTAGAAAAACTCTATTCCTTTGGACGTTTCTTATTAACAAAATTACCAAAGGCGGATTATACAGAACGAATGAAGTTAGATAATGAGGTTGCTTTAGAATATTATCGTCTTCAAAAAATTGCTGATGGGAGTCTTGTTTTACAGATACAAGGTGAATATGGCTTAGACCCGACAACTGAAGCCGGTATCAGCAGACCAAAGGAGGAAAAGGACAGACTTTCAAACATCATCAAAGTACTGAATGATAAATATGGAACCGAATTTACGGATGCTGACCGCTTATACTTTGACCAGATTGAACAAGCTTTGTATGAGAATGATGAGCTTAAAGTCAGAGCCATGAATAATCCAATTGAAAATTTTAAATACGCATTTGATGAGATATTTATACAAACACTCATTGACCGTATGGATTCTAATCAGGAGATATTCGATAGAATAATGGGTAATAATGATTTCAAGATAGATGTTCGGGAATGGCTGACAAAAAAAATATATCAGAGATTTAATGAAATTGTACAATAAAAGATAGCGTCAGAGCCAATTTAAGAGTTGTTATTAAGCGTGTTCTCAGAAAATTCGGCTATCCTCCTGACAAACAGGAGAAAGCGGTGCAAACAGTAATGCAGCAAGCTGAATTATTAGCAGAGGAGTGGACTGAAGGGAAATTGAAATAGTAGTTTAGCTATTTATCAAATCCAATCTGAAAAATTTAATTCAATTCGATTAACAAATTAACTCAGTAAAATCAAGTAATTTCAGAGATTTGAATAAAAGGAGATAAAATGAGATTAATTAAAATAAAGAATTTCGTACACCAGTAGGGATTCGAACCCCAAACCTTCTGATCCGTAGTCAGATGCTCTATCCAATTGAGCTACTGGTGCAGATATTAATTCTTTTGTTCTTTTAAAGAATTGACGAATCTCGAAAGAGATGATTTTCTGTGAGCAACCGTATTTTTTTTCAAAATGCCGCGGGCGGCGATTTTATCGAGAACGCTCGATGCTTTATTGAATTTTACTATTGCTTCATCATAATTTAATGAAGTTTGAACTGCTTTTAAAGCTTCTTTGAGCATTTTTTTATTCAGACGGTTATATACCCTTCTCGTCTTTGTCTGTCTAATTCTTTTTAAAGCCGACTTATGATGTGCCATTTACCTATTAATATTTTATTTAACAAAATTTACGAACTACAAAATTAGATATTTTATTTCAAAATATCAAGTTAATTATGAAAAAAGTCCATTGTAAGTGGTTAATATCAAGATTTGGAAGTATGTAGAAATTCATCAATTATATTTTCGATTTCTTCTTTTTTATCCCGTCTGAAACAGGCTCTGTAAGGTTTTTTCATGCCGTGTATAAATATTTTCACTCCCCATTCACTTTGCCCAATATCCCTGTCCCAGATTACACCTTTGACTTCGTGCCAATATGTTTTAGGTATTCCCGCTCCTGCAAATCCATCTTTACAAAATAACATTTTCGAATATAGAGAACCTGAATAATATAAAGCTCCCCAAAAAATACATTGGCCAACAAATCTAATAAACAATTCTCTATCACCGATAAAAATTAAAGTAATAACTGATGCACTGAAAATTATGATAAATACAATTAAAAGGGCAGTTTTAGTTAATTTCAAATTTCGTGACGTAAGTTTTATGACCCGAACAGAACCACCAAGTTTTTTTTTGAGAAGATTTTCTCTCAATATAAACAAACCTACGATTAAAGCGGACACTCCAAGAAATACTATTAATGATGTTACTTCTTCTAAAAGATAAAATTGCATCTAATTTATGAACAAATTTTCAAAATGATAAATAATTTAATTTTTGATAATCTTATAATAGTACGAAATTCCATTCATTTCAATACATAGAAAATATATGCCTGTTCTTAAAATTTGAGTATCAATCTCAAAATTGTTGATTCCTTCAATTAATCCTTTTTGAGAGTTATAATAAGACTCACCCAGCAGGTTGTTTATTTTTAACTCTGATTTTGAATAATGTTTTGAAATTATTCTGATGTTTATAATATCATCAACCGGATTGGGGAAAATCTCAATTCCTGTTCCACTGACTATATCTTTAAATCCAAGGATATCTACCTGAAGTACATCTGATAAATAAGAAATACATCCATTTACATCGGTAACCTGAACCTGATAGAAACCCAATGTTTGAAGATTCAGAAACAGCTTTGTCTCTCCCTGCATTTTTAAGCCATTCAGATACCATTGATTACCTGCCGGGGAACTTGATGCAAGTGTATTGCCTATTCGTTCAATAGTTGGTTTCGGAGGTTGAGAATTCACGGTGATATTTTGTTTAGCCCTATTCACACATCCGTTATTATAGAGATATGTATAAGTTATTTCGTGAATTCCAATACCGGCTATTGAAGGATAGAACATTCCATTATTCACACCATTTCCGGAATAAACACCATCCGGAGGTGAACCACCTGTCAAGATAGATGATGAATCATTGACACATGCATCAGGAAAAGTTTGAAGGATTACATCAGGCATCGGTTTGACATTTATTGTTTTTATTATCGAGTCTATGCATCCATGTAATGAAGTTTGTACAAGCTTCAACATCCATTGTCCGCTTGTTTCCCACTTAACAAATATTGAATCATTATTTTGACTAACAATTTCCGCACCTATAATCATCCAAGAGCTTATTGTACCAACATCATTTTCAGTTGTGTACAATTCATTTACATGTTGACACGGATTCAATTCACCATAGATTAATGGTTTGGGTTTTCTGTAAACATTTACTTCAAAACTGATTATTTTACTGCAGCCGTTTTCGGCAAATGTCTCAAGTTCAACTCTTCTGAGGCCAGCTATCAACCACCTCACAATGAGATAATTATCATTATCTGTTCCGCCTGAGATTTTGAAATAATCGGTACCTTCAATTCCTGGCAAAGTCCAATGATATGAGGTAAAGGTTGATGTAGTATTGATATTCCAGTCTTCACCCATGCACAAGCTTGCTTTGGGATTATCAAAGATGGGATTGGGACTTTGTTTAACGATTATATCGGTTTGGACATCATTTATACAATTAAATTCATTTGCAACTTCAACCTTGACAAATTTGTTACCAGGGGTAAGCCATGTCACAGTTGTGCTGTTATCCGTAGAGCCTCCCCCGGCTTCGATAATATAATCTGTACTTTGCACACCTGAAAAAGTCCAGTCATAATTTGTAAAAGTTGATGTGGTATAAATATTTCCAGGAACACCTGAACAGACATCGGTTACTTCCTCTGAAAATGTTGGTACGGGTAAAGGATTGATTAGAACATTAATTGTTTTTAAATTTTTACAGCCGATTTCGGAGGTAACTTCTAACAGCGCGGTTTGAGTTCCCGGTGTGAGCCATGTAACTGTAGCACTGCTTTCGTAACTATCACCACCTCCATTAATTATGTAATCTATACCTTGTGTGCCTGAAAAATCCCAGGCATAGTTTGGATACTCACTAAAGGTGCCAAATTCAATCGGTTGATTTGCACACGTGATTGTAGATGAGCAATTGAGTTCAAATAAAGGTTTGACTTTCACTAGCACAGAGCTCGTTACAATACCCTTGCAACCATTTACATCAGTAACTTCAACCTGTACAAATCTTGTTCCGGGCATTAGCCATGTAACAGTTGTACTGTTGCTTGATGTTGTGCCACCGGCTTCGACAATATAGTCATATCCGGGAATGCCTGTAAAATACCATGAATAAGAATTAAAATTTCCTGTAGTATAAACATTCCCCGATACATCTTCGCAAACGTTAGTTGCTTCTTCAGTAAAAACAGGATCTGGCCCTGCTGTTATTGTCAAATTACTACCATTATCACTTCCTTCGACATAAGGGTCTGTTGCAATAACTCTAATCCTGTAACCTGTTCCAGCAATAAAATCAGTAGGTATAGCTGAAGGTACAACACCTGAACCTGTCCCTGAAATTCTTCCAATCTCAATCGGATTGGTAAAACTTCCGGATGTATTTGAAATTTGAGCTATAAAAGTATTACTCGTATTAAATTGGTCGTTAGTATTAAAAGCAACGTTAATACCTTCACCCCTGCAATATATTCCGGAAAAAGGAACAGTAGTTATGGTTAAATTTTTCCATTGAAATTTTTGAACACGGCAGTTATTATAATCAGCTACATAAACAAATCCGTTGGTATCGACAGCTACTCCGGTAGGCCCATCAAATCTACCATCTCCTGAACCGAGCAAACCCCATTGGGTTTTATAGTCCCCGGCCGAGTCAAATTTTTGAATCCTGTTATTTCCGAAATCAGAAACAAATACATCGTAATTTTTGTCAATTGCTATACCAATTGGCATATTGAATTGTCCCGAACCAGAGCCGATTGTCCCCCACTTTCTAATAAAAATACCATTGTTGAAAAATTTCTGTATCCTGTGATTATTCTGGTCGGCAACATAAATATTACCTGCATTATCAACAGCAATGCCGTGCGGACTACGGAATTGACCGTCCTCTATTCCACAAGAACCCCAATGCAAAATTTCTATACCGGAAGGGTCGTATTTTGTAACTCTGCACATTCCATAATCGGTAACATAATAATTACCTCCGGCATCTACTGCAACATCGGTCGCACCACTTGAAGCAAATTTCATCAGATAAATGCTTTGAGCTGTAAAACGCTGAACTCTGTTGTTCTCCTGGTCAGCAACTTCAATCCTTCCTTCAAAATCTGTAGTTAATCCATGGGGAGTATTAAATTCTCCATTATCTGTTCCTAAGTTTCCCCATTTAAGCCTAAAATCGCCGGATGATGTAAATTTTTGTACTCTATGATTGTACCTGTCTGTTACATATACAAAACCTGATGAGTCGCATGCAACATCATAAGCACTGTTGAATTGTCCGTCATTAGAGCCGCAAGTGCCCCATTGAAGCATATATGAATATTGTGCTGATGACGATAAAGTCGATGCAATTATTAAGATGAATAATAAAGCAAGGGGGTTTATGAAATCTTTCATAAGATACTTCAAATAATTTATTAAGACTTATTAATTACAATTTGATAATATCAGTTTTAATCTGAAAATGAATTTATAAAATAGCTCTGAATCACTAATCTAAATAATTATTTCAAATTTAAAAATAATATTTTTTAGATTAGTGTTTAACCTGAAAATTAGAATATAAAATTTTATTAATGAAAATGGGTATTTATCCTGAAAAAATAGAAACAATTTTTGAATTTAAAATACCTAAGGGGCAAATTCCTGAAAGACTCGACGTTTATCTTACTAACAGCATAAAAAATGCAACAAGGACAAAAGTACAAAGAGCTATAGATGAAGGAGCTGTGTTTGTTAATGGCAAGTCTGCCAAAGCAAGCCGTAAAATTCAACCAAATGATGAAATAATTTGCAAGATTATGAAGGCACCGCCAATTGACCTAATACCGGAAAATATTCCTCTCGATGTTGTATATGAAGATGAATATCTAATGGTTATTAATAAACCTGCAGGAATAGTATCTCACCCGGGTTTTGGTAATCCTTACGGGACAATTGTGAATGCAGTGCTTTATCATCTTGGTATGAGGGAAACAATAAAAATTGAATTATATGATGAAGATGATGAAAATGAAATTCAGGATGAAGGGTTGATTTTTTCGAGTGATGCAATAAGGCCCGGTTTAGTCCACAGGCTCGATAAGGATACATCAGGATTAATGTTGATTTCAAAAAATCCCGATGTTCATGCAAAACTTGCTCAACAATTTCAGGACAGAACTGTAGATAAATTTTATTATGCATTAGTGTGGGGAACATTTAAAGATGATAATGGGAGAATTGAAGAAGATATAGGACGTTCACAAAGAAACAGAAAATTATTTGCTGTTTTGAAGAAGGGCGGCAAATCTGCAATCACTGAATATGAAGTTCTTGAAAGATTCGAATATCTCACTCTTATCAAAATAAAACTTATGACAGGCAGAACGCATCAGATTAGAGTTCATTTTTGTCACAATCATCATCCTGTATTTGGCGATGTTTCTTACGGAGGAGATTCAATTGTTTTTGGCGTTAATAATTCCGAATTCAAAAAAATTGCAAATAAGTGTCTTATATCGGTAAACAGGCAGATGCTCCATGCTAAAGAACTTGGTTTTATTCACCCCGAATCCGGTGAAAGATTAAATTTTACAAGCGAACTGCCTGAGGATTTCGAAAAAGTATTGAAAGAATTAGAAAAAATTAATGAGGATAACTTATGAAAAAGTTAGCAATAACATCACAGCCGATAAATTTGATAATCGCTGAAAGATGGTCATGCAGAGCCTATGATATTAATAAACCTGTTTCAAGAGAGCAGATTATTTCTATTTGTGAAGCAGGGAGATGGGCACCATCATGCAATGGTGATGAACCATGGCGATTTATGGTGTGGGATATTTATCACAATAAGAAGGCTCATGAAAGAGCCTTCAACTGTCTTGGAGAATGGAATCAGAAATGGGTAAAAAATGCTCCTGTATTACTTGCCGCTTGTGCTGACAGCAAGTTCAGGAAGGATGGCAAACCAAACCGTTGGGGACAATTTGATACAGGTGCGGCATCAATGAATATATATCTTCAGTCTGTAACACTTGGATTGATGGCTCATCCAATGGGTGGTTTCGATAAAGACAAACTAAGGAATGAGTTTAACATTCCTGAACAATTTGAAATTATGGCAATGATAGCAATTGGTTATCAAGCTGAAGCAGATGTAATAGAAGATGAGAAGCAGAGAGCAAGTGAATTAAAAGCAAGAGAGAGAAGGCCCATTGGCACTATGTTCTTTGATAGCGAGTGGGAGAATGGAATATTTTAATTCTTTGTCCTACGATGTCAGGAGTAACTCCTGACACGGATTCATACTAAATCTATGAAATAAATTTTTCAATCATTGATTCAAAGTTATTCAGTAAATCCGGTAGTTTTGATATATCTTTACCTCCTGCTGTTGCAAGATGAGGTTTGCCTCCACCGGCACCGCCAATTTGTTTTGCGGCTTCACCCGCAATTTTTCCTGCGGGATATTTTTTCATCAAATCATCTGTTACAACACATACTAATTGTACCTTCTCATTTAATATAGATGCGATTAGTCCAATACCTTGTTTACCAAGTTCATCTCTTAGGTTTTCACCGATTTGCCTTAGTTGTTCTAAATCGTCAGATTCAACTTTTTGGGAAACAATTCTAATACCATTGATAATCTTTGCTTGTTTGAGCCACTCCTGCATCTGAGTCTTAATATCACCCATTTTATAGCTGGATACCTCTTTTTCGAGTTGTTTTATTTGAACCTGCAACTGCTCAATCTCTGACTGTTTCCCTGAAATTTTCTCTTGTGTATTATTGATGAATTCTTCAATAGATTTCCCAGTAATAGCTTCGATTCGCCTTACTCCTGCGGCTATTGATGATTCGGAAATAATTTTGAAAAAACCGATTTCGCTTGTGTTTTTCACATGAGTGCCGCCGCAAAATTCCTGTGAGAAACTTTCATCCATTTTCACAACACGAACTATATCCCCATACTTATCTCCAAAGAACATTTTAATTCCCGGAGTTTTCTTTGCTTCTTCAATAGGAAGCACATCGGTTCTGACATCAATATTCTGGAAAATCTTTTCGTTAACAACCGATTCAATTTTTTTCAAGTCATCATCATTGACTTTTTCGAAATGATTGAAGTCAAAGCGAAGATAATCAGGTGCTACTAATGAACCTGCCTGCTTAACGTGTTCTCCGAGGACTTGCCTTAATGCCTCGTGAAGCAGGTGAGTTGCAGAATGGTTCCTCATTATATTTCTTCTTCTGTCAATTTCAACTTCGGCTAAAGCAATTTCACCAATCAGGGATTCGACTTCCGTGTCACAAATATGAACGATTGCATTTCCATACTTACGGACATCAATCACATTGTATTTCTGTCCGCCAAGTGTAATCGTTCCGGTATCTGAAATCTGTCCACCACTTTCTGCATAGAATGGAGTTCTATCGAGTATAATTTGATTACCATTAACATATAAAACTTTTGCTTCGGAAGATAATTCATCATAACCTATAAAGACTGATTTCGCCTTAATATCATGTATTTCAACGTCTTTAGTTAATGTTTTACGTGCATTCCTTGAACGTTCCCTTTGCTCTTCTAATTTTTCATCAAAACCTGCTTTATCAATAGTCAGATTATTTTCTCTTGCGAGAAGTTCTGTGAGGTCAATCGGGAAACCGAATGTATCGTATAACTGAAAAGCATCTGCACCTGAAATCAGGTTTTTATTAGTTTGTACAAGTCTATTTTTTATATCCTCAAATATTTCCAGCCCCCGTTCAAGAGTTTGGAGAAAGCTCTCTTCTTCGGCTTTAATCACTCGTTCAATAATGCTTTGGTGTGAAGTTAATTCAGGAAAAACATCCTTCATAATTTCAACTAAAACCGGAACGAGTTTGTATAATACAGGTTCCTTGATTCCAATATTTTTTGAAAATCTTGATGCCCTTCTCAATATTCGACGTAATACATATCCCCTGCCTTCGTTGCTCGGCATGGCTCCATCGGCAATAGCAAAGGATAGTGTCCTGATATGGTCGGCAATGACTCTCATAGCTACATCATCGGGATTTTTCAATTCTGTCGAATATTTCTTTCCAGATAATTTTTCAATTTCATTAATAAGTGGCATGAAAACATCAGTGTCATAATTTGATGATTTACCCTGAATCACAGCACATATTCTTTCAAATCCCATTCCTGTGTCAACATGTTTGGCTTTCAAATCTTCGAGTGTACCTCCCTGTTTACGGTTATACTGAATAAAAACAAGATTCCAGATTTCAATTACATCAGGTGTTCCTGCATTTACAAGTTTTACTCCCGACATATCAGGAGTTCTGTCATAATGAATTTCACTGCAAGGACCACAGGGACCTGTTTCCCCCATTTCCCAGAAATTATCTTTTTCATCAAATCTTAAGATTTTCGATTCAGGTAAAAATCTTTTCCATAGCTTATATGCTTCATCATCCGTTCTGTAAACTGTTGCATATAACCTGTTCTTATCGAGCTTCCAGACTTCAGTCATCAGCTCCCATGCCCATTCGATGGCTTCTGCTTTATAATAATCTCCAAAGCTCCAATTACCCAGCATCTCGAAAAAGGTATGGTGATAGGTATCGAATCCGACTTCTTCGAGGTCGTTGTGCTTACCGCTTACACGAATACACTTCTGAGTATCAGCCGCTCTTGAATAATCACGCTTTCCGGAACCGAGAAAAACATCCTTAAATTGATTCATACCCGCATTGGTAAAAAGCAAGGTCGGGTCTCCATGCGGAATAACGGAAGCACTCTGAACAATTCGATGTTCTTTCGATTTAAAAAAATCTAAAAATGATTGTCTTATTTCACTTGATGTCATATTCAAATATACTTAAATCAAATTCATAAATAATTGAAATGCTAAGACGAAAGAGTATCTCTTTCATTAATGCAATGAAAAGGAGAATAAAATGGATTATCAAATTGGGTAGATTTTGAATCTGCCCCTACATTTATATCTTAAATGTAATCGAATTTAGCCGTAAAATGTCTTAGGAAAGGCGGCTCCCAGACTAATTTCATTCCCCTGAGCTTCTTCCTGTTTTTATATACCTCAACAATAGCTTCAACGGTATAATCAATATGACTGTTTGTATAAACCCTTCGTGGAACAGCACACCTGACTAATTCCATAGGAGGAGCAATGTGTTTTCCTTTATCATCTTTTTTGCCAAACATGACAGAGCCGATTTCTACAACCCTGATTCCACCAACTTTGAATATTTCACAAGTAATACTTTGACCCGGAAAATGTTCAGGTTTGATATGAGGAGCAAACCGCTTTGCATCCAGATAAACGGCATGGCCACCGGTTGGAACAAGAATAGGTACACCCGATTCCATTAATTTATCACCGAAATATTTTACCTGCTCGATTCTGTATTTGAGGTAATTCTCATCAAATACTTCTTCAAAACCCACTGCAAGAGCTTCGAGGTCACGTCTTGCGAGGCCGCCATAGGTAATAAATCCTTCGGTAATTATTAAAAGGGTTTTTGCTTTACCTGCAATATCATCATCATTAGTACCGATGAATCCGCCAGTGTTAGAAAGCCCGTCTTTTTTAGCACTCATAGTGCAACCGTCAGCATAAGAGAACATTTCTCTTGCAATTTCTTTTATAGATTTATTCTTATATCCTTTTTCACGCATTTTAATGAAATAGGCATTTTCTGCAAACCGGCAGCAGTCAAGATAAAGAGGAATCCCATATTTTTGGAGAAGATTCTTTGTTTCGCGAATATTCTGCATCGAAACAGGCTGGCCGCCACCGCTATTATTAGTAACAGTCAGCATACAAACAGGTATATTCTCTTTACCAACTCTTTTTATCAGATTTTCGAGTGCTTCTATGTTTAAATTCCCTTTAAAATCACCTAATTTTTCAGGATTTGTGGTATCTTCCCCCGGTAAATCAACTGCAATTGCTTCTGCATACTCGATATTAGCCCTTGTGGTATCGAAATGAGTGTTGTTGGGGATGTATTTACCTTTACCACCAAGAACCGAGAACAGGATTCTCTCAGCGGCTCTCCCCTGGTGTGTAGGAATAATATGCTTGAAATTAGTAAAATCTTTAACTGCATTTTCAAACTTGTAATAACTTTTGGAACCTGCATAAGATTCGTCACCTTCCATAATTTTACCCCACTGACGTGCACTCATTGCGGTTGTACCGCTATCAGTAAGTAAATCAATGGTTATTTCTTCGGATTTAAGATAGAATGTATTATAAAATGCTTTTTTTATGAATTTTTCTCTTTGTTCAAACGTAGTTACTGCAATCGGTTCGACTGACTTAATTTTAAATGGCTCAATAACTGTCTTCATTCACCTAACCTGTTTTTTATAAAAATTGGTTAATACAACAAAGCAAATTAAGAAATTTTGTCAAAATTTGGGGTGTTTTCTTAAGTGAATAACTGTATTTTATTATAATCTAATAAGTTCAGGGAAATTGCCAACATTAAATTTCATTTGATTTTTCCTGAGATTATTCCTAATTTTGTAATCCTTTAAAAAGGTGCCTTGGCCGAGTGGTTAGGCAGAGGTCTGCAAAACCTCCTACGTTGGTTCGATTCCGACAGGCACCTCATTTTAATGTCTTATTTTAGAAATTATTTGTAATATATGGGTACAACAGCAGATTTAAGGCCTGGAGCGGTCATAATATATAATGGGGATTTACACACTGTTTTGGAATCGGAACACAGAACACCCGGCAACCTGAGGGCATTTTACCAGGTTAAAATGAGAAATATGAAATCAGGAAAGCTTTCGGAAAATCGCTTCCGTTCAGGTGAATCAATTGAATTTGCACGTGTCGAAAGAAAGAATTATCAGTACCTTTATAATGATGGTACGAATTTACATTTTATGGATAATGACACTTACGAGCAAATCCCTGTCGAGCCTGAAAAGTTAGGCGTTGCTATCAATTTTTTAAAAGAAAACCAGGAAGCACAACTTGCTTTTTATGATAATATTGTAATTGCAGTTGATTTACCACCACATGTTAATTTGTTGATAACTCATACAGAACCCGGCGTAAAAGGCGATACGGCTACCAACGTTCTCAAGCCTGCTACTCTTGAAACAGGTGCTACCGTTAATGTTCCACTGTTTATCAACGAAGGCGATATGATAAGAGTTGATTCTAAAACCGGAACTTATGTAGAACGCGTTAAGGAATAATAATTAAATATGAAACAGCTTTTTGCTCTTCATTCACTAATG
This sequence comes from Ignavibacteria bacterium RIFOXYC2_FULL_35_21, assembly GCA_001804705.1. Taxonomy (GTDB): domain Bacteria; phylum Bacteroidota; class Ignavibacteria; order Kapaibacteriales; family UBA2268; genus XYC2-FULL-35-21. The sequence goes on from MHAY01000050.1 coordinate 29,255, forward strand.
TTATGAGGAATTATGGATTTAAACTACCTCAAAAAAGTCATCAAAATTTTTGATGACAGTAATATGGCAGAAATTACGATTGAAGAAGAAGGAACAAAAATTAAGCTGGCAAAAAATAGGGAAAATAAGAACCAGCCTATTATCCTTCCTGCACAAAACTTCGTTCCTAATAATAATTTTGTAGAGACACATAGTAATGCGCCTGTACTTCCAAATTCCCCTAATATTGAACAAGGAGCGGGAACAAATTTATCTCCCAAAGAACAAGATGCCTCTCAACAGGATAGCAAAACAATACTACATACAGTATATTCACCTATTGTTGGTACTTTTTACAGGTCTCCTTCACCGGAATCGGACCCTTATGTCGAGATTGGTTCCCATGTTACTGCCGGGACTACCTTGTGCATCATAGAAGCTATGAAACTTATGAATGAAATTGAATGTGATGCATCGGGTACAATTGTAAAAATTCTGATTGAAAATACACAACCTGTAGAATTTAATCAGCCTTTGTTCATAATTAAACCCGATTAAATATAAAATTGAAATTGAGCTTTTCGCTATGATAAAAAAAATCCTGATTGCAAACAGAGGGGAAATAGCACTAAGAATAATCAGAGCCTGTAAGGAACTGAAAATTCCGACTGTTGCTATTTATTCAACTGCTGATAAAACTTCATTGCATGTCAGGTTTGCAGATGAAGTAGTTTGTGTAGGTCCCCCTTCAGGAAAAGATAGTTACCTTAACATACCATCCATCATTGCAGCAGCACAAATCACTAATGCCGATGCCATTCACCCGGGATACGGATTTATGGCAGAGAATGACTCATTTGTTGATATATGCAATGCCTGCGGAATTACCTTCGTCGGTCCATCTGCAGATTCAATAAGGAGAATGGGAAACAAATCGGTTGCAAAAGAAACTATGCGTAATGCCAGTGTTCCGGTTGTTCCCGGAAGTGATGGTATTGTAAATTCTGAAAAGGAAGCAAAAAAAATTGCAAAAGAGATAGGTTATCCGATACTTCTCAAAGCAGTCGCAGGCGGCGGTGGTAAAGGAATGAGACTTGTCAATGATGATGCAGAGTTGGATAAAGCATTCAGCATGACAAGATATGAAGCAGAGTCTGCTTTCAATAATCCCGATTTGTATATTGAAAAACTTGTTACAGGTTCTCGTCATATCGAAATACAAATTCTCGGCGATAAGCATGGAAATATAATTCACTTGAACGAGAGAGAGTGTTCGATTCAGAGAAGGCACCAGAAACTAATCGAGGAAGCACCATCTCCGATAATGACGACTGAATTGAGAAGCGCCATGGGAACTGCTGCTGTCCGGGGAGCCATGGCTGTTGATTATTATGGCCCCGGTACAATTGAATTCCTCGTAGACAATGACAGGAATTTCTATTTTATGGAAATGAACACGAGAATACAGGTAGAGCATCCTGTAACGGAGGAATCTTTAGATATTGATTTAATTAAGGAACAAATAAAAATAGCTTCGGGTGAAAAATTAACAATCGAAGCACATGAACCAAAAATGCATGCCATCGAGTGCAGGATTAATGCTGAAGACCCGTATAATGATTTCAGGCCCAATCCGGGCACTATCGAAAGTCTGCACTTCCCCGGTGGACATGGCGTTAGAGTTGATTCTCATATTTACACCGGGTACACAATACCACCCTACTACGATTCTCTTGTTGCAAAGCTTATTACATTTGCACCTACGAGAGACGGAGCTATTGCCAAGATGCAGCTTGCATTAGAAGAATTTGTTATTGAAGGAATTAAGACAACAATACCGTTTCATTTGAAAATGATGCAGAATCCTGATTTCATTGCAGGAAACATTGATACAAAATATCTTGAAAGAATAGATTGGAAATCATTGTAAAATGGTCATATTGTCATTTTGAATGCAGCGATGCGAAATGAAGAATCCAATTCATTCAAAAGGTTGAGATTCTCCGCTACGCTGTTAATGGCACATTATCAAAATGGTTTATTATATTTAAAATGAATAGCTACTACTTTTAAGTAGTGGTGATTGTTAATCACCATAAATCGGGATTTATCCACTTAAAATAAGTGACTAAAGTCGAAATCTGGTGGAATTAAACTTCCACTATCTGAAGATAGTGGCTATTCAAAAAGATATAAAGTACGATTTTAATTTTTCATATTTTTGCTTTACCATCGCATCGGCGGTGGCCATGGACTCAGAATTACTAAAATAAATTTATGATAAAACATTATATAATAATTATGGAGTTTATATGAATTTTCCCGAAAATCTTAAGTACACCGCAGACCACGAATGGCTCAAAATTGAAGGTAAAAAAGGTACAGTCGGAATTACCGACCATGCACAGGGCGAGCTTGGCGATGTAGTTTACATTGACATAGCCGATGATATTGCATTTGTTAAAGCAGGAGATACATTCGGTACAATCGAAGCAGTGAAAACGGTTGCCGATATGCTTGCTCCGGTCAGCGGCAAAGTCATTGACGTCAACAGAAGCCTGAATGACCACCCAGAAGTCATTAACAGCGACCCTTATGGCGAAGGATGGATAATCGAGATAGAATTAACAAATCCGTCAGAGCTTGACGAACTCCTCGATGTCAAGGCATATAAAGAGTTAATCGGACAGTAAAATATTTATTTTATGGAATGAATAGCCCCTATTTTTTAAATAGGGGTAAATTTTCCTGACAAATAAGACTTTAGTCCCTTATCAATCTTAGGGGATAAATCCCGACAAACGAAGGAATAAATATCTCAACTATTTGAAAATAGTGGCTATTCATTCTTTATTTATCTTTTCACCTTTTAATTTTTTCCATTTAATCCCAACTTTTTTTTAAATTGCAGACAATAAATGATGAGTGTTTTACTCTATCTTATGAGATTATAGAAAATAATTTTATTGAATAAATTTTGGTGAGAAAATGAAAACTAAAAACTACTTATTCGTAAATTCTTTGATAATATTTACTGTAATATCGGCTTCAATTTTATTATCAAATAAATTGTATTCCCAGGACTGGAATGTATATTATGATAGTCCGCCGAATGTTGCGAATTGTATCCCGGGTGTCCTGAAAGCATCGGAGAAACAGGCAGTTTTGGATTATATAAATCAAATCAGAAGCATTCACGGATTGAAACAAGTGACTTACGACCCTAGTGGTGATGCCGAATCACAGGCAGCAACATTAATGATGGTAGCCAATAGTGATCTATCACATCAACCACCAGCATCCTGGCAATGTTATACACAACCTGGATATGATGGTGCAAGTGCAAGTAATCTCCATCTTTCAAGTTATTCAAGTCTAGGATATATTCCTCAAACATTAGAAAGCATACACGGTTGGATGATAGATAAAATTATTATAAATAATATAGAAGATTATACTGTAGGTCACAGACGTTCAATTATAAATCCATTTCTCAGCAGAATATCATTTGGAAGATGCGATGGCCAGCCAAAAGTCTCATCTCAATATTCGTATGGAACCTCGATGTCTCTAAAATGGATTGGAAATCTCGAACAGAATATAACTGACTGGTCGAGCGATTTTGTTGCTGTACCTTTTCAGGATTATCCTATAGAATTATTTGATAAAAGTTGGGTATTATCATTTTCTGTATTTTTTGATAAAATCAATTGGGGGAATAATGTCAATGTTGATTATACAAATACAACAATCGAGATGAAAGATGAAAACCAGCAAAATATAACTGTTACCAATAAAGAAGTTGATGATGACCAGGGTTGGGGCGGAGTACCTAATTGTCTCACATGGAAAGCTGTTGGACTCCAGGACCATAAAACATATTATGTAACAATAAAAAATGTAAATGTAAATGGTACTTTTAAAAATTATTCATATTGGTTCAATTTAAATAACAAAGGAATGGCTGCACCCGATGACCCGGTTCTTTTTATGCCGCCTGATGCAGCAATAGATGTAAGTACAAGCCCGCAGTTGCAGTGGAATCCTGCACAGAGAGCCTATACATACAGGGTTATCGTATCGAAGGTTTCCAATTTCACAACATATATCGTTGACGATAATAATGTTACAAACTACTCCTACAGTCTTGCCGGCTTGGAACCATTTACAACATATTACTGGAAGGTTTCTGCAAGTAACGAAGGCGGGGAAAGCGGCTGGTCGCCCGTGTGGAGTTTTACAACAGCAGGTACTGCACCGGATGCACCTACTCAGGTATATCCCGAAACAGCTCAGGATAGTTTATCATTAAACCCGAAATTGATTTGGAATAAATCTTTATATGCAGAATCGTACAAATTACAAGTTTCAGCAGGCAATGATTTTTCGGAACTCAATGTTGACGAGAGCGGGATAACCGATACAACATATACTGTGCCTGCCGGAAAATTATACCATGACAGGAATTATTTCTGGCGTGTAAAATCTGTTAATGGTATTGGTGAGAGCGTTTGGTCGGGAAAGAGAAGATTCAGAACTCTCGATAGTATTACTTCAGTCATCGAGATACTTCCAGGTACTTATTCAACTAAATTAAATAACTATCCGAATCCTTTCACAGGAAAAACAAACATTGTGTTTAATGTGCAGAATACAGGTATTGTACTGTTAAAGGTTTATAATTCACTTGGTACGGAAGTAAGCACACTTGTTAACTCAAGATTAGAAGCGGGAAACTACATGGTTGAGTTTGACGGTAACTCGGTAGCTTCAGGAACATATTATTATAAATTAATAAGTTCATCCGGTATTGAATCAGGAAAGATGACATTGCTGAGATAAAAACACACCCCTTAATCCCCTCTTTTTAGAAGGGAAACTGGGGGGAGAAAATAGAATTTTCAATTTGAAATTTTCAATTTTCAATGAATTTTTAATGTGAAAATTTTCAATGTACTTAATGTTATCAATATTCAAGTTCACAACATATTGTGTATCTACATGTTAAACAATTATTTGGTTGACTTGTATTTTAATATATTATAACATTTAAAATTTATTGAAAATTATAAAATTGAAAATTGAAAATTATTGGATAAAGAAATTTTAATTAATAATGCAATTATTTGAAAGCTTGTCGAACCTTCGCAGAGATTATACAAAAGGCAGTTTCAGCGAAAAGACCGCTAAGGAGAATCCTTTTGAACAATTCAAATTATGGTTCGAGGAAGTATTAGCCGCAGAAATGCTCGAACCTACGGCTTTTGTTCTATCTACCTCAACAAAAGATGGAAAGCCTTCCTCACGTGTTCTGTTATTAAAACAATTTGATGAAAAAGGATTTGTTTTCTACACAAATTATGATAGCAGAAAAGGAAAAGAAATCGAGGAGAATCCAAATGCTGCAATTCTTTTCTTTTGGGATAAATTGGAAAGACAAATTAGAATCGAAGGAAAAATTGAAAAAATCTCAGAAGTAGAATCAGACAAATATTTTCAGACCAGACCTTACACAAGCAAGCTTGGTACATGGGCTTCGGAACAAAGTTCACCCTTGTCAAGCAGGTTCAAGCTCATAAGACAAGTTGCACAATTCATGGCAAAATATCCTGTGAATGTCCCTCTGCCACCCAACTGGGGCGGCTACAGGCTCATTCCTGACGTGTTTGAATTTTGGCAGGGACGAGAAAGCCGTTTGCACGACAGATTGCAGTATAATAAAAATGAAAATGGGAAATGGGTAATAACGAGGCTATATCCGTAACGAAAACCCATCTAAAAAAAATGAATAGCCACTACTTTCAAGTAGTGGGTGTATAAACAAAAATAATCCGGGATTTATCCCCTTAAACAATAATGCTTAGAGACTAAAGTCAGAATGCCTTGGAAACCTTCCCCAATCTAAAGATTGGGGTTATTCTTATTTGTGATGGAATTTATATAAAAGGTTCTTCGAGTTTCATCTTAATGGTTTCTATTTCGCTTTCGAGAAGCTTTTTTCTGACGAGCATTTCGGATAATCGGGTTTCCGAATCACTTCTTATCTCTTTATTGCCTCTCATTCTTATCTGGCGTCCATTGTTTTCTTCCTCTGCTATTGCTATCTCTTCTTTCAATTCCCGATATTCATCTTTTCTTGTTAATATGTTTATTTCTTTTATAAAATATACGATTGTCAGAATACCGAATAATATGGAGAAACTGTAAGATGAAATATAAAGGATATTATACAATTCTTTGTTCCCGTTGTTGAGGTCCTTAAATACGTCAGGGAAGAAATTAGTAACTAAGCCTAATACAACTGTTATAATAAGACAAATAATAGCTGCTGACAAATTACTTTTTTTAGTAAAGATTAAAGTTTCACGTCTCATTTCAATAAGCGAGTTTTCGGTTTCAAAGAAATCCGTCTGGTCTTTATCGTACTCCTGACGCAGGAGTTTTACTCCTTCCTCGAGTTCGGTAGATTCGGTTTTCATTTTCTCAAATTCACCGCTAAATTCCGTATGCTTTTTACTTAATACTTCAGATAGTTTTGTCCATGAATCTCTAATAAGTTGTTTCTTAAGTTCATATTTATTTCTATCAACAACTTTATTATATTCATCGAGCTTTTGAGCATAATCCGGCTTAAGTGAGTAAGTTGTTCTGTTCTTAACAAAACAGTCAGGGTTATTTATCAAAAATTCTTTGGCGAGATGTATATCGGATTGAAATGTATCTTCAAGTGCGGACTCATTATCAAAAGATTTGAAATAAGCGAAACTTCTAATGACATTCAAATCATCGGTACTAATTTTATCCAGTACATCTTTAGTTTTATTATATACCCCCGCTCTCTCTTTGCAATTTTCATAGAATTCAGGCTGTACAGCTCTAGTATATTCAATTACAAATTCCTTAATGGAGGATTTTATGATTATTTTATCATTATTTTTAGAGTTACCAGTTAATGAATTTTTATTTTTCAAAAATGTGAATGCAAGTTTATAATCAGAGCCAAATTCATCGAAACATCTCAATCCCTTCTCATCAAAATCACTAAGAAAAGATGCACAAATAAGCCAATCTCTTTGTTGCTGATTAAGGCCTTTCATGATTGATTTAATTGCAGACTCATAAATTGGCAGTTGAATTTGAACCTCACCCGAACTATCAATATATTCAAGGTATGACATCAAAAGTAATGGCAATCCTTTTGTCAATTTTATTATTTCACTATATGGCTGACTAATAGTTACCTTCAAGTAATCGAAGAAGTCCTGCATATCATTTTCATTCAACGGTTCCAGCTCAAGCGATGCGGTGATTGTTTCGTACTTGTCCCAATTATAATTAAATTCTTTTTTATTAAAATAGTCTTCCCTCGAAGAAATTATAAATCTGAAATCGAGGTATTTGGATATTTTCGTATCTTCTTTGATGTAGGAAATATTATATGATATAAAATCGGAAAACTTTTTTTCACAGCAATAATCGAGCAAATAGCCTGTCAGCCATTTGTTCAGAGTGTAATCATGGTTTTCAACATTATCATAAGCAATTAATATTTTCTTTGGTTCAACATCAGAATAAAACCTTTCGAAGTCATCACCGATATTTTCATAAGGATAATATTTGTTCATTAAGTCAACAACGAGTGCTTCGGCTGAAACCCTGAAAACATCCATCAGAAGCCGCCTGTCGCCTTTTTTGTCCAGGTATTTCCCGAGGAGTTGCTCATCAATGATAATACCGGAAGATTTTATTTTATTACATAGAAAATCAGTTTCCGATAATAAAGATGTATTGGATTTAATGTCTTCCGATAATGACTCATCTTTATCTTTTATTAATGCGAATATTTCATTAAATCTTGTGCTATTGTAATCACATTCGGAAAACAAATAAGGCTGGTTCGATTCATCTGAAGATTGAAAATTAATTGCAAGTGTATTGACAAGCTCGTGCAAATTATTAACGCCATAATCGCCATCGAAAAAGCAGATTGCATCAACCACTTTCTTTTGTAAAACCTCATCAATGAAATTTCTGACGAACCGGCTTTTACCAACACCAAAAATTCCATTGACAAAAAATACACGCTTTGATTCAGAAATTCCAAGTGGTAAAAAAAAGCTCTTTCTGATTTTTTCCTGTTCGATAAACCGATTAGCCGACATAATAAAAATAATTTATTTCCCGAATAAGCCTAACAGTGCAAAGATAAAATTAAATCATTAGCAATAAAAGTAATAAACAATATTAAAGAAAAATAGATTTAATTTTTCAAATTGAAATAAAGTATTAATTCAGTCCCTTCATCCAAAAAATTGAATACAACATTATCGGCAATTTTTCTTATGATAAAAATGCCGCGGCCGCTTTCTTTGAGCAAGTTTTCAGGCGATAAGGGATTTTCCAGGCTTTCCAAATCGAAGCCACTGCCCTGGTCTTTTACGGAAACGGTTAATAATTTGTTTTTACATTTAACTATAATCCGGACAATCTTATCTATGTCAAATTTATTGCCGTGTATAATAGCATTATTAACAGCTTCTGTAATAGTTATTACAAGATTGTAATATAGTTCATCATTAATGCAAAATTTTTGCTTAATCTCCTTTAACATAGGTTCAACGAGCTTAAGGGATTTCCTTTCACTTGTCAAATCTTTAGTAAAAGATATATCTATGCAATTAGCTTTATCGCTCATAGTACAATTTTTGTCGTCAAATAGAAAATAGGTGCCTCTTTAAAAATAAAATTATTCACATTCTGAAATTCATAAAACCCTTGCAGTGAAATATTTGAGCCATTAGAAAAATTTATAGTTAAATCCACTGCCGGCCCCAATGAAACATAATAATCACCCGGAGTTAACTCATTATTACCAAAATTTATCAAACTTTTTTGGGTTATGCTATAATATTTGATACCACATCCAATATTAATTACGTTATCAATAAAATTGGTAAATAGCATAGCCTTAATATAGTTCTCTAATCTACTGCTTTGTGGTGATTCTGAAAATGATTTCCAAAAGAATACACCTGTTTCAATATATCTTAAATTTACATTAAATTGCAAAGATAATAATTTCCCCAATTTTATGTTTATAGAATCTTTATAAGCAATTTGTCTATCACTGTAACTGTACCCAATTAAATTTAAAGATGAATCTTCTTCAAAATCATAATTCGTGTATTTTGATATTATTTCAAATTCAGGATTAATGATGAAATAACGGGTTAACCATGAAATTTTTGATTTTAAACTAATAATTCTTTCCCAATAATTATTAGCACTCATTTGGGATTTAATATAGACATGATGGTTAAATTGTAAATTCCCATCTATTGAAAATTTAAGGGCATCATCAAATTTATGAATAAAAACTGCATTAATAATTGATGTAAACTCATCCCTATCGGTATTATCATCTTTGCTGGGTGTATCATGTTGATACAAAGAAACAGAATATTCAAATTTTATGGTTTCTTTTTGATTAGGCAACCAATCAGTTCTCAAATAAAACCTTGTGGTATTACCATCTAAATCAAACATCGCCTCATCGGCTTTGTAATGATTGTAGTCGGCATCATTAATATGATAAGTGTTCAAAACGTTATTATCCTGAGTTTTTATGTTAAAATAAATTCCTGCAGTTTGAATGAATGTACTTGTTTTATATTTTCCTTCTGTTAAAAAGGATAATTCGAGGTCATTTCGATTTCGTGTTACACCTGTATTACTAATAGAATCATAATATTGCTTATAAAATTTATCAATCCAGATTTTTTGTATTGAAATATCAAATAAACCATAAAATGAATTAAAAACTGCGAAATCAAATTTAATTTTCGAATTTATTTGATTTTCATTTCTTGTTTCAACTTCAATAAATTTACTGCCAGATATGTTTATCGGAGGAAGGTTGTCATAATATAATAACTTGTAATTTAATTCAAAATCAATAATATCAAATTCATCGAATTTTTTAAACATGTTGTATTTAAAATCAAGATTCATGTTTTTTCTATTTTTGGTTAAATCAATGTAATTACCTTTCAAGGAAGATTGAATATTATAATCTTCAATATTAATTTCAGTTAAATTACCTTCGATGTTTAACAATTTGCCTAAGTAACTAATCCCAAGTAAGTAATTTCTTTCAATCCCACCATTTAATTCTAAAAATGATTCCTTATTAAAAATATATCTGAATCCTGATGCAACACTGAATTTATCCATTTTGTTAATTCCAATGTCTCTGGTTACCGAATATAAAAATAAATTTTGATTAACGACAAAATTCATGGAATCCCAAATTGGAAAAAATAATTTTATGTCATATTCTTCATAATCCATATTCACAATTTCTGTAAACGAAGAATCATTATTAAAGGAGTCCTTTACTGTCTTAGAATTTTTTTGGGTACTTCCATTATATTTCTGATTCAATGTCAATTTACCATCAAAGAGTTCATATTCTAATATTGCCTGATTATTTAATAGAAAAGTATTGACAAGTTTTGACGAAGTAAAGTCAATTGAATTAATAGGAATTGAATCATGTACCGATACAGTGGTATCCTGAGATTTTAGTTGAATTGTTAAAAGGTAATAAATTCCCACAATTAAAAATATCCTGAACATTTTTGCTCGTATTGCCGACAACAATTTATCAGGATGAAATGGCATTTTTCAAAGACTACTTGAAGATTTGATATCTGGCACATCAAAATAATTTGAAAAACAAAGCTGACGGTAATAAATCACCTTTGCAATTATATCGTCAGCCGATTCCTGGACAATCAGCTTTTTCCCGCTCTTGAGGCTGACGGTTGTATCATGAAAGGTTTCAACAATTTCGATTTCGTCTGCATTAACAGTAACCAAGCTGTTATCAATTTTTGTAAGTGTAATCATATTAACCTTAATTTGTTTAATTTTCAAAATAAACAAATATAATAATTTCATTTTGCATTTTTAATTATTCATTTACTATTTTCTGATAATTTTAATTATTTATTTCCGATTTCCCGTAATAATGCCTGTTTTTCAATTTCAAGCTGGCGGATTTTCCTCTCGATCGAATCTAATTCCGCAGGCATCGAATCAATCTCCATCCTGAGTTTGCTGGCAGCTTCGTCAATTAAATCAATAGCCTTATCCGGTAAAAACCTATCGGTAATATATCGTGTCGACAACTCTGAAGCCGCTACTATTGCAGGGTCTGTTATCCTGGCGCCATGATGAACTTCATATCTTTCCTTCAATCCTCTTAAAATGGAAATTGTATCATCAATAGTGGGCTCTTCGACCATAATTTTTTGGAACCGCCTTTCGAGTGCGGCATCCTTTTCAATATATTTTTGATAATCATCTATTGTAGTGGCACCAATGCAACGCAAATCCCCTCGTGAAAGGGCAGGTTTCAAAATATTAGCCGCATCCATGCTCCCTGTGGTTGCTCCTGCACCAATCAGTGTGTGAATTTCATCAATGAAAAGGATTATTTGCCCTGCTGAATCTGTTACTTCTTTGATTACTGCTTTTAAACGTTCTTCGAACTGTCCCCTAAAACTTGTACCTGCAACCAAAGCCCCAAGGTCAAGCGTTACAACCTGCTTTGGTTTTAATGTGTCGGGGACATCCCCTGAAACAATCCTGTGGGCAATACCTTCGACTATTGCAGTCTTTCCGACACCAGGTTCACCGATTAAAATGGGATTGTTCTTCGTCCTTCTCGAAAGAACCTGTAAAACACGCCTGATTTCATCTTCCCTGCCAATTACAGGGTCAAGCTTACCCAGCTTCGCCTCTTCATTTAATTGTCTTCCATAACGCTTCAATGCCTGATATTTGTCTTCCGGATTTTGGTCGGTTACTCTTTGATTACCTCTGATGTCATGAATTATTTTATAAATATTTTCTTTGTTAACACCATTGTCTTTCAATAATTGAGAAATTCGGGATTTAACGATTGACAAGGCAATAAGGATGTGTTCGGTACTTATGTATTCATCCTTTAGGGCTTTGGCTTCTTTCTCGGCTTCATCCAGTATTTTCATAAGAGAAGGAGATACATACTGCTGTATGGTTCCGCCGACTTTCGGCAGTTTTTCTAATTCCTCGAGAATTTTTACTTTCAGATAAGCCATATTTACACCAATCTTCATTAAAATTTCGGGAATGATACCTCCCTCATCCTGAATCATTGCGGCAAACAAATGCGTTTCTTCAATTGCCTGATTATTATAATTTACTGCAATCTCACCGGCTGTTTGAACGGCTACCTGGGATTTTAAAGTAAGTTTTTGAAAATTCATATAAATAATTTGTTATTAAATAACATGACAATTGTTAAGTATAAAACTAAATAATATAAGAAAAATTGTAATTACTATAATAGCTTAAACAATATTTTCATTAAAACTCCTTCTACACTTAAAATTTTTATTAATAATGTGTGGTCTGATTATACCTTCATCTATACTTTTTTATATAATTTGTCATTTTAAAATAACGTATAGGTAATTATTATGGATGAATCTAAGGGAAAAATACTTTGGATAGATGATGAGATTGATTTATTGAAACCACATATTATTCTTATCGAACAACGCGGGTATTCAGTTGACCAGGTTACAAACGGCGAAGATGCGGTCGAGCTTGTAAAACAAAAGCAATACGATTTAATCTTTCTCGACGAGTCTATGGTTGGAATGAGCGGGCTTGATACTTTGCCAATTCTTAAGGAAACAAATCCTTACACACCAATCGTAATGGTAACTAAGAATGAAGCCGAAAGCGTAATGGAAGAAGCAATTGGGAAAAAAATTGACGATTACCTGACAAAACCTGTCAATCCTGCACAAATTTTAGCAGCCATAAAAAAGCATCTCGAATCACATAAAATCAGGTCAGATAGACTCTCCCATGATTATTTAATAGGATTTCATCAATTAAATACAAGATTTTTCGATAAACTTAATTGGAACGACTGGCTCGATATATACCTGAAACTCGTTTCATGGTCGATGGAACTCGATAAAAGCCCTGAGCTTGGTTTTGAGCAGACTCTAAAAGACCAGTGGCGTGAAGCTGATTCTGCGTTTTCTAAATTCGTAGAAGACAATTATCATGACTGGGTAAATAAAAGCTATAATGATAATATTCCGGATTTATCACCCGATATTATTGAGAAATATTTATTTCCACAATTAAAGAATTCAAAACCGACTGTATTTTTTGTTATTGACTGCATGAGGCTTGACCAGTGGCTTGTTATGGAGGAACTCCTAAAGCCATATTATACCTTTCAAAAAGATTATTATAATTCAATTATTCCAACGGCTACTCCTTATGCAAGAAATGCAATTTTTGCAGGTTTGATGCCAATAGACATTCAAAAGCATTACCCTCAGTGGTGGGCCGGTGTAACTAATTCCGAAGACCATAAGGCTAATGCTTATGAAAAAGAATTGCTCGAAGAGCAGTTAAGAAGAAAAAAAATTAAATTGAACAACCCTATTAATTATATCAAAATTCATGACACTGATTTTGGAAAGAAAATCGAGAGCAACGTTCTCACTTATGCCCAAAGCCATCTGACGGCAATAGTCATAAACTCAGTCGACATGATTGCTCATTCGAGGTCCGACTTTGCAATACTTAAAGAAATAGCACCGGATGAAGCAGCTTATAGGTCATTAACCAAATCCTGGTTCCAGCATTCAAGCTTTTTTGGCATGTTAAAATTATTGGCAGGATTAGATATTAATATAATAATAACGACAGACCATGGCTCAATCCGTTGTATGCGCGGCGTCAAGGTTCTTGGTGACAAGGACACATCTACCTGCCTGAGATATAAATTTGGCAAGAATGTTAAGGCAGAACAGCGACATGCTATGCAAATCAGAAATCCGATTAATTATAAATTACCTATTTCAGGTATAACTGTTAATAATATAATAGCTAAAGAAGATTATTATTTTGTTTATCCAACGGATTATCACCACTATTTACAAAGGTACAAAGACAGTTTCCAGCATGGGGGTATTTCAATGGAGGAAATGATTATACCTGTGATAACATTAAGAACCAAATAATTTTTTATAGAAATCATACCAAAAGTTTTTAAATTTGGGCATGAAACTTGGAAAATTTACAACAAAGAGTCAGCCGGAAACATTTGATTTGGGTTTTCGATTTGCCACTGAATTAAAACCCGGTGATGTTGTGGCTTTATTTGGCGACTTAGGAGCAGGAAAAACCGAATTTATTAAGGGAATCTGCAGTTATTTCAAAGTTGATGAGCTTGTTAACAGCCCGACATTCACAATAATGAACCAATATGCAGGCCTGTTGGATGATAATGAAATTCCAATACTCCATATAGATTTATACAGAATAAAAAAATCCAATGAACTTAAAGAAATCGGTTTCGATGAAATAATATTTTCAAACGATTCGATTAAACTGGTTGAATGGGCTGACAAAGCATTTGGCATCCTTCCTCCCGATTCATACTCCGTTAATATCAATTTCAAAAAAAATAATGAAAACGAAAGAGTAATAACAATTGACTAATCCTGTCTTTTTTTAATAAAAATAGAACCAAACTTCAGTTCGGTGAATATTGAGAATTATCCAATCAATTATTAATATTAAAAAATTATATTTTAAAAATAATCGAGTAGGAGGTAAGGGATTATTTCCCTTACCGTCCTCTCACACCACCGTACGTGCC
>MHAY01000051.1 GCA_001804705.1 Ignavibacteria bacterium RIFOXYC2_FULL_35_21
CCCAGGTGAATTTCAAAAAAATATTTTTCTAAGTTTTAAATCGAATGGGGGGACTTTTTATTTAATAGGATTGAAAAAATGTCCGAAGTATTGATTTAAGAAATCCCGTTTTAACAAATGGTTCACAATCTTATTAATTTTTTTTGGATTAATCTTGTGAGGTGAACTTATGAAGAAATTCTTGATACTGATTATTTTTGTTTTCATTTACGGTGCATTTCTGACTTATTCCGCGTATTCAAGTGATAACAAACCAGCAGGAGGGGATGAGATTCAAAAGAAAAGTACGTTGTTTGAAGACCCTATTTTTGGTCCCTGGCAAACAAGCTATCCTTATCCCTTTAATCCTACTGCAGATCCTTATCAAAAGACTAATCCTGCCGTGTCGACAGGATATTATTTTGTAGATAACCGTGAAAGCATTTCGAATTTCTGGAGGCCGATTTCGAATATTGTTGATACTAACTATCAAGGTAACCTTTGGCGAAGAATTCTTTCCGGACCGCATCAGCAGCCGGCAGGTTACTGGCCCCATGAAAACGGTTATGCTTTTTTCAGAAGCTGGAAAACCAAAAACGGCTCGCCTATTTCCGGTTCTTGGTTCGATTATATAAGCGGTAATCCTAATGATGTAGATTCAACAGATGATGCATTTGCTGGTCCTATGCCAATCGGTTTTGATTTCTATTTCAACGGTGTCCGTTTTGATAGTTTCTATGTTTCATCAAACGGTATTGTTGCTTTAACTAACAGAAGGTATTTTTATAATTCATTTGGTGTAAGAACTCCTCCATCCGGTGGACAGCATTGCTATGACAATATGAGCATGGACTGGTTCGTTGGTCCCGGCGGTGCAACTCCTGCGGGTTATCCCGACAGAGTAACTTCACGCAGTATTACAATATGCGATGGAGAAGATGGAACACTTGACACAAATGATGATGATTTCGGATATAATATCGCTGTTTATGAATGGGGCAATTCTCACACTGGTCCAAGTCCTGTTGCAAATGGTACAATTTTGCAAAGAGGCGGTTCACTGCACTTATTAAATACAAAATTGCCTGTAATTGCACCTTTCTTCGGAGATTTGCACTTATCCCAATATAATCCCGTATCTAAGAAAGCAGAAGACTGGGGTAAGGTTTATTACAAGAAATCAATATCAGGCGATAGTTTGATTATTTATTTCGTTAATGCAGTTCTTAAAGGTGGTGTAGTTACACCATCCGGTACTTATACTGTCACTCCTAATCACAGACCAAATGATGGTGCAGATGCCTATCTTGGTGCAAATGCACAAATCTGTTTGACTCGTAAGGATAGTACTATTACCATTACTTACGAAAAATTTGAAGGAATTTTAAGTTCAGGACTTTACATTGCATGGCGTTCAGACTTCTTATTCAGATGGAACACAACCTGCGGTGTAAGAGGTTTTGCAAGACATTCGAATTTCAATTCGAAATATCCAACAGCACCTGTTCCTGCATTATGTACTGGTAATCCATATTACCCATGGACAAATGAATATGAACAAACAACTTATTATTTCGATAAATACCGCAACACACAGGAAGACCTTGGTTTCCCCGAGACATCTGTTGCCGTAAGATTTAAGCAATGGAAGAATGTATTGAGGGTTATTGGTATAAAATACATGTTAAGACAGGAATTGCCTGAAACTGACCCTGCCTATACCGATTTATTCCAGGTACAAAAAGCAGCTAATGAAGTTCTCGATAAAGAGCTACTTGCAGGACACAGGCAATTAGGTGCTTTACAGCCTGTTGCTTTACTTCAGAATTTGACAAATGATATACAAGGTCCTAATGGTATTAATTACCAGGAACAGGATGTGGAATTCAGAGCAAGGTTTATGATTAACAATCAGGCAACCTTAAGAACAATTTATAACCGTTCGGTTCCTGTTAATCATAATTGCTTGTCTTTGCCTGACCCCGATACAAATAATTTATGTATGGGCGTCCCGAATGTAAAAGTAAGATATGTTCATGTAACTAATTTCAATACATTAGCTACTACATTAAATCCTTATCCGGGACCAAGCAATTTAAATGGTATTCCTCCTTATGGCTATGTGGAAGTTTTCTTCCCGCCGTTTATACCAAATCCGTCATTTGAAAATCATATTGGCCGTATGCATGCGAGAGTCATCGGCGAAACATACAATAATGATCCCTACTTCCCTCGTTTCAATGACGAATGGCCCTTTGATGACACAACAAGCACGAGATTCTTTGTTATGAGAAGAATACCAAACGATGTTTCATTTAAAGATGATGCTACTGAATATCACGTAGTTCAGGATATAAATGGTAGTTCTTCGCCAATCCCGTCTGTTTTGAAATGGGTATCATTTAATGCAGACGTCGTTAATGGCGATGAAGTATCGCATCACCCTCTCCCACCAAGAGGTTTGTTCATAGCTGATAATGCCAGATTGTCAGGAGATTCGACTTTATATTCTAATTATTATATGCAGTCACCTACTATTCTTATGAATAGAGATCCGGCTCCACCACAAGTCAGAGATGATGGTGACCAAATTCGTTCATACCCGATAGACATGACCGGCAAGTATGGTGCAGTATTATCGATATCAATTCAAAGGTCCTTGAAACGTGACGATTGGGAAAGAGGCTTCTGTGACCAAGAATTAGTCGGATGTGAGCAAAGAGTTATTGTTGGCGGTAACTGGGCGGCAGTTGTCGGAATTGGTTCTGCAACCGCAGATGAAATTTTGGTACAATATGCAAAATCAAGCCCCGATAGAGTTAAAGGTATTTGCTGGCTTCACGGAAGCGATATAACTTGGAATGAATTACCACAAGAAGGTGTGGGAAGCGTTACCTGGCCTGATGGCCATGCCTGTGCTTTAAGGCTTTATGGTGGCGGCGGCTATGTTGTGGGTTATGATGAGTATAACTATAACCATGCTTATCCGATGGCTTTCAATACAGGTACAAGAGAAAAACTCGGTTTAAGAGATAATGTTTATGATGACGGTATGGATTATGAATACCAGAAATTCAATATGACAATACCTGATAGATTCATTGATGCACCGAAAGATGGTGCTTATAATTTCAGATTCAGAATAAAATTGTGGGCTGACGATAATCAAATACTTGGCGCAGTTCCCGGTATTCCTGATGATTCTGACCCGTTCTTTGTTGATAATATAAGGATTCTGGTTGCTTGCGAATGTATTGATATAGAATGT
Source organism: Ignavibacteria bacterium RIFOXYC2_FULL_35_21 (assembly GCA_001804705.1). Taxonomy (GTDB): domain Bacteria; phylum Bacteroidota; class Ignavibacteria; order Kapaibacteriales; family UBA2268; genus XYC2-FULL-35-21. The sequence continues at coordinate 3,248 of MHAY01000051.1, forward strand.
AATTCCGTTCGTGTTATCTGGCCTTATACTGTAACACCAGCATCACAGGCAATTGCTTTACCTATTAGGGTAAAAGTAAGCAATAATTCCAGTGCAAATGCACCTACTTATTGGGTAAAAGTCAGAATATTCAGGAAAATCAGCGATTCGCAAATCGATGACAGTGCAGTCTATTGCCGGGCAGTCAGCTATCCATTCCTTAATGCAGGTGAACAAGCTGAAGTTAAGTTCCCGGACTGGAATGCAAGGAAATCGCCTCCGGGAGTTTACAGGATATTTGCTAATACATTTATTCCTTATGACGGTGGTGATAGTGAGCCATTAAATGATACAACCTATTACGACTTTACTGTGAACTACGGGGATTGCTATCAATATGACCCGGCAGACAACAGAACGAATGATGTTCCCGAACCAAATTTTGGAAACATTAATGGAAGGGGATTGAACTTATACGGATTTTCTATGGGTGGCGGTGTTTGGGTGACTACTTCGAATGACCTGCCAAACTACAAGAGAGAATGGGAAGCCGGTAGAGAATCAGGTAGCGGTTCGGGACAAATTGCAATGAAATTTGAATTGTTCCAGCCAGATACTATTTTCGGTTATAAGGCATTCTTCACCCCTATTGGTTGTTCATGGAGTGAAATCGTCCGGTTGTCAATTTATGATGGCGTTCAACTGCCTTCTAAGATGGTTGAAGGAACTGAAGTTGCTAAGAATAGAGGTATGGATGATATCAGGAAAAAACCATTTTGGGATGAATACGTTACGTATTTGTTGCCTCAACCTAAATTCTTACAGACCGGTAGTTACTGGATGACAATATCCCAGGAGGGCGAAACAGGCCTCCAGTTGGGTGCTTCTAAATCAAGAGTCGGTATGAGAACATTAGACACTTATACCTCTAATCCCCCGGGAGACGGACAGTTCCAGAATGGAAGCGGTTCTATTTTCTTAATTTTGGATAAGAACCTGAGAACAGCTACCGGAACGGGTGATTTAATTAACCTTAATGTTTTTGCTTATGAAAATACTAAGGGTAGTAACACCTGGTTCCCATTTATGAATTCTACGGGTAACCCGGCTTACGGCCACCTTGAATACAGAGGCAGGGTACCCGATGCAACAACTACACCTACCTACACAAGAGGTACATGGATACCGATGATTGCACCATATTTCGGTTACAGAACTTATGGTACAGTGCTTCAGTATGAACCATGTCCAGATTGGATACCTGTTGAATTAACTTCATTCAATGGACAGGTTCGCGGCAACAGAGTTGACTTATGGTGGGAAACTGCATCAGAAATAAACAATTATGGATTCCATGTAGAAAAAGCAGCTGATGCTGATAATGACAGTTACAAGTGGAATACAATCGGATTTGTAAAAGGTCAGGGAACAACTAATTCAGCTACCAATTACAATTATTCAGATAACAATGTTGAATATGGTCGAACATATCATTACCGACTGCGTCAGGTTGACCTCGACGGTACACAGTCTTGCGAAAACTATTCAGACATCGTTACTTTGACAATTAACAGTAATGGAGAATTGGTACTTGAGCCAAACACACCTAATCCATTTAACAATTCAACTAAGATTGCATTCAATTTGCCGAGTAAAACAAATGTTACTTTCGAAGTACTCGACATTTATGGCAATTTAATTAAGACGTTAGCTAATAGGCAGCTTGAAGGCAGTAATGAAGTTGAATGGAACGGTACGGATAACAATGGATTTAAAGTCTCATCAGGTACATACATTTACAGATTAGTTGCCGGTGATGAGTTTAGAACTGGTAAGATGACATTAGTACGTTAATCGTAACTAAAGTCAGGAAATGTAAAAAAAAATTAATTGTATTTTTGCAGTATTAAGAACAAGAATAATATACTGACGGAAAAATTTGTGATGGTTAGGTAGAAATTTATGGTCTAATTACAAGCAGGGACACACAATGATATAATAAGTACTTGCAGTCCAAATCCTTTTTGGACAAATACAACAATTAAATATTCACTAAATAAAAGCAAGTTTGTTAAGCTAAAATTATTTGATGCTCTTGGGAACTTAGTTAATGTTTTTGCTAATGAATTACAAAATCCTGGGAATTTAGAAATTTCAGTAAATGGTTATTTACTATCATTTGGTTTTTATTTTTATGTATTACAAATTGATAATATTATAGAATATGGAAAAATGTTACATATAGAATAATAGAACTTTATATATATAAAAAAATCATGTAATTTTCCTTCGTCATCAGATTAAAATTATCAATTCTATATATATAAGAATTTATCATAACAAATGATTGGTAAGACAAAGAAAATATTAAGAGAAAAAAAAATCAAGATGTAATTGTTCTCTCTTTTGTGAAAAGCATCAGTGGTGTGATTAAGTTAGAACCAGAGTACGATTATAATAAGGACTACAAAAATTACATTAAGAAAAAATACAAATAAAAACCAAATACCGATTGTTACTTTTTTCACGTAACCACTTAAAATGAAAAATATTTGATACCCTTCTAAAAAACATAAAATATTTCCAATTCTAATAAAAATAATTTCCCATCTCATTCGATAATCAGTATTAGGGTTAGTAAAATTATATTTTAGATACATTTAATTACTGAAACAAACTTTTTTCTTTACATATCCCAAGGAGGATTCAATGTTTAAAAAATTACTCTTTCTCATATTTTTTGCTATATTATCATATACAGCATATTCTCAGGATAGTGCCTGGGCAAATCTGAAACTGCCGCAAAATTTAAATTCGGATATTACATCGTTTTCGTCATCAGGTATAGATCTCTTTCTTGGCACAAGTGGACAGGGTGTTTTCTATTCCAATGATGAAGGCAATACATGGACAAATTATTCTAATCAGTCAATGTCATCGGATTCATTAACCGGGATTCTGATTGGTTTAAACCAGCCGACTTATGTAATCGGTAGAAACTCTATCTATGTAACTACTGACAAAGGTGCAAGCTGGGAGGAATTATCAAGCTATCCGAAAGATGACGGATTTATTAATTGTGGGGCACTCAGCCTGACAGGAAATCTTGCCATAGGTACACCTTCATCAATATGGTATTATTCTGAAAATAAAGACGGATGGTTCTGGAATAAGCTGAATATTCAGTATGGCTTGATGAATGTCAAAGCATTAGGATTCGACAAAAACCGGCAATTATTTGTATCTTGCATGCACAATAAAAATCCGAAAATATACCTGACAGATCCAAACGGGCAGATGTCATTCCTTGAAGTTATTAATAATATAATAGAATATCCGCTTCCGGGATTTTTTACAATGGATCCTAACGGTGAAATGTTCACAGGTGTAGGCAAATCAATTTATCAGTTCGATTATTCAAAGAACGTTTGGTATTTATTTACCGAAAGCCCGCAGAATAATGTCAGGAAAATCAAATTTTCAACCATCGGTTATCTTTTATCCTTTGATGATTTAAATCTTAGGATATACAATCCTAAGGACAGGGAATGGCTTCCTGAAAATCCTCTCCTGGATTTCGATGAACCGATTATTGATGCTAATATAGATGAAAATGATGCTATATGGAAGATACATAAAAGAAAAATTATTTATAGTGATGTTCCGGTTGACATAATTATCAGTTTCATTTTCAGCAAATATATCCGTGTTAAAGATGCAGCACTAAGCGACATGAGAGGCAAAACGCTTGCTATGTATAAGGCATCCTGCGATAACAACCAGGCATACCTGGGAAATGTTACAACTAATAATCAGGGCGGATTTTATCTTAATTTTTCAGCTTACGGATTGCAGGCAAATGACCAGATAAAGCTCGAAAAGCTTGTTAAAACCGAATATGCAGTGAAAACCGGACACGAAGATTTCGGAAATAAGATGTATGACCTTTATCTGAACAATATGAAATTCGACGGATTGGGAAATCCCCGCTACTATGCACTGACTGACTCAAATTCGCAGACAATCATAATGGACCACACGAGCATTCATTACTTTTTGGTTGTTGCATTAGACTGGGAAGCAAAGCGTGATTTCCTCGATTCAGTAGCATCATGGTGCAGGTACATGTCAGGCTTCTTATATGATGTTACAGACGGGCAATTATACCTCGAAGGAGTTTCTGTTTACGATAATTATGCAAAATGGAACCAGGCAGATATAAGAATATTTGCAAATAATCTTGTTTGGCCAAATGCTCATGTCGGTGGTATAAACTTACATGACAGGGTATCAGCACAAGTCAGGATGCCACGCAGATGGTGGGGTAATTCTGATGACACGAGAAATTACAATGTAAGATACGACTGGTATACATGGGGTGACCGTAGTGCTCAATTATTTATGAGTTCAACAATGGCTCATGAGCTTGGACATTACATGCTTGGCTTCTATGATGAATATGTCTGGGTTGATACAAATAAGCAGAAGCTGTTACCTGCCGGATACAATCTCGGATTCATGCAGTTTCAATATCAGATTGCTCCCGACTGGTCATCTGAGATGTCAGATCCCGACAGGTACTCTAATCCTGATTACCGCTATACCTTACAATGGGCAAGGAACGGAAGCGATTGCTGGACACAGTTCAGAAACAAGTATCAGAAGTATTACCCCGATTATTCCGAAGGCGGAGATGATATTTGGGTGCCAGTTCTATTCCCGAGAGACAGGACTTTATCCGGCGGATTGAATTTCCTTCGCGGCCCTATGGATTTCTTGACAAATCAAACCCAGTGCAGTGTTGAACCCATCACCACTGTAAACGTACACGACCAGGATTACGATGCAGGCGATTTCAAATTCACCTTGATTGATGAAAATTCTAATCCAATGGCGAAAGCTGATGTTTACCATTATGTTCCCTTATTTTGGGATTTATATTTTAAAAAAGCCAACCAGGGACAGTCGGCTGACAATGGAAAGATGATTGTTCTTGGTGCAAGGGTTAATGACAGGGTATATTTTTATGCGAGAAGGGAAATTGACTTAGGGATATTTGGAACTTTACCCTGGTTTTATTTTAATTTTGTTAACGTTAATGCTGTTACAGGTGTTAAGGATAATGATGACCAGACTCAGGAGGAACTTGTTATTCAGCTATTCCCTGTCAAAGGCGAACACAGGCTGATTAACTCGATGAAATATGATGTCAGCGGTAAAATAAATTTGGACATTTTTACTAACAAAATGTTCAATTCAACTCCGACAGTTGACATTGCATTATCCGACAGTACGGTAAAAAATTATACCTTCACATACAAAGGAAATAATTCGGTTTACAGTCTCGAATTTACTGAAGCTGTTCCTGATGAGGGTTCAATAATATTTAATACAACTGATTCTGTTAATGCACCATTTTCTATATTGTTCGATTACAAGTTATCAGATATGGGAACTTCCTTATTTGCTCCTGGCGGTGCCGCTGAATTATTACTCGACACAAAAAACACGGAGATTGAAAGAATTTCTGTATTATCCAGCAATTTCTTCCCTCTGAAAAACGGTATATCAGCCAATGCGAAGCAGGGCGGTTCCGTTGTTTCATTCTCGTCGGCTCCCGGTCAAATTTCCCAGGAAACTACGAATATACTGAATATCAGGTATTCGAAAACAGAACTGACAACCGAAGATGAATTATCCCTGGGCATTTTCAAATGGGATGAAAATAGCCTGAAATGGAATAAAATCGGCAGTACCGTTGATACTTCTGAAGGATTAGTCTCAGCACAGGTAAATTCCATGGGAACTTATGCGGCATTTACGACTAACACCACTGTTGGAGTACTCGATGGCACTTATGATTCATTCTCATTTGGAGCTTATCCTAATCCGTTTACAAATTCGGCAAAGGTTGATTTCTATCTTCCATACTCAGGATTTGTCAGTTTGAAATTATATAATGCACTTGGCAATGAAGTCATGACCTTAGCCAACTCTAACCTGAATTACGGGAAGCACGCATTTAATATTGACGGCAGTCAATTGTCAAGCGGTGTGTATTACTTAACGCTAAAAGCAAATAATCAAACCATAACGAAGAAGATTGTTTTGGTAAGATAATTTTATTAATAAAGAACTTTAATATGCTGCGTCAGGCTTTTTGCTTGACGCAGTTTTTTGTGTGCCTGGCATGAACTATAACTACAGGGTGAAAGTCCCGAACGAGCCTTGATAGTGGGAATCGTTAGCTAAAGACAAGGGTGTCCGTT
>MHAY01000052.1 GCA_001804705.1 Ignavibacteria bacterium RIFOXYC2_FULL_35_21
AGGCTGGGTTGCGGCTCGTTCACATTTTAGTAATTTGTCGGAGAATATAAAATCCTTTTCTCATTACCCCTAGACTTGTGGGTAATGATAAGCACTAAAGTGTGGGGTTAATCAAAATCACATAAATCACACAAATCACAGTTCAGACTATTTGCGTCCCTGCGGCTCTGCGTGAAACAAAAAATCTTGTCCATCCTTTAATCAAGTAAATCCTGTTCAGACAATTTGCGTGAAATCCTTTCCACCAATCCCCATTCCCCAGCCCCCCCACCCATTCAGCCCTCAGCCTATCAGCCTTAAGCCTAACAGACTATATTTTCCAAACCATTTTAAAATCCTTTTAAAACCGTTTTCTTGACATATCATACCCACAACCTTATTTTTGCACCGCTTGTTCTTTGCTAAACAATGTCGGGCTGTATCAGCCGTTACCGGGATGAATAGCCACTATCTTTAGATAGTGGAAATGGATTACAAGTACCTCTAGACTTTAGTCACTTAATGGCATAAAAAGTCACTACCTATAGGACACCAATAGGACAAAATGAGACAAAACAGGACACTTTGAGACAAATATTCCATATTCGTAATATTCTAACTCCTTACAAATCAAACCTATTCCTAAATGAGAATTTAAAAATAAAAAAAAACAGGACAAAATAGGACAAAACAGGACATTTTCCATTTTCCCACTTTACTAAAGGGGGATTCAGGGAGTTTTTAATTCCAAAAATGGACAAATCGGACACTTAAAAACACCGTCAAAAACGTATGATTTGTCCAAAAACGTCTGATTTTGTCTCTGTATAACCACAATTCTGCCTTTAAAATTGGTATTGGGTTTACAAATGTTGATTTTTGAATTGGATTATTTTCTATCCTATTTCATTTTCCTTAATTTTACATTTTTAATTTTACATTTTTAATTATACATTAAAGAAAAATGAATCCACTGAAAACAAAACCTGTACTATTCTTTCTCGGTTTTACTTTTGTTGTTACTTATGCAATCGAGTTTGGATTAATACTTGCCGGTTTCAGAATAAAAGGAATACCCCAGGTTTTCGGGCAGTACATTGTTGCCGTCGTGATGTGGGTGCCTGCCTTGGGTGCTTTTCTTACAGTGAAGTTTATAAGCAAGGAACCAATGTCGGTACTGAGATTAAAACTTGGCAAAATTAAACCGTATATTATTCTGTGGCTCGAAATTCCATTACTTGTAGCTATAATTTACTTAATAAGCTGGCAGTTGGGATTTGTAAAACTTGACCTTGAGATGAAAGATTTCATGAAACTTTTAAGTTCTTATGGACAGGATTTAGACATGCCTTTTCCGCCAATCTATATGACATTAATACTCTTTTTTGTTTCTTTATTCATTTCTCCATGGATGAACACTTTTTTTGCACTCGGCGAAGAGATTGGATGGAGGGGATTCCTAATGCCGCGATTGATGTCATTGGGAAAAACGAAAGCATACCTCATTCTTGGAGTAATTTGGGGCTTATGGCATCTGCCTTTGGTTATAGTAGGATTCAATTATCCCGATACTCCTTTACTGGGAATTGCTATGATGTGCATATTCACAACATCAATAGGATTCATTATGAATGATATTGTGCTGAAGAACGAAAGCACATTGCTTGCCGGATGGGCACACGGTTTAATCAACAGCCAGGGTTATGGAGTATGGAAACTGATTATGCCACAGACAAATTTTATAATGGGAGGAATTGCCGGAGTGGTAGGAATTATAGTCTGGACTCTATACGGATTGATTATAAAAAGCAGACAAAAGTGAGAATTTTTCCACAACTATAACAATTCATTATTCATCGTACGTTGTACAGACAGGTCTCAGGCATGTCCCTACTAGTTTCTTTGCTACGCTGTTAATCACATCTTTCATTTTATATAAGATGAATAGCCACTATTTTTAAATAGTGGGTATAAATATCCACCACATATAGTGATTTATCACCTAATAAAAATAAGTGACTAAAGTCGAATTCATCAGGCCAACCTCCACTATCTAAAGATAGTGGCTATTCAAATAAGATATAAAGTCCTATCCTAACTTGTCCTATTTTTGTTTTACTATCGCTTCGCCGATACTCATGGACTCAGAATGATAAACTATTTCTAAATAGAAATAAAAATGAAATTTTTTATCCACAACTATTCACCATTCGCTATTCACTAAAAAAGAATTGACATTTATTCTTTTGTTTCTTATCTTATAATAGGAATTTTGCAAATTTATTTCTAAAAGGTATGATGGCAGATATCAGAGAGATGACGGTAGCGGATTTCGAGAGGGAATTCAGCGAAGCAAGTATTGAAGAGGTTATAAGAATTATGCAGGCTGTTAAAAGCGTTTCCCGTGACAGAGTAAAACACAGAATGAGCGAAGAAGGCTGTAAGGAATTTGTCAGAACGATGGATGATTGTATATTCAAGCTTGAAAGTATTGTAAAAAGGTATTTAACAAATAATTCATACTGAAACAAATATTTTACTTGATTTTTTTCTTCTTAAAATTTGAAATTCTTGAAGGTTTTATTTCTTTACTATAAATTTTTCCACCTTTGCTAATACTTTTATTAAATTTATTGAACATTTCTTTTTTCATGATTATAAAATTAGATTATTTTCATAATATAAATCTAATTCCTTGAATATAATTTTGTGCCATAGCTCTCGATATGGTCAATAAAACCGGGTTTATCATGTGTTCTAACCAGTAGTACTGGCTCGATACGATAATCTATTTTTGATACTATATTAAAAAGCATAGCGGAATCATTGAGGTAGTCGCCGTTGAATTCATTTACAATCACAGCAACATCAATATCAGAATTTTCATGCTCGGTTCCTCTTGCATAAGAGCCATACAGGATAATTTCATCCGAAGCAATAAATTCATTTGCTTTTTCAACAAATTCTTTTAATATTTTATCAATGCTCTTATCCATAATTAAAAATTAATAAAATTTTTGGTAGAAAAAAACAAATTAGTACTTATGAAGTTCAGTTGTATTACTACAATTCTTTCCTTAGGCGGGCAACGGGTATTTTTAGTTGTTCTCTATATTTTGCGACAGTGCGCCGGGCTACGTTATACCCTTTTTTCTTGAGTTCCTTACCAATCTTATCGTCGCTGAATGGCTTGTCTTTTGGCTCGGCATCAATTATATCTTTGAGAACCTGTTTGATTACGCGTGTGGAAACATCTTCGCCATCCTCGCTCGGCAGGGATTCGCTGAAGAAGAATTTTAATTCATAAGTGCCGTATTCGGTCTGCACATATTTCCCGTTGACTATTCTGCATACAGTAGAGATGTCGAGTCCTGTGTCGTCGGCTACGTTTTTGTATATGAGAGGTTTCAGGCTCGAGGGGCCATGCTCAAAAAAATCTCTCTGCAAACCTGCAATCGCAGTCATAACTTTAACCATAGTGCTTTTTCTTTGGCGGATTGCCTGAATAAGGAACTTAGCATCTTCGAATTTATTTCGTATCCATTCCTTAGTCTCTTTGTTGAATGCTTTATAGTGAGCATCCTTCTTTAGAAGTTCATAAGCTTTGTTTAGCTTCAAAATAGGAATCCTGCTGTCATTAACGTTAATGAGAAGTTCATCCGTTTCTTCATCCCTTTCAATAGTAAAGTCGGGAATAATTGTGTTCATCGTACTTTGTGTGTCAAGTCCACCAGGTTTGGGATTGAGCTTGCGTATAAATTCAATAGCTTCGCGCAGGTAATCCTCGGTAACCTGAAACTGCTTGAGCATTGCCTGGTAATGCTTCATAGTGAATGATTCATAAGCATTCTCCAGAATTTCCAAAGCGAGTTTTTGAGCGGCATTTGGTTTTGGTATTGCCTTTGCCTGTGCAATCAGGCACTCCTGAACCGAACGGGAACCAAAACCGGGAGGGTCAAGCTTCTGAATCTGAAGAAGAATTTTTTCAGCCTGTTCGATAGTAACATTCCTAATTAATTCAGGTGCTTCTGTGTCTTCTTCCTCGGCATATTCAACAATTTCACCGTTTTCATCAATCTCTGATATACTAATATTTTTTGCAAGTACGTAAGCTTCGGAAGACACAGCATATTCACGTGACGGATTATCCGTTACAGGAGAATTGACCTTGCGGCTTTCCTCTACATGCTTGATTTGAACCTGTAAATTCAGATTATTGATAATATCATTTGTTTCGTCAACAATTTCGATTAAATCCCGCCGCAAATAACCATCGTTATCAACATTGCCGATGATTTGTTCGCCTAAAATATATTCTTCTTTATTTAAGGATAGAAGTCTGATTTGTTGAATAAGCTCATCGGCTAAAGATAAAGTATCCCTTACCTGGAAGTACTCGGGGTCTTCATCTTCGGTATCATGATGGGTCCTGCTCCGCTTCATATTAATTGTGTCATCCTGCCAGAGAAGCCTGTAAAATTCAAAAGGGTCCCCTTGGTCATCCACTTTTGAAGATGGTGTTTCAACCTGGCTTTCTTCAAAGGTGTCTATCTCACCTTTTGGTATCTCCTTGGATGAAAATTCAGCATAATCTCCGGGTTCGTATTCATCTGCGGCTGTCGGATTTACACCTTCATCGGGGGTTGATTCATCGAGCATTGGGTTCTGCTCGATTTCCTGTCTGACAGCCTGCTCAAGCTGTACTAAAGGAAGTTGCAGCAGCTTTAGATACTGAATCTGTTGTGGAGTCAGTGTCTGTGTTAAAGATGTCCGTAAATCAAGCGACAGTTTCATTCACAGCCCCATACATGAATGATAATCTCTTGTGTTTGCCGTTCTCATTTGTAAACTCCGATACACGGTTGTACCATACTTCGCCATAAGCCCTGATGAGTGCATCTTTGCTGAAATTGACAAGCTGAACATTTTCGCTCTTGCCTTTTTTCAGGGCAGGCTTACATTCCGGTATAGTTTGATAGTATAGGTATTTCCTGCCTGAAGTGGATACCCTAATCGGAAATAGATGGCAGGATATAGGCTTTCTGAAACTGCTCTGACCCTCAAAATAAGCCTTCTCTATTGCACACTTTGCTACTTTATTTTCATAATAAACAAAAACGCAGTCTTTTTTATCTATACACATTGTTGAATAACTTTCTTTACTCCCTTCGTAAAATCCGTGTTTCTCGATATAATCAATTGATTTCTTTGACAGAAATATTTTTGCATTGTCGAGATTATCATAAATCAAATTTATTTCTTCATCCTTCAATGTCGCTCCATACTTACCGGGGAATGTACAACATGCCCCCTTGCACTTGTTCAGGTCGCAGGAGAATGAAGCTTCGGTGATTTCTTCTTCAAGCAATATGTTCTCTATCAAAATCATATAATTAAATCGGATTTAATAATTCCTATGCTAAATTAATAATTAAATCGGCTAAATAAAATAAAAAGAATTTTTCTGTAAAATAAAATAAAAACCGTAATAAATAATCCATGTAAATATAAAAAAAAAATTATATTTTGATTGTTTAAACATTTTATTATTTTTAAAGATTATTTTCACAGGTACTGTCGTGAAAGCAATATTTACTTTTCTTGTTATAGCATCATGTTTTTATCTTAATATAGTTACTGCATCGGATAAAAATATTCAATCGGACAGAGTAAAGGCATCAAACTCTTTCGGGAGGTTGATGGAACAGGCACATCCTACTCCATTGCCTTCAAAAAAGCAGGACATTGCAATACCATTAGCTGGAAAATCATCATTGCCGATTTTCCTAAATGTCAATATAACCGAACCTGAGACCGGCCCTTACCCTTACAAAATGCAGAATGAATCTTCGATTGCAGTCAATCCGAAAAATTCATTAAACCTGATTTCCTCTGCAGTTGATTACCGCGATTCTTCTTCAACATGGGTTTATGTCTCATCCAACGGAGGACAAAGCTGGGTTGATAAAAACCTCGGCAAGCCATACCCGGGCTGGCAATCTACTAATGACCCATCCGTTGCCTTCGACCCTGACGGCACAGGCTATCTCGTTTATGGAGGTTTCGGCAAACTTGACTCCAGCGGTTTGTTGATAGGTGAAAATGGAGTATTCATCGCAGGAACAACAGACGAAGGGAACACATGGAATGCCCACATTCCTGTTATTATTCACAGGGGAATCCAAACACTCGATTCAAATTTTGAAGATAAATATTATATCTCCGTTGACAATTCTCCTTCATCGCCATATAACAAACATCTGTATATACCTTGGAAAAGAGTTGTTCTGAGAGATTCTTCTACGCAGATTGTAATATCAAAATCAACTGACAAGGGAAGCACATGGTCTGTTCCTGTGAACATCAGCCATAGGGTAACGGGCAGTTCCGAAGATACTACATTCGGACAAAGCTTTCCTATTGCAGTTACAGGACCAAACGGCGAAGTATATGTTGTGTGGAACCACGGCATCGTTCATGGTGTCGGATTTGCGAAATCAACAGATGGTGGAGTTACTTTCACCGAACCGAGAATTATAAAATATTATAATATATTCGGCAAAACAAATAATATTTCTACAGTTGATTCAATTCCTAATTACAAGCATACAGTGAAGGAAAAAGTCAGGGCTGAAGCTTATCCTTCGATTACCTGTGACACGACAAGCGGTACTCGCAAAGGAACAATATATCTTAGCTGGTCTGCCGACAATCCTCCCAATGTTTATTTTTCAAAATCAACAGACGGTGGCGATACGTGGTCAAATTCATTTTTCGTTCACTCAGACACAACAAACGACCAATTCTGGCATTGGCTGGCTCTCGACCCTAAGAACGGCGGCCTTGCAGTCATGTATCTCGACAGCCGGAACGACCCTGCAAATATTAACGTCGAATGTTACGTTAGCTATTCAAGCGATGGAGGTGATACCTGGATTGACCGGCGTGCTTCAGACTTTGCCGGAGACCTCCGTAATAATCCCTTCCAGGGAAATTCATTTGCAGGTGATTATAGCGGAATAGCTTTTTACGATGGTAAGATATATCCTTCATGGATAGATATGAGAGCCTCAGAATCGAATATTTACGACAGCGATGTTTACACTGCATTAATCAATACACAGATGCCCACACCTGTTGACAGTTTCAAAGTAAGCATCATACCTGAAACACCACAGGAACTTTCACTGTCGTGGCAGTACTCAGCTAAACGTGCTTTCGGTCAGCCGATGAATCAGCAGGATTATCATTTTGCTTTATTCAGAAACGGGCAATATCTGACTGATGTACCTTCTTCGGAATTAAACTATCAGGATAATAATCTTACACCATACCAAAAATATGATTATTCCATTTTAATTGTTTCTGAAAATGATACAAGTCTCAGCCGCAGTGCAGGTGCATTCGCCGGAGGCTCGAGGCTTCCCTCCCCACCTGAAATTATTTCAATAAATGGCAGTGGGACAAATGAAGTTACTCTGAATGTAAAGCTTCCATCATTCAGGGAAGACAATGTCGTTCCTCTTGTGAATTTCTCAAAAGTTGCATTGTACAGGGATAGTGTTTTTATTAAAGAAATTGAATTTAACTCTACTGATACTGGTAAGACTGTTCAAATTGCTGATACACCAACTGAAAAAGGTTATTATAATTATTTTATAAAGGCACTCGATTCAAGCAATCCACCAAATGAGAGCCAGCCAAGCAATGAGATGGATGTCTATACAGGTGTAATAGAAAATAAATTAACAGAAACATTTGATGAAGTTATAGGTAGATATAGAAACATCGGAGGATGGGGAGTCAATTCCTCATTCTATTATAGCTCACCAAATTCATTTACTGAATCGCCTGTTGGAAATTATAAATCAAAGCAAAATTATATTCTCGACTTATATCCCACATCATCAGACAGCCTCGGGAATCTAATCATTGAGTTCTGGCATGCCGCCATTATACATAAAAGCGATACTGCATTCTTTGAAGTTTCCTTTGATGGAGGAACTAATTGGTCAACTTTCAAAACGTACAATCAAACCGATTACCAGCCCTGGGATGATAATGTCCTCAACATCCAGGACTGGAGATATGAGAAATATGATTTTTCAAAAGATGATGCTGACACTGCAATCTTCAGGTTCAGGCTGAAGTCTAACCCATTCAGAGAAGATGACGGCTGGTATATTGACGATATAAAAATCAATGCCGAGCCTTCCTCTGCAAGTGCTGATATAAATAAGCAGAGTTTAATTATTTATCCGAATCCATCCGACAGATTCCTGATTGTCAGGGGAATTGAAAATATAAATATCTCTGAGGTCAAAGTAATATCTGCTTTAGGCTTAAAATTAAACCTCCAATATACATTGAAAGACAGCGAAGCAATGCTGGATGTATCCGATTTGAGCAACGGAATATATATGATTGAAATTGTAACTAAAGACAATCAATCCCATTATTCAAGATTTGTTGTGTGCAGGTGAAAGGAATTAATAATTTGTGTTTTGAACAAGAAATAAAGAGAAAAATGTTTAAAAAAATTGTATTTACATTCATATTTTTAATATTAATTGGTTATATCTTGTTATCTCAAGAATATTTTTTGAGTTATAAAACTCTAGATCCTATATATGATATTCCAGGTTTAGTTTTATATAAAAATATTAATGATAGATTAATTCCAACAGATACTTTATATTATATATTAGGACCTATGCAAGATGTGCAATATAATTTTATTGATAATAAAATATTTCTTTTTTATTGGAGTAATCAACATGACTATCCATTCCAATTAAGGAGTTTATATATATCAAGATATTTTATTGATAAAACAACAGATAGAATCATAAAACATCTACTAAACGATACATCAACTGTTGAGATTAAAAATTATGGGCATCTTAATTTCAATGTATTTTTTGGCAATGATACAACACTCTTATATTCTGACTCACTTTTGTTGATTATTAATTTTAATAATAAATCAATCATGGAAAAACGTTATATAAAATAATATAATCTTAATTATTTATGGATTAAATAAATATAAATAGAATGAGAATTAGATTATTTTGAAAAAGAATATTATAAATTCGATTATTAATGTTTTGTTAGAGAAAAACTAGTTAAAAGAGTTAAAACAATGCACATTATGAATATAAAAATTCAGAAATTATATTGGATCTGCTGAGAAATCAATATTAAATTTTATTAATAAAGAAAAATGAAAAAGAAGATAATTTATGGGATTTCTAAATTAGAAAATATTATGATGAAATAGGAAGCTCTTTGAAAACCTCACCCTAAATCCATCTCCGAAGGAGGGGGACTTTAATTATAAATTATTAAATTTATACTATGAGATACATGCTAACAAATAAAAAATTATGGAAAAACCTTAAGCCAAAAGCTCAGGAAAACAGGAGCAATCCTACCGATGCTGAGGCTATTTTGTGGGCAGTATTGAGAAACAAAAAATTAGGATTTAGATTCAGAAGACAGCATGCAATAGCTGAATATATTGTTGATTTTGTTTGCATAGAAAGGAAAATAATCGTAGAATTGGATGGAGAAATTCATCTTAGAAAAATAGAATATGATGACGAACGCACAAAAGTTCTGAATGACAGTGGCTTTAATGTTATTAGATTTAAGAATGAGCATGTAATCAATGACTTAAATACGGTCATTCAGGTAATAAAAGATGCATTAAAATAAAATAAAAAAAAAGCTCCCTCTCCTTCGGAGAGGGTTGGGGTGAGGTCATGGACAATCAATCCCGTTATTCAAGATTTATTGTTTGCAGGTGAAGAACTAAAGTTATTGGTAGTATATTATTAAATAAATTGCATTATGTTTGTGAAAAATTATTATTATAGTTCAACAATATATTTTGAGTAACATTATAATATGAGCAGTGAAAAAAGATGGGTCCAACGATTTGCCAACTATGAGAAGGCAATTAAAACTCTTTCTAAAATTGTAAAGAAAGAAAATAAGGATGAACTGGAAAAGATGGCACTCATCAAAGCATTTGAGTTTACTTTTGAACTTGGATGGAAAACTTTGAAGGATTATCTGTTTGATGCCGGATTTGAAGTTGCCAGCCCGAAAGAAACAATCAGACAGGCATTTCAAGCCCAATATATCTCCGAAGCTGATGTTTGGATGGATGCCATTGATAAAAGAAATGAATCAGCACATGCCTATGAAGGCGAGATTTTAGATGCAACAACCGATTTTATTGTTAATCAATTTTATTCTGTTTCAATAAAAATGTATAATGATTTCAAGGCAAAAATAGAAAAATGAATTTTGGTTTGACAGATATGCAATTAGATGAGATTATAAAAATAATTTCTCAGTTCGATGAAATCGAATCAGCACTATTTTTTGGTTCAAGAGCTATGAATAATCACAAGGAAGCATCTGATGTTGATATAGCCCTAAAAGGACACAGAGTATCAATTGATATTTCTAATAAAGTACACTCTTTACTTGAAGAAACAAACTTACCTTTCTTTTTCGATGTATTAAATTATAATACTCTGAATAATGAAGAATTAAAATATCAAATTGATAGACAGGGAATTCAATTCTATACAAATCATAACTGATTATCAAATAATTTTTATCACATCAATTAATTTTTACAACACTGTAAACCTGAATGTCAGGCACTTTTGAATAGCCACTACTTTCAAGTAGTGGGGAATTAAAGAATCGCACCACAATGGGATTTATCCCCTTATCAAATTAAGTGACTAAAGTCGGTATCGAGTAGTAACCTTCCACTATCTAAAGATAGTGGCTATTCATTCATTTTTACAACACTGTAAACCTGAATGTCCGGCACTTGTCTCCTGTTCTGCATAGAATCATATATGCACCAGGTACAAATTCTCTCGTGTTAAATTCAAATGTGTAATTACCTTCGTTGAGACTTCCATTGTAAACCGTTTCGAGTTTGTTCCCGAGTTCATCATAGATTTCAACTGAAACATTATTCATACCCGTAAATCCGGCATTGAATCTTGCATTTTGTCCTCTCGAAACAGGATTTGGATATACCTGTGAAATGGATTCAATTTCTTTATTTTCCCGCACTGCAACAATTGAAGAGGATAGTTCGCAAAGGACAAGGTTTGAATCAATGCTGACGGAATCAACCTGGAAACCAAGATTGAAAATGAAAAACTGCCTTCTTTTATCATTGATTACCGTATCATAAGCAACCGTATCGGGGCCAAAAAATTTCAGAAAGACTGGAGCAACAAACACAGCAGGAATGCTTTCAGACGCAGGCTGAATCTGATTAATATGTACTATAACATCATAGCTGCCTGCACCGAAATTTCGTGAAAGGGTTGAAAGCTCATAAACAGGATGTCCTGCATGATAGACCCACTGGTCGAAGTATGTGTCAAACGGAACGGGAGGATTAGGAACATCTTCCTTGAATGAATTTTTGAAATCTTCGGTTTCAAGTGATTTATATGCATATTTGTTTAGCAAGCTTCTGAAAGCAGGGAAAAACACATCATCTCCAAGCATAGTACGAAGCATATGATAGACCCATGATGCTTTCGCGTAAGTTAGTGATGTCATAATCCAAAAAATATAATCCTTAGGAGTATCGTATATACTTTGATTATAAAATCCGCTTCTTAAATAATCTCTTCTGGTTTCTCTCATTCGGCTGTAATAGCCATTCATATTACCCCATAATTTTTCCCTGTATATGGCTTCTCCCCATGTTGCTCCTCCCTCATTAATCCAAATATCCTTCCAGGTAGCGCATGTAATTAAATCACCAAGCCACATGTGTGCAAGTTCGTGAGCCATTACTTCCTGTAATCTCCAATAAGAAATACCACCACCTACATTTCTGTCTCTTATCCAATTCCGATCTATCGTTGTCATTGTTTGATGTTCCATTCCACCACCGAAAAGAGGAACTGTTGCCATTCCATATTTGACAAAGGGATATTCAACCCATTTTTCAGCAAAATTTTCAACCATACTGACAACCCCGTCAAAAGCATGTCGGGCATTGTATTTGAAGGCATCAGTAGTGTCGGGATTATAAACTGAATCAACTGTGTTCTTATAATCTTTCTCCCATACATAATACTTAATTTCAATGCTGTCATTCGGATTATTCCGCTTATGATACCAATCTGAAAATTCTTTATATTTAGATGCTGTCGAAACCATAAGATATGTTGTTATTGGTGCAGGGTCTATCCAATTGTATGTACTTGAAATGGTATCATTTATTACGCTTAATAAATTTCCGTTTGAGGCAACTTTATATCCTTTGGGAACCCGTACACTAATTTTTGAAAATGCTTTGTCATAAGGAACATCATTGCATGGCATCCAGTATCTTGCTCTTTCAGGCTCACTAAACGTGTATGCACTACGTTCTTCGATTATTATTGAGTCTCGATAAGGAGGAGGTCCTAATTCTATAAATTGACCTTTTTGGTAAAGATAAAATCCATGATTTTCTTTATTAGTATATGTATAATTGATTTCGATATGTAATGTATCACCTAAATTATATGTTCCTGGTAATATGATATGAAGAATCATACTATCTGGTTGTTGAGGCAATAAAATTTTATTATTATTAATAAAAACCGAATCTATCTGTAGTTCGGCGGCATCAAAATCAATTGCAGTAACATTTGACGAATCTATCAATATACTGACTTTATTTATGCCTGTGTAAATTCTATCCTTGGGCATTGTATCTGTCGCATTCAACACATTATACCAATCCATATACAAGTCGTATGTCAATACATCATAGTTCCTTCTTATGATTGCCGATGATTGAATTTCATCATATTTTAAGTGTTTATGCCTGTTACTGCAATCAATGTCGGCCGGCATCTGCACTGATTTGTTTTCGTATTGAAGTATATCATTATTCAAAAGAAATTCAGGTAAATCGGCTTTTTGAGCAAGTAAATTTTCGCAAAATAAAACCAACAATAAAGTAATAATTATTCTTTTCATAGTCCATTCCGTTTTCGTTGAATCCAAAAAATTTAAAATTAGCATATTTTTTATTATTATGTGCTATTTTAGTAATAAACGTCTTTGAATGATGTTTTATTATTAATGTATGATTAACATATTCTGTTTAATGTTCAATCCCTCTGGGATTGTAATTCATAAATGGAACGAACTCCGTAGGAGTGGCATATTTATAGAAACATAAATTAATGAATACAATACGAACTCCGTGGGAGTGATATATTTATAGCAAATATAAATTCAATAACACACGACGAACTCCGTAGGAGTGGCATATATAAGTGATGTTTCAAAAATAAAAATAAAAAAAATGGATATTAATACATCAATCGAGCTAAATAATGGAATAAATATTCCGCTGCTTGGATTGGGAACTTATCTTACAAAGGCAGGCAATGAAACTCTGAATGCCGTGAGATATGCCCTCGATATTGGTTATAGGCATATTGACACAGCGGCACTTTATGCAAACGAAAAAGATGTCGGCATTGCAGTTAAGCAAAGCAAGCTCGCAAGAGAAGAAATATTCATCACCACAAAAGTCTGGAACAGCGAGCATGGTTTTAATAAAACTATTAAAGCTTTTGATGAGAGCCTTAGAAAATTAGATTCAGATTATATTGATTTATACCTTGTACATTGGCCCGTCCCTGAATTGCGGGGAGATACCTGGAAAGCACTCGAAAAGATTTATTCTGAAGGAAAAGCAAAATCAATCGGCGTCAGCAATTATACTATTCATCATCTTGATGAACTGTTAAAATCTTGCAAGATTATTCCGTCTGTCAATCAGGTTGAGTTAAGCCCTTTCCTGCAGCAACCTGAGCTAATGCAATATTGCAAAGAAAAAGGCATAATCGTTGAAGCATACAGTCCTCTTACCCGTGGAAAAAAATTCAATGATAAAAGACTAAAAGATTTAGCAAATAAGTATTCAAAAACATCGGCACAAATTATGATTCGCTGGGCTTTGCAGTATGACACAGTAGTCCTTCCGAAGTCTGCCCGGCCTGAAAGAATCAAAGAAAATGCCGATGTATTTGATTTTGAAATTTCAGATGAGGACATGGAATATATGAAATCATTCGATGAAGGCTTCAGGATAGCCTGGGACCCGAGCGATCTAAATTAACTACGAATTACGAATAATGGATATATATCACTATTGTCCGATATAAAAATTTAAAATTTTGAGAAATAGTATTATTTTCATAGAGTTCCCCCTTAAAAAAGGGGGAACTTTTTTCGGACAACAATGGATATATATAATTAATCTGGAATAGTTAAATATCTACATCATTCCCAGAAGAACTGAAAGTATATAAAAAAGTTCAAAACACCTTCTCGATAAAATACTCGAGGCTTTGAGGAATTAATAAAATTGTTACGATTAATCCGGTGAGTGCACCCCATAAATGTGCCTCATGGTTGATTTCATCCATTGACTTCTTCGATGCGAAATAGCAGTATGCAAGATAAATCAGTGCAAATATTGGCGAGGGTATGCCGATTGGAAAAGGAAACATCATGAGCTTACTTGTCGGGTCAAATAAAATATAACTGAATAAAACCCCGGCTATCGCCCCCGATGCCCCTACAGCCCTGTATCCTTGATTATCTTTATTTTTGATAATAGTTGATATATCACTCAGGACAAGACTCGCAAAATATATTATTAGAAAATTTATAGAACCAACAATTGATTCTAATCTGAATGCAAAGAAATAGTAAGTGAGCATGTTGAATATAAGATGCATCAGGTCGGCATGAATGAATCCCTTCGTGATTGTGAGATGCCATTTGTTCTCATGCACCAGCCTCCATGGACTTAATGCCCATGAATCATAAATATTCGTTCTGCCTGTCATTGCATACAGACTGAATCCAATGGTAATAAAAAAGACGATAATCGAAGCCGGTGAAGTCGCTATATCCATATAAAAAATTATTTTGTTTGATTCTTTTTGGAAGTTTTGACTGATGTAATTAATAGTTTTATCAATTCATCAATATCAGATTTTAAACTATTATATTCTTTATCTTTTAAATATTTAGAGTCCTTCAAAAGAGATAGCCAGTAATCAGTTTCATTCGCTTCCTTCAATGCTATACTCATTTTAGATGTAAAATCTGCCCTACTCTGCCCAAATTCCGCTTCCCTGACTAATGCACCAATTCCAGTTCCACTCCTCAACACTTGTTTACTTAAAACAAATTCCTTCTTATCATTAATCAAGTATTGATTTAACTTTATAATTCTTATAGCAAAATCATAACTCTTATTTTTCAGAATACTTTCCATAACTATTCACTATTCACTGTTCACTGTTCACTATTCACTATTCACTATTCACTATTCACTATTCACTATTCACTATTCACTATTCACTATTCACTATTCACTGTTCACTATTCACTGTTCACTATTCACTGTTCACTGTTCACTATTCACTATTCACTATTCACTATTCACTATTCACTATTCACTATTCACTATTCACTATTCACTATTCACTATTCACTATTCACTATTCACTAATTTAGGCACAGTCCTTACGTTCTGCCCCCACTTCATCTGCTCTTCCATGCGGCATGACCATATAAGCTTGTCGTCCCAAACCGTGATGTCGGGACATCCGTCACACATATTCACATCGCCGTTTGCAAAGACATCGCCCGGCTGTATAATCATCACTGACTGATAATGCAACCTGCTGAAAAATGCTTTAGGATTTTCTAAGAATGATTTGAAATAATTTTTTGCTATCGTTCTTATTCCTTTATCAAAAGGAGCTAACAGAAAATAAAGTCTTCCTCTTCTGTTATTTTTTGATTTTGAATAAGCGAGGTAGCTATCTGTAAACAGGTGCTTGAAAGTCTGGACAATTTCCATAAAACGAGGGCCCAGGTAACCGAATATCTGATGTTTGTTGCCCATCCTGCCTGTAAGTAACCATTTGTAAGAATCGGACTGCATTGTGCCGTTTAAATACGCACAAGGCATGAAGTCGGGATAAGCCTTCCTGATTTCTTCCACCACTTCCTGAGTCTTTATATCAATGCGTCTCTCATCTGATAATTTTGAATATGATATATTATCGAATGTTACTTTTTTATCTCCGATAAAATAATCAAATTCTTTATCAAGCACTGCCATTCTATAGATGATAAACACCATAATATGAACCTTGTCAATATGCCCCTGTCCCCATTTCAGAAGTTCGGGTACGTACTTCAGGTTTTCTGGATATATAGTTGCATTAAATGAACAGGTTATCCCGCCTTCTTCGGCAAGCATCTCGGCGAGTTGTAACCGGAGTTCATTCAATTCGATTTCGTTTTTGCCTGTCCAATGGGGCCTTCTTTGTCCGCTGTCAATGTGGAATGTGAAACCGAAAACTCCTGCTTCCTTTAGCTCATGAAGCAATTCCTTTGTGAGCAATGCTCCGTTTGTATTTATTACAGGCTTCCAGTTTTTCTTTTTTATCAAACGTACAATCTCAACAATTTGAGGATGAGTCAGAGGCTCGCCTCCTGCAATCGAAACGCTGTCGCATTTTCTTAGCTTTTCAAATACATCTAATTCATGTTTGATTTCTTCAATTGATTTGTGAGATGTATCGCGGTTTTCGCGGTAGCATCCGTCACAATAAAGGTTGCATTTGCTTGTCGGCTCCAGCCATGAAATTGCATTGTCTGCAAGGTTCCATGGCAATCTGTAAATTGTTTGAGGTGAATAATCCAATTTCTTATCCATTACATAATCGTTATTACTGAAAAAATAATAGAGCAAAAATAAAAAAATTTTGTGTTATAATTGCTGAATAATATGGTAGATATTTGAATTTATTCTTATGAAGGATGAATTAAAAAAATATAGAAAAAATATCGCATTAGATTAGCACCAATCTTCAGATTGGTGAATATGAATCTCCTGTAGGGGCAATTCATGAATTGCCCCTTCATTGAATATCGAAATATCACTTCCTCGGCACATTCTTTTCATAATCCTTATTCCTCATTTTCTGCAGGTCGTCTAATGCCTTGCTCTTGCATCCACGCTCAATAGTTCCGATTCGCACTTCCCATGTCCCGTCAGCTCTCGGTGTCCAGATTACCTGCTCCATCTGAAGATTCGCGGGAATATCAACATTTGTTAGTGCTGGTGTGGCGACGACATAAATTTGGCAAAGCTGCCAAAAATGCACTACAATTGGTTCGTTTCTCCATGCAAGCTCGAGGTTGTAGCCGTTATCGGTTGATTCATATATGATGAATGTCTTTTCCGGGTCAATTCCATCATAAACAAAGTTCACCGTTTCACCGGTTTTCACATGTACTTTCTGCCCTATGCCGTTGAATGTAACTACTTGCCCGGGACTTGGCAGTTCAGTAAAACCCGCAATAGGAGCGGCTCCCTCATCCTTGGGTACAATAACGCTTTTCGATACCTTAATGTTTTCCGTACTTACATTTTCCCTCTCGGTGTCGCGATATGTCTGGCATGACCAGATTGCCAATGCTGTCAGTAATACCAGGATTATTTTAATTGATTTCATATTTATCCTTTCTATATATATTAAATTTTATCTCACTATAACCGGCCTTTTGCTGAGCTTCAATTCCTGATAGGCCCAGCCCTGGCTGTTTAAAGCCCTGGCAGCATCTTCGGCTGTTGAAAAACATGAGGAGCGAAGCCTGAAACTTTCATATCCGAATGAATCAATATAGATTGTTATTTGAGTATCGGGCAAACCCCTTGTTTTAAGAAGATTCAAAGCGTCTTGAGCATCTGTTTCGTTTTCATAGTTATTATATTGAATCATATAACAAGGAGTTGCAGGCTCTGTCTCCTTCGGTTTTACCGTTTCTTCAATTACAGGTGGTGTTTTATCAACTTCTTTATTGCTTATTGTTAAATCTCTTGGCTTATCAGCAGGTTTTATGATTTTTTCTTTTTTGGTTTCTTTTATTTGAGTCTTTTCGGTTTCTACCACGGTTTTTGGCGAAACTATTTCCTTGGGTCCTATTTCATCCTTTGTTGTTGTTACCTCAGGTTTTGTTTCTTTTTGAACACCGGCGAGAGAACCACCCATGAGCCTCTTATGATGTGCCAGTTCTTCGGGCCTTAAAATATCGATGTATATCTCGATACGTCTGCTCATAGGGTCATCACGCAGATTTCGTTCTTTTAATCCCACCTTGTCAACTCCGAAGCCTTCGGCATCCAGAACAACCCTGTTATTATTTCGCATTTGAGTGTATATAGGCGAACGCTTTTGCATTACCTTGTCGAATGTAACGAATGTAAAGTAAGAACGTAATTTTGAAAGTAGCACGTTTCCGTTTTCACCTTCATCCGGAAGTTTAATCCATGGTCCATCGGGATTATCCGGGTCTTTGGGCCAGCCTTGCTTCCACATGTCATGTCCTGTTGGTATTGTAACAGCATTACCTCTTTCTTCAACACCGATAGTAACTGCCTCATCAGGATAATTTCTCTTGTATTTTGATTTTTGCCTGTATGGATGTTCTTCACCTGACGACAGTCCTCGCGGGTCAGTATAACCGTGAATCGTTATTTTGAGTATCAATGTATCCCTGCAAAATTCCTGAAATGAAGGAAGTACTTCTTCTAATTTTTTATAAATACTATCATTAAATATTCTATCTATCTTCCTTGAGAGCATTTCGTAATCATATCCTGTTGAATCCACAAAACCTGTATTGTCGAAAAATCCATTCTGTTCACGTTGTCTGTATTCAATCATATTCTCAGTCGTAATCGGGTGCCAGTAGCCTGTGATAAAATACGGAAGCGTATCCATCGAGCGGAAAATAATTGGAGGTATCTCAACTTTCTTCCTCGAAATGAGTGCATCTCTAACGTATAAAGTATCAAAACCGAATGGCTTTTTTGAGAATACCTTCAATTCCTGTGGCCCCTCAATTTTATTCTGGTAACATTCCTCCTCGACGAATTTTGTAAATCTGATTAAATATGTTCTGTCTGCGTCAATCTCGTATTTATTTCCCGAACTGATTTCCTGTGTTACTCCTGAAACACTGTCAACGAGAGACAGAGGCAGTCCTACCTTGACAGTTGGAGGAACGACAAGGTTGTTGTTGGCATCAAAAATCTGTTCTGAAACGTTAACCTGAAGTTTGATTTTCGATTTTGGAAGTGCATAAGCATAAAGATTTCTTTTTCCAAAATCGGCTTTCCTGTTTGATGTAATAAAAATATATTTTCTGTCTTGACTGATAAATGGGAACTCATCATCATTTTCAGAATTGAACTGAATATACTCAGGAATTTCAATTCCATATGTATCGGCATCCTTTTTTGTTGCTACATCAAAATTAATAGGATTAACAGGCACGGGAATACCATTCTCTTCCTGATAATCAGCTCTGTAAATGTCTTTTCCTGTATTGCCCTTTTCATTTTTAATGTAATTCCAGTCGCTTGAAAAATAGAACTTGCCGTCAGCACCGCAATGAGGTGAAACTTCATTTCCGGATGTATTAATATTTGGTACCGGTTTCGGCTTTGACCATGCTCCTGTAATATCACTTACAGAATACCAGATGTCAAGTCCGCCTTTACCTCCCTGCCTGTTTGTAACGAAATACAGAATTTTACCATCAGAAGACAAAGCAGGCTGTGAATCCCATGCGTCGGCATCATTTACAAGAGTCAAAGGCTCAGGCGAAGAGAATCCTTTTGATGTCTTCATCATCTGCCATAGGTCGAAGAGGTAACTCGTGCCTTGAGATGTTGCAGTGGAGAGGTCTCGCTCGGCACCGAAAATTATTCTGTCGGGACTGATTGCCTGTGAACCGCGTGTAAATTGAGCTATACGTGAAGCCTCTGCCACAATCTGTTGTGCCTGAGACCAGCCTTCGTTAATCGGCTTTCCTGTTATCCTGGATTCAGCAGGACGTGTGCTGTAAAATATCTCAGCGGCAAGAGCAATAGGCCTTCGGTTCGGTACAGGTCTCGAGCTTGTAAAAAACAAAGTGTCGGTAAATTCACCGAATACAATGTATGAACTGTAATCCTCATCACCGGAATTTACATTTCTGTCCAATATGCCTCCCTTAATGTCTTCCTTAGCTTCCAATGACAAGAAAAGAATAAGCATAATTAGCATTGGTAAGCAAATAGCAGTTAATTTATTTACCCTTTTAAAAATCAAATTAATAATTTGTTTCATTTTTCATCTCCTGCCGATTAATTAATATAAATGCCGGAAATAGCCCGAAATTCAATTCCTGACTGCTTGCTTGAAGTCTGTTCCGTACCATTGTCAACACGCCTGATATATATTAAAGTGTAAGAATCAGGACCAAGCTGGAAAGCGATTACATCTCCAACTTGTATTCCCCGAAGTTCGGTATTAATATATCCCACAGAGTGAGCCGGGTCATTCTGAAAGTCTGCAATCAACTGAACAACATTATAAAAATCATTTTCGGGAAAACCTCTTCTCCATATTTTCATGCCCATAATTCCGCTATTTTGTACAAGCTTTAGAATAGGCTCCTGCGGCGGTATTGCACTTGCATTATTGTCATCGACATCCACCCAGATATGTCCCTTTAATGGCGGATACTCACCTGTCAGATTAATTGTCCTCGACCCACTCCCGAATAAATATACCTCATGTTCTGCTACAGGTTTTTGTGGTGTTTTTTGGTCATAAGCCCTCAAATTAATTATCGGGCTTAAATTCGGTACTGCAGTTACAATTGAATAAATATCCAAATCCTGTGTGCAGTTCAATGATGTTGAAATTCTCAACCTCACAGCAAACATACTATCAATCTTTGTTTGTGTATTTCTTCTCAGTACAACTGCATCCAGTGTATCTTTTATTGGAGCCCTGAATGTAATTGATACCAGTCTGTTTTTACCCGGCTGTAGTATAAAACTCTCTGGGTCAATTGAATAATACTGTGCCGGATTTTCATATATACGATTAGGGTCATTTGCCACAGGTTCTATTGATACTTTAAATGTGATTGCAGAGCAGGATGTATCAGGATTAAACACATCAATAATTTTTGTTACCGTTGAAGGATTCACTAATGAAGGTGAAATATAAACCCTGTTATCTGCCCTGTCTGACAAAGTATCAACGAGCATCGGAGCCCCGAACTGTATATAATTCGAACCATCCTCACTAAAGTAAGGACAGACGTTTGCACAGTCTATTCTCAGAAATAGAAAGTCAACATCATCATTACCGCAAATATCAATGGATATTACTCGTGTAACAGTGTCATAAACTGCAACAATTCTATATCTTTTTCCAATTAGCGGAATATTTAAATTGAATCTTGCTTCGCCTATATCATCAGTAACTGTCTCCTGTAACGGTGTATTAGGGTCGACATCGAGGTCATATATGCGAACGGCAACTCCGCTCAATGGCGCACGGTTCATAGTATCTGCGGGATTAGCTACAAAAGTATTAACAGTCAAAACGTACGGATTTGTATCGCTCGGTAAAGTTGTGTCCATACATCCAAAAAATAACCAGAATACAGATGCAGCAACAAGCAGAAGCAAATACAATCGCCTGAATTCCAAAATATGTTTAATTGCTTTTTTCATGTTCTTTTCGATTTATTGTTATACATTTTTTTCATTAAAAGGTTAAGCCAAATCTTAATAACAGAACTTTTGAATTTCTGTAAGGATTCTTGTCCTCACTCGGTGTCGAGGGACAACTCGTGCATGGAGGCAGGGGCAGATTCATTGCCCTGAATCCAAGGTCAACCGAAAAATCCATACTGCAAGTTATCGCCCAGTCATAGCCGATTCCTAAACCGTAAAAGTATCTCTGGAAATCAAGGCTCTTACCAAAGATTGGTGCCTCAGTCTGGAAATCAAGCGGCAATCCGAAGTTTCCGTATAGAAACCATGAATTGCAGTTATCCGAAGTTGTCGGCGGATGTTGGTTGAATGTATATCTTCCATGCAAACCGATTGGAATGAACAAAGAGCCGTCAAAGGGCCACAAACCGCTAATAAACCCAAGCTGGAAGTTCCCATTTTTATCAATGAAAGGAACATCCCATAAACCAGCAATCTCCAAACCTATTATCATAGTCGAGCCGCCTTCGTCAAATCCAAAGAAAGATGATTTGAACGGAGTAGAAACACCCGGTTTGTAATACTCTTCCTGTGTGCCTCTGTAACCCAAAGCACCGCGAAGTTCGAACTTATCGAATAAGGCAAATCCTTCACGCTGACGGCAGCATCCGAGAATAAGTTCAAGTTCATTTACTTCAACCTGTGACGGAGGCTGTAGTGGGTCGCTGACATAAGTAATTCTCCTCACCCTTGAAACAGGGACATCATAAACCTGTGGGTCCTCGTTAGGAGCACATGGTACTCCTAAAACACGCACCCGTCCTTCCCTTTCTTCATCGGCAGGCAGGAGCATCGGCTTCTCTGCCGATTTGATTGATTGAAGCTTAGCGTTCGGATTGCACCTGTCTGTTATCGGCATTTCAGCTTCTTTCAATTCGACATTCCATGTAATAATATTCTTAGATGTACTACTACATGATGAAAGAAATAGCAGAATAGCCAGAACAGCAATAATTCCCTCGATATGAGGTAAAATATTGCATTTCTCTTTTACTAACAATAATCCTTTGATAATACTCATAAGATTTCTTCTCTATAATTAACAAATACTATTTTTCCTTTGGAGGCGGCTCGCTGAAAAACACCTGCGATGGATTATCACTCACTACTCTCAGCGATTTCCTGGCCTGCTTATTTGTAATTTTTACATCCTCTATTGTTTCGTTTAATCCGTAAAGCAGCGATTCAGTCCTGAATCCAAGTCCATCAATTACTTTTCTCGATTCGATTATTGCAGAATCAAGCTGTATAAAAACGTTATCAACTTTGTGTGCCATATCGAGATTTTCAATTTGATTATTCAGGTTATTAGTAAAATACTCGAGTTCTACTGCAATCTGCAAAAGTTTCTGGCTTGTCAACTCGACATTATCAATAATATCTGATGTATCCGCATTCCGCATCAGCCTGTGCAAACTTACTGCAGAACTGTCAATTTTTGCAACAATATCATATAACTCAGGATTATTGAAAAATTTTGATGATGATTCAAGAAAAGCGATAGTCTGGTTCGATATGTCGTAAAACCTGATTCTTCTCAGATTGTCCAGAACCTCCTTCATAGCAATTTCGATTTCCTGGATACCCGAGGGAGAGGATTTTATTAATTGATAAGGAGGCTGAAAATTTAGTTTGGGATACATCTCAGCCATCTGCATATTATCAGGAAAATACATCTGTAAAAACTTGCCGCCTGCTATGCCGGACATTTCAGCTTTAACCCTCAAGCTGTCGCTGATTGCAACTTGCTTCTCGACCTGCATTACTACTTCAATCAGCTTTCCGTCGGGTGCTACCTCGATTTCCTTAACAGTACCGATAGGAACTCCCTGGTATTTGACTGCCGAACCTGTATTTAAGCCCTCGACCGAAGAGTCAAAATATGTAACGTACAAAACATTTTCCTGGAGAAACTGGCTTGCTCCGAGCCAGATTATTACTATGATGAGAACAGCCGAGCCCGCAAGGACAAACAGCCCTATTAAGAATGTACTCGACAATTTCCTCGTATGAATTTTTCCCATTTTGGTCCTCACAATTATACTGATTTACTTTTTTATCCTTAAATATTTATTCATTGAAAATTTATTGAAAATTGAAAATTAAAAATTGAAAATTTATTAGCTAATAAGCAATTCTATTAAAAAATTTATATACTTTTTCATTTTCTATATTATTCTTCATTTCAATCGCATTGCCTTGTGCAATAATCCCTTTTGTTTCTTTATCGAGTAAAATTACTCTGTGTGCAATGTTCCCGATGCTTGCGAGGTCGTGAGAAACGACAACCATTGTGGCACCAAGCGACTCGTTCAGGCTCTTAATCAGATTATCGAGGGATGCCGCAGTAACCGGGTCGAGTCCCGATGAAGGTTCATCGAAAAAGAGAATATCCGGGTCGAGGGCAAGGGCTCTTGCAAGGGCGGCTCTTTTCTTCATTCCTCCGCTGATTTCGGATGGAAGATAATTCCTGAATCCATCTAATCCGACAGCCCTCAGCTTTATGTCAATTATATCCGAAATCTCATCTTCCGATAAATCAGTAAATGATTCAAGAAGTAATGAAATATTTTCCGCAATTGTCATAGAAGCAAACAATCCGCTCGACTGAAAAAGTATCCCGAACTTCTTCTGTATTTTTCTTTTTTCATCGTTATTAGCTGATGTCAAATCCTGTCCCTGAACTATAACAGTTCCCGTTGTTGGTTTTTCCAAACCTGTAATTTGCCTCAAAAGTACACTTTTTCCACTTCCACTTCCACCGACTATCACAAGTATTTCACCGGGATAAACATCAAATGTAATTTTTTCAAGTATGGTATTATCGCCATACACGACTCCTACATCTTTCACTTCTATAATCGGCTGCATATTCATCCTAAATACCAAGTGCTTGAAATATGAAAGTAAAAACCGCATCGGCAATAATAATAGTCAACACTCCGGTAACTACTGCCGCTGTTGTGTATTTGCCAACGCTTTCTGCACCTCCCCTGACTTGTAGTCCCCGAAAACAACCGATAGCAGAAACAAGAAAACCGAACACAACACTTTTAATTAAACCGGAAAAAATATCCCCATAGCTCAATGCTTTCTGCATCTCGTTCAGGTAACCTGTCATCGTTATTTCCAAAGTTGATAAAGCCGCAATCAACCCTCCAAAGATACCTGCAAAGTTAGCAAGAAGAACTAAGAACGGCATTGCGAACATAACGGCAATAATTCTCGGCAGAACGAGAAATTGTATATGGTCGAATCCCATCGAATTAAGTGCATCAATTTCATCCGATACCTTCATCGTTCCTAATTCAGCGGCAAATGCTGAGCCTGACCTGCCTGCAATGAGTATTGCAGTCATCAATGGAGCGAGTTCACGTGTGATTGATAAACCGATTAAATCTGCAATGTATATGTCTGCGCCGACCTGCCTCAACTGCATGGCTCCCTGATAACCCGATATCATGCCTATAAGAAAAACAATTAATGTAACTATTGGTACAGCATTTACACCCGATTTTGTGAGGTGAAAAGGAAAGTCTTTCCATCGCATTTTACCGGGATGAATGAACAGAGCAAGGAATTTCGCAATGATGTCTCCAAGAAATTCGATGAACAGTTTCATATCCTGCAAACCAACTATTGTCAACTGTCCGATATGTGAAAAATAGGTTTCCCAAAAACCGGGATGTGCTTTATTGGTTTCAATATCACTTTCCTTTCGGCTGAATAGCTCTATAAACTTTGCCATCCTTGGTGAAACGCCGATAATATTCAGTGCTATTCCTTTTTGTTTACTTAATTCTTTTAATGAATCAAGAAAAAGAATAAGATATGAATCATATTCTTTTACATCCGATAAATCGCAAGTCAAAATATTCGTGTTTTCATTGATTTCTTTTTCGATTGCTTCTAAATTATAACCGGAGGAATTATCGAGTGTGACTGGTTCGATAAAACTCATTTTCAATTCTCTTTCGGATAAAGAGAAATTAAAAAAAGACTGCCCTTTTTTTGGTTTGGTCTTCAAGATTTCATCTTTGAATAGTGAAAGATGTTAATTTGAAATCAACAAAAGTAATATATCATAAACCCTCGAATGTTTAAATTAAAAAAAGTTAAGTATAATAAAAATAAAATATTGCAATTTTTTTTCTTAGTTTAGCAGAAAATAAACAATCCCGTAGCAAGCTACGATGTTACAACTGTTGATTTTGTTGTTCACGAAGCAAGTCTAGGGGAATAAAACCCACAATTGTGGGTAAATAATTGTTCATCAATAATCGTTCTTTTTAATCATGAACAATGATAAATTAGATATTTTCCCATTAAGTAAAACAAAGAATGCAAAAGGCACCCGTAGGCTTGCCAGGGAAAAAGTCCTGCAAATCATCACAGCAATTGAAGTGTCAGACATCCTCTTTGAACAGATTTTCTTGCATATTTTCTTCCGAAAATTTAATTTTGGCGATTTTGACCAAATTTCAGAAAAACTTCTGACACCCGATGAAATTTATGAACTTGAAGCCGATATTCCTATAATATGGGATGATGATGAAATAGAATTTGCAAAGGGATTAATTGAAAAAACTATTTCTATCAGGGAATCTGTAAATAAATTAATTGAAGAATACACCGAGCATTGGGAACTCGAGAGAATTGCCAACATTGACAGAATCCTCATGCAAATGGCTGTTGCCGAATTAATCCACTTCCCTGAAATTCCCATCAAAGTCAGCATTAACGAAGCAATAGACATCGCAAAAAAATACTCCACTCCGAAAAGCGGCTCATTCATTAACGGCATCCTCGATAAAATCATGCTCAGGCTCAAAGAAGAAGATAAAATCCACAAATCAGGCAGAGGCTTGCAGGAAGAATAAAAATATTTCAAAACATTTAATTAATTCATAAATATTACTTCTTCAATGTAATAAATAGGATAATTATTGTAAGGTTCATTTCAATTTTAACATTGAAAATTAAAACATTGATTGAAAATTGAAAAATTGATAATTGAAAATTATTTCAAAGATAATTTATAACTTATGAGTAACATCTGTCATTCAATAAAATATATCCCGTTATATGAAAATGACAAGACGAAAATTATAATTGCAATCCAGCCGATTGCCATTCGTTTTGGGTCCAACTTTTCGTCTCCGGCGATATTTGGGTGATTCATTTTTATAAAAAACTTTGCAATTATCACCCACAGCAGCCATCCTCCCCAGCCTGCCATGTACCATGGAGCATATACCTTCAACCATTTTAGTATTGGCAGAAAAGTAGTTTGGAGAAAGATATAAATACTGCCCGGATTGTCATATTTCAGTATATCATATAAAAAATTAAGTGCCGCACCTGAACTGATGAATATTAACGCCCACCAGGTAATCTTTGCTATTTTGCTTTGTGCTTTTCCTCCGAACATTGCATACACAATATGCCCTCCGTCTAATTGTCCCATAGGCAGCATGTTTATTGATGTTACAAAAAGTCCGAACCAACCTACGTTCAGATACGGGTAGTGGTATATCTCATTCATCGGCGGAAGAAATCCCGATGGATTTGCAAAGATTTTTACTAAAAAGCTATATAATAGTGTATCTCCGAAAAACAGGCTTGTGTGCGGGATTTTCCCACCATATTTTGTAAGGTATTCAGGATGGATGTTATAAATAAAATCAATGCCGGGTAGTGTCATTAATCCGTATATTAAAAATCCAAGACTTACTATGAAGCCTGCTATCGGTCCTGCGACTCCTATGTCAAACAATGCTTTGCGGGTCAGTATTGGTGTTCGTGTTTTGATTACTGCTCCGAATGTACCAAATGGACTGAGGTAAACCACAGGCATTGGTAAAAAATATGGGAGTGTTGCATCCACCTTGTGTATCCTCGACGCTATGTAATGTCCAAATTCGTGGGAAGATAAGAAAACCATTATTAATACGGCATAAGTAATTCCATAATGCCAGTTCAGAAGGTTGAGGAAATCTACCCCTGCCCACTGGGCTCCTGCAATAGCTGTCGAAAAAAATGTAACAATAAACAGAACTATATGCACCCAAAGAGCCGGTTTCTTTTTTGGTTTTGGAATATTCGTGAAAATATTTTCGTTAGTTACCTGTGGTTGTTCACTCATTTATTTTTGTCTGTTCTATACTTATTAATCATAATGTAGCCGTTATCATTAAAGCTCATTATCCCGTTTGAAATTTTTTTTCGTGATTCTATATACTCGACAGCATCATCAATTCTGATATTCATACTTTTCGCAAATTCACTGACATGAATTTTATATTTATTTTTGAACATCAATTTATAAAAGGACTTATTGCAAATACTGTGAATTTTTTTCTTATTTTCATTCATTGCAGTTTTGATGAAATAAATACCTATTATAAAAAAACCACCGATAATCAGATAGGCAATATTTCTTAAAGTCATCAGATGAGTGGGTGCTGATACGACACTCGCATTAAGTGCGAGAAATCCCACTCCGAAAATTATCCACATCAAACCACATAAAATAAATACTATTTTCATCTAATTATTATCAACATTATTATTTGATATTACTCAAAATATAAGATAATATTTCATGCTGAACTTGTTTCAGCATCCATTAGCTTAAACCAACATCAATATTTTAACACAAAAGGCGAAAAGAACAAACCACAAAGCACACAAAGAACATTATCCTGCGATTATTTAGTCAGACACTCGGTCTGCCCCTCCATTTTTTTTATATATACGCAATCCAACATTTAAAATTTAAAATTCAAAATTTCATCTTCAACACTCAACACTTAACACTTCTTACTTCTCAGGTTTCATCTGTGGAAAAAACAGTACATCTCTGATTGATTTCTCGCCTGTCAAAAGCATAACCAGCCTGTCAATGCCAATCCCCAAGCCGGCAGTAGGAGGCATCCCGATTTCGAGTGCATAAAGGAAATCCTCGTCAACAACCATAGCTTCGTCATCCCCTGCGGCTCTGATTCTTGACTGTTCTTCGAGTCTCGCCCTCTGGTCTCTCGGGTCGTTCAGCTCGGTAAAGGCATTTGCCAATTCAGAACCATATACATAAAGTTCAAACCTTTCTACAAGTCCCGGTTCACTGCGGTGTTTCTTTGCCAAAGGCGACATCTCCACAGGATAATCAATTACAAATGTCGGTTGAATTAAATTTGGCTGTACTTTTACACTGAAGATTTCATCCAGGATTTTCATTGAACTTGCCTTGGGGTCAACCTCGACACCAATCTCTATTGCTGTTTTCAATAGTGCCTCTCTCGACAAACCCTTTAATTCTTTTCCTGTATATTCCCTGAATAAATCGAACATCTTTGCCCTTCGGAATGGCTTATCGAAGTTTATTAAAGCATCATTGTATTCGATTTCTGTTTTATTATGAATATAGTTGACTAAGCTCCACACAAGGTCTTCGGTCATATCCATCATCCAGTTGTAATCTTTATATGCCACATATATCTCGAGGGCGGTGTATTCAGGATTATGCATCTTATCCATACCCTCGTTCCTGAAATTCTTGCTGATTTCATATACACCCTCAAATCCGCCGACAATGAGCCTTTTCAGGTATAATTCATCGGCAATTCTCATATACAAGTCAACATCTAATGCATTATGATGAGTCATGAACGGCCTCGCTGTTGCACCACCATATATTGGCTGAAGAATAGGTGTTTCAACCTCAAGCCAACCTCTCTCATCATAATATTTTCTGATGAACGAAATAATTTTGGCTCTCTTAATAAATGTATCCCGAATTTGCGGATTGACTACTAAGTCAATGTAACGGTGCCTGTACCTTTGTTCCTTATCTGCAAAAGCATCATGTACAACTTTATTTCCGTTTTCATCTGTTTCTTCTTTTGGTGTTGGAAGAATCTTTAATGATTTGCATAGGACAATGGCTTCTTTGGCATGAACGGAAATCTCTCCCATCCTGGTTCTGAAAACAAAACCTTTTATACCTATAATGTCGCCAATGTCAAGATTCTTAAGCTGCTCGTAAAAATCATTAAGGTCATCTTTCTTAAAGTAAATTTGTATTTTGCCCGAATCATCCTGTATATGACAGAAAGTTGCCTTACCCATCCTGCGAAGGCTCATCAACCGCCCTGCTACTGCAACATTGGATAGAGGTTCAGGATTATCATCTGAGAAATTCGTCAGAATATAAGAAGCCGTGTGTGTTTTGTCAAATGAATAAGGGTATGGATTTATTCCTGCCTTTTCGAGTATTTCAAGTTCTTCGAGCCTTCTTTGTTCCTGGTCGTTTAATGTTAATTCTTCCATTTCAATTAATTTGATTTAATAATTTATGTTACTTATAATATTAGCATTTATATGGACATAGAAATTTCATATTTTAATTTTTTATTTTCTTTAAATGTTCAATGAATAAACTTTCGATATTCATTTTTTTTAACCTCGTCCCTTGGTATTATTAACTGTTTAATGTTTGTATTATAACTCATTTCATTCTAAAATTTGAAATTAAAAATTGATTGAAAATTGCAAAATTGAAAATTATAAATTATCGAAATATTAAATTATGTGTAACATTATGCTAATAATTTATGATTAAGGTATCACAATTCTTTTTCTGAAATATTTGTATTTGCCCATTTTGACTTCTGCAATGTAATCACCCGATGTCATTTTCTTGCCCCTATCGTCTCTTCCGTTCCAGACATACTTATAATTCCCGGGCATCAGATTACCTTTGAAAATGGTTGCTACAGCAACCGCCTGAATAGAATAAACAGTAATTTCGATTTCATCC
The DNA here is from genome assembly GCA_001804705.1 of Ignavibacteria bacterium RIFOXYC2_FULL_35_21. Taxonomy (GTDB): domain Bacteria; phylum Bacteroidota; class Ignavibacteria; order Kapaibacteriales; family UBA2268; genus XYC2-FULL-35-21. The sequence continues at coordinate 30,513 of MHAY01000052.1, forward strand.
GCATATTCAATAGAAAATTTTATCTCTGGTGAAACATCCTCCGTCAAGCCGAGAAATGAAGCTATCTGGCCAAGTGAAACCAATCCTTCGCCGGGATTAAGAGGCCTTATCCCCGGTACATATTGAGAATTTACAAGATTTGTTATATACTGCATTTTTTCAACACCGGTCGGAATGTAAAGCTCGGATGGCACATTGTTAATATTTCTTACAGCAACCTGCCAGGGCTTACCTTTTGATAATTCCTGCCGGAGCCTCCATCCGTCAGAGAATTTATTCAGGTCGTTCGAAATTCTCACGTCAGTCGGCAGGTTCAGTTTCAATGCCCTGAAATATGCACTATCCTGATAAGGGGTATAGTCTCGCTCGAAATATCCCGGTTTTGCATTATCGGCATCCGGAACATTTTTTATTACAGTATCTCCGTAAATTTTTTGAAGTGTCGTAGGGCCATTATGTCTTTGTAATATGGTTTTATTGACTGTGTCTTTATCGGCGCCATGAAGTGACAATAAACATATTATCAATAATGATAAAATGGAAACACCAAATATGATTCTTCTTTTTATTTGCATTATGTAGCTATTGAAAATCAATCCCTGTTTTTTTTATTCCACAATTTCCAAACACAAACTTAACTTGTCTAAATTTTATTTTGCTAAAAAAATAACCGATATTGAAACAATATCGGTTAGAAAATACTAATATTGTATTTGATATTACTTTGTCATATTGTTTAATTTTTCTTTCGCCTTGTCCGAAAGCAGGTCTTCTAAGGAGAATGAACCGTTTCCCGTGGATTTCGATTTTGAATCGTCACGCCTTGGCTCCCGCCTTCTCTCGCTTCTTGGCGGCTGAGTTGCTGCTAATAATTCCTCTGTTATTACTGGTGCAAGAATTAATGATTCCTCATCCGGGTTAACATCGGCAATAATGACATTCATGCTGTCACCCGATTTGAATGGAATTTTCTTGCCTCTTAAAAGCTGTCTCATTTTACTGCGGGGCATGAATCCGTCCACATCTTCTGCAATGCTTACTATGGCTCCCTGAGGCATAACCTGAACGACAACACCCGGCACCTCGATTCCTACCGGGAACCTGTCGCTCATTGTCAGCCATGTGTTCGGCTGTGTCCGTTTATAACTAAGCGAAATATTTTGCTTCTCTTCATTTACAGAAAGAACCTCAACCATTATTTCCATTCCCGGTGAAAGCAGGTCCGAAGGCTGTTTGATACGTTTTGTCCACGATAACTCCGATGCCCTGATTAATCCGTCAATCCCGGGTTTTAATTCAATATATACCCCAAAGTCGGTCGTACGCCTGACTTTGCCCTTATGCTGTGAACCTATAACAAAGATTTCCTCTGCATTTTTCCATGGCGAATCCTCGAGCTCTCTTCGGCTTAAAGCAATCTTATTTTTCTCCCTGTCAATTTCTATGATAGCAGACCTGACTATATCACCCTTCTTAAATAACTTTGACGGGTCATCAATACGAACCTGTGAAAGCCTTGATATATGAATCAATCCCTCAACTCCACCTATATCTACGAAAACGCCGAAACTTGCAACTGATGTAACTCTGCCTTCGACGATATCGCCTACATTAATTTTGTCCCAAAATTCTTCAAGCAAAATTTTCTTACGGCTGACTATTACAGCTTTTTTCCCTTCCTCATATTCCTGTATTTCGTGAATCATCACTTTAACTTTTTGTCCGACAGAAGATTGCATTTCATGTTCGGCAGGTGTCCTTTTCAATGCAAAATGAGATGCTGGCAGAAACATGGGTATATCTTTATATATAACCCTCATGCCGCCCCGTATTCGGGCATTCAGAATCACTTCGATAAAGCCCTTCTTTTCTTTGACAGCAAGAATTTCTGCAATCACCCTTTCGTAATGAAGCTGGCGCTGGCTGGGCCTTTTTTCTTCCTTTGTTTCTTCCGAACTTACCTCCTGGACAGGTACAGCTTGTTCTACAACCGCCTGTTCAGCCGGAATTGTCTCCTCGATAACTGAAGTCATTACTTCCGCAGGTTTTTCTTCTTCCTGTTCAGCAACTGCTGTTTCTGAAATAACCGTTTCGGGTTCAACTACAGAAATGTCCGAAATTTCTTCTACTGGTAAATTGGTTTCGCCGATTGGCTCATTGATTGTTTCTACTGTTTCTGTTGTCTCTGAAGTATTTTCAACTTCGCTCATTTGCATTGTTTCATCATTATTCATAGTGATTCACCGATAAAGTTGATGCTCAGGAATATTTTCATATTCCAACCATTATTTATTAAATACGATAATTATAGAAAACAAATTTACATATATTTTATTATATGTTAAAAAAATTTTCGTGCTGTTTACATCATTTTCAAATTTTTTTACCAAAAAAAAATCCAAAAAATATTCCCGCATTTTCAAAGGGAGATTTTGGAGCTTCCTTGTATCATCGTAACGGTATTGCTAAAATATATACTTTTTCTTATCACTCTTCGTTAAATTCATAGTGACAATACTGAATGTCATACTGAGCCTGTCGAAGTATGGCCTTAATATGATTAAACTTCATTTTAAATGGTTTGTGTACCAATTTAGCAATACCATCATAACAAAATTTTGAGATTATGAAAATAAGTATTAATTTTGAAGTTCTCTAAATTGTATTGTTTTTAAATACTATTGTTAAATTCATTTTTAGTCAGCCGGAGAAATTATGAGCGTTCGTAGAGTTTATGAAACAACATTTATTATAAATGCTGCCCTCGAGGACAATGATGTCGAATCTGTCATTCAGAAAGTTTCGTCATACATCGAAAACCATGGCGGTATTATTAAAGAAGTTAACAAGTGGGGAAGAAGGCGCCTCGCTTATGCAATAAATAAAAAATACAATGGCTTCTATGCTCATATAGTTTTTGAAGCAACTTCTAACACCGTTCCTATTCTCGAGCGTTTCCTTGTTCTCGAAGACACCATACTCCGCCATCTGACAATTGTATTACCAAGGAAACTGGCTGATTACAGGGTGAAAAGAGCGATCGAACGCGGTATTAGCATTCACGACACTTTATCCGGAAAAATTCCTGAGAAGGTAGTCGAAAAAGAAGTTATTATCGAACCCGTTTTAAATGATGATTTGGAAATTGAACCTGTCATTAATGTAGTTTAACAAAATTGACACTTAGATATTTTAATCAGGGATATTAACAATGAAAGTAATTCTTCGCAAAGATGTAGATAATTTAGGTAACATGGGTGAGGTTGTAACCGTAAAAAGCGGTTACGCAAGAAATTTCCTTATACCCCGTGATTTTGCTTACATGGCTTCACCCGGAGCTGTTAAAGCCCTTGAAGTCGAGAAGAAACAGTTTGCCAAACGCAGATTAAAAGAAAAAGGAGATGCCGAAATTCTTTCCACTGCACTTTCTGAACTTCAAGTCAGCATTGCCATGAAAGTTGGTGAAGAAGGAAAACTCTATGGCTCGGTAACAAACCAAATGGTTGCCGATGAATTAAACCTGCGGGGATACGCCATCGACAAAAAGCATATTATTATAGATGAACCCATCAGGTCACTCGGCGTTTTTTCAGTGAAAGTTAAGCTCTTCACCGATGTCGTTGCCAACCTCAAAGTCTGGGTTATCAGCGAAGAATAAGTAATCAAATTTCTTTAGTAAATTTGCACAAAGTTTTTAATTAAGCTCTGTGCTTTTTTTTAATTGTCACCCTGAGCTTGTCGAAGGGTCACTCCACCTTATCAAAGGGGGTTAGAGGGTTGTTAGATATTGTCATTCATAATTTGTAATTGATTTGTCACCCTGAGCTTGTCGAAGGGTCTTTCCCCCCTTTTTCAAAGTGGGTTTCGGTTCTAAGTATTTAATAACTAAATTTACTTTATAACTTTATAACTTTATAACTTTATTAACTTTCAACTTGGAACTTAAATTATGCAGAACAAAATAATAATACTCGGCGGCACCGGATTCATCGGTCAGAAATTATCATTCCACCTGAAGCAACACGGATATGATATAATAATTCTTTCCCGTAATCCTGAGACATCCTCAAAACAACTTCCCGAATTTCAGCATGTCAAATGGTCTCCTGAAAAACCTGAATTATGGAATAAACACATCAATGATGCTTATGGTATAATCAACCTCGCTGGTGCCTCAATCGGCGGCAGCCGATGGACAAAAAAATACAAACAAGAAATACTGAACAGCCGCCTCACTGCAACCGACTCTCTTGTCGAATCAATCCTTAAATCCAAAAATCCTACTCAGGTTTTAATCAACGCCTCAGGTGTTGACCTCTACGGCGACACAGGCGATTCCGAAGTAGAAGAATCCTCCCATGTTGGTCAAGGCTTCCTCGCATCAGTCTGCAGTCAATGGGAAGAAGCCGCATCCAATGCATCTGCCAAAACAAGAGTAGTAGCCGCCCGTATGGGGCTTGTCCTGGCTCAGGAAGCACTCGCAATAAAGAAAATGTTATTACCATTCAAATTATTCATCGGAGGTCCAATCGGAACAGGCAGGCAATGGTTCCCCTGGATTCACATTGATGATGTCGTTGAAATGTACAAATGGGTGCTTGAAAATCCCGATATACAAGGTCCCGTAAATTTCGTTTCGCCTCACCAAGTAACTATGAAAGAATTTGCAAAAGCAATGGGAAAAGCACTCCACAGACCATCAATATTCAAAGTCCCGGAATTTATGCTCCGTCTCGCAGTCGGTGAATCAGCCGATATGCTCGTAAATTCAAAGCGTGTAGTCCCTAAGGAGGCTTTGGACAAGGATTTTCAATATAAATATAAGGAATTGGAAAAAGCATTAATTAATCTATGACACAATAGATAGAAAACCATTTATAAAGCGGTATGAATACTATTATATCTATTCATAATGTGTCCACATTTACCAGCCCGGGCTTTTTGAACAATTATTCAATTCTTCTTTCGATGCGGCAATTATTGAATCAACCATACCCGGAATACTTTCTAAATATTCAGTATCATTTTCTTTTTTGGATTTTACTTTCAGGAAAATTGCATAATCCAATAAATCCTGAAGATAATAATAAGGAATTTCATTAGATATTTTTACTAAATCAGATTGTAAAACGTTCATTATACTTTACCAAAGATATAATTAGAACAAAAAATATTAAAAAAAAACGATTTAAATATAAATATAGTTTATTCTTTGAAATTCTTCAATTTTCTTCAAAAAGCATTATTGGATTTTATTTAAAATCTGTCACCCTGGGCGTAGTCGTAGGATCTGCCCCCTTTTTCAAAGGGGGTTCGGGGGTTTTTCTTTTTATACATCATTAAATAACCTTATAATAACCATTGAACCTTAGTAACAAAACCTTATCCCGCCTCGACAAACCTTATTCGACTAATATGGAAATTATTTTGTTAATACTAACCGTATAAACATTGAATCATCATCACTTTCTAATACATTTATCAATTCAACAGTCAATTTTGAATGTACACTATAACCATCATACGATTCTGTTTTTTTATAGGTAATGATTCCCATGAAATTTGATATATCTTTCTTTTTAATTCCAATAATTAAAAAATTGTTGTCAATAAATGTATAAGGTATATTTTTTAGTTCATAAGCATATTTATAATCATATATAGATAGACCCTGTGAGCGACTCCTGAAGTAATCATAAATCTGAATTGATAAATTATTAATTATTTGATTTGTTGAATCAAATGATACTTTAATTCCCATTGCATGAGAAGTTACTGCATTAGAACTAAATTCTTTTATTTTTGAACAACAATAATCAAAATTTTCAAACATATAACTTGTGCATCCTACCAAATCGGCTTCATGTGTAAACCAATAGCGTTCCATTACACTATCTTCATTTGGCCATATACTATTGATATTTTCATAATAATATTCATCTATTTTTATTGTATCATACCATGTATCTTGATGATATTCAGGTGGTGAAAAGTCTTCAGAATTATAGAACATATAAACATCAATAGCAGATATTGTTAATTGTCCATCATTAAACTCAAAATCTCCTAATTTCACCAACTGAAACTCATACATTTTTCCATCTTCAGCAATTGTATCAATCGTATCCCTTCTGAATCCTTTCGCATATCCAATAAATGTATAGGAATCATTATTCAAAACAATCTTTTTTTCCTGCGGATTTCTGTTTGCAAATGAATAATTACTGAACAGTTCATCTGTTTTAAGTATTTTGATTGTTTGAGATGTAACGCCATCACTGAATGATGCGAAGTAAAATCCGGGCAACAAATATTCATTGATTTTTATATTATGATTCCCTTCAGGCAGGCTTTGTTTAAGAGAGAGTATTGTTCTTCCAACTATATTATAAATATTAATTGACATATTTAATTCTCTATTTGCATTTACCCTGAAAGTAAGAGAATTAGTCCCTGACTCAGATTGAATTTGCTCTACAGAAAAGTTCTGCTTTCCATTCCCGTTTGATTCCTTCACTGCAGTGAACCATGTCAAATCAAATGAATCACCAATAATAGTAGCATCAAGCTGTCTTGTATTATTAATAATCTTTACACTGTCCAACTGTACAGCCTCGCTTGTAGTCTTATTTTTCCCGCTGAAATAAATCACCTGCGAATGAAGTGCAGTCATGGCAAATATAATTATCAGACTAATAAGTATTATTCTATTTGCAGAAGATTTCATATTCCATCCTATAATAAAATAAACAGCTATTTATTTCAACGCTAATATATAATAAAAAGTGTAATATATAATGTTATATCTATTCAAATAGAAAAATTCCTGTACACATTAAAAATCTTTCATATATCCCATAACCAAGAGCAGGAGCAGTATGTGGGATATAAAAAGGACCAAACAATGGTAATAATTTTAAAGAAAAGATGAAATAAATTCAAATAATAGAAAATAATATTTGTACGATTACTCAAAAAACCGTATTTTTGAAGTCCCTTTAAATAAGCGTTCTTTGAAAATAGGGAGTACAAGAAGAAAAACAAACTAATTCGAAGTATGATTCTATTTATCTTTGCCAAAAGTATTGATAAGAGGTCAGACTTTGGAATATTAAAACCCACAATAGTGGGTCAGCCAAGAGTTAACAAGCCTTGTGATCTAACTCACGATAATAAATAAATAAAATAAATAAAATAAATAAAACGGAGAGTTTGATCCTGGCTCAGGACGAACGCTGGCGGCGTGCCTAACACATGCAAGTCAAGGAGAATTTTCCCTTCGGGGAATTAGTAAACTGGCGCACGGGTGAGTAACGCGTAGGTAATCTGCCCCAATCTCTGACATAACACCGAGAAATCGGTGCTAATATCAGATGAGGTCCCGACTTGTCGGGATCAAAGGTTTCGGCTGGATTGGGATGAGCCTGCGTCTGATTAGCTTGTTGGTGAGGTAACGGCTCACCAAGGCAACGATCAGTAGCTGGTCTGAGAGGATGATCAGCCACACTGGAACTGAGACACGGTCCAGACTCCTACGGGAGGCAGCAGTGAGGAATATTGGTCAATGGGGGAAACCCTGAACCAGCGACGCCGCGTGAAGGATGAAGGGGCTTTGCCCTGTAAACTTCTGTCGGAAGGGAAGAAAAGCCCCTCATGGGGGCTGGGACTGTACCTTCAAAGGAAGGATCGGCTAACTACGTGCCAGCAGCCGCGGTAATACGTAGGATCCAAGCGTTGTCCGGATTTACTGGGTGTAAAGGGTGCGTAGGCGGACATGTGCGTCAGAGGTTAAATGTCACGGCTCAACCGTGAACCTGCCTTTGATACGGCATGTCTGGAGTGTGAGAGAGGATGGTAGAATTCCTGGTGTAGCGGTGAAATGCGTAGATATCAGGAGGAATACCAGTGGCGAAGGCGGCCATCTGGCTCACAACTGACGCTGAGGCACGAAAGCGTGGGGAGCAAACAGGATTAGATACCCTGGTAGTCCACGCCCTAAACGATGTATGCTTGGTGTTGGAGGGGTCTTCCCTTCAGTGCCGTAGGTAACCCGTTAAGCATACCACCTGGGGAGTACGATCGCAAGTTTGAAACTCAAAGGAATTGACGGGGGCCCGCACAAGCGGTGGATCATGTGGTTCAATTCGATGCAACGCGAAGAACCTTACCTGGGCTTGAAGTACAGGAAGTAGAGAGATGAAAGTCAAACGACCCGTTAAGCCGGTATCCTGTAGAGGTGCTGCATGGCTGTCGTCAGCTCGTGCCGTGAGGTGTTGGGTTAAGTCCCGCAACGAGCGCAACCCTTATCCTTAGTTGCCATCGGGTCAAGCCGGGCACTCTAAGGAGACTGCCTACGCAAGTAGAGAGGAAGGTGGGGACGACGTCAAGTCATCATGGCCCTTATGTCCAGGGCTACACACGTGATACAATGGTCGGTACAGTGGGCGAAGCCGCGAGGTGGAGGAAATCCCCAAAACCGATCTCAGTTCGGATTGTAGTCTGCAACTCGACTACATGAAGTTGGAATCGCTAGTAATCGTAGATCAGCTCGCTACGGTGAATACGTTCCCGGGCCTTGTACACACCGCCCGTCAAGCCATGGAAGTTGGGGGCGCCCGAAGCCGCATTACATGCGTCTAAGGCGAACTCAATGACTGGGGCTAAGTCGTAACAAGGTAGCCGTATCGGAAGGTGCGGCTGGATCACCTCCTTTCTGGAGATTATCCATTAAATTAAACAATTCAATGAGGCTTGTTCTTGGCTATTTCGGAAGTGCTCCCTTTTTTCTGAGAACGCATTATTATGTTCTTTTAAAACTAATATATCATATAACGCAATACAGGATTATTCGTAAAGCGTAAAATTTATAATTTAAAATTTAAAATTTTCAATAAATTTAGAATTCAAAAATTTAAAATGTTTAAATACATTAGTCATTGAAAATTAGATATTCATTGAAAATTAAAAATTGAAAATTATCGGAAGGGCCTGTAGCTCAGCTGGTTAGAGCGCACGCCTGATAAGCGTGAGGTCGGTTGTTCAAGTCAACTCAGGCCCACATCAAGCCCAAGGCGTTTGCACACAAAGCAGTTACAGGGGCCTTTAGCTCAACTGGGAGAGCGCCAGATTTGCATTCTGGAGGTTAGGAGTTCGAGCCTCCTAAGGTCCACAAAACAACAATCAAAAAACAACGAAAGAGCGTCCCGATGCAATCGGGAAGGTTAGGAGTTCGAGCCTCCTAAGGTCCACAAAACAACAATCAAAAAACAACGAAAAAGCGTCCCGATGCAATCGGGAAGGTTAGGAGTTCGAGCCTCCTAAGGTCCACAAAACAACAATCAAAAAACAACGAAAGAGCGTCCCGATGCAATCGGGAAGTTCGGTTTAAGTAAAATTTTCTTTTAAAATTAATATCTCAAATAACGCAATACAGGATTATTCGTATAGCGTAGAATTTATAATTTTCAATTTATAATTATCAATAAATTTAAAATTCAATAATTTAAAATGTTTAAATACATTAGTCATTAGAAATTAAATATTCATTGAAAATTGAAAATTATTGAAAATGGCTTGTAGCTCAGCTGGTTAGAGCGTCCCGATGCAATCGGGAAGGTTAGGAGTTCGAGCCTCCTAAGGTCCACAAAAATTGTTCTTTATTAAATTGGACAGCGGGAGAGCGTCCCGATGCAATCGGGAAGGTTAGGAGTTCGAGCCTCCTAAGGTCCACAAAAATTCAATCAAATTTATTTTCATTTCTTCAAGTCCCTCGCCTTCGGAGAGGGATTTAGGGTGAGGTAAATAAAAATTCAATAACCCAATCACAACCTCTAAACCTTAGTAACAAAACATTATTCCCCCCAACCAACCTTATTAGATTATTATTTTTATTTCCTCAATATCAATCTGAAGAAAGTTTCATTTCTTATCATACCAAAACCCAAAATAGAAAAAAATAAATAATAATTTAGTATAACTAAATTGAGTCTAAGTTATCTTGAGTCTAAGAATAAATTGATTATTGCCTCTTTCTGCATTCTTACCTTCACATCTCTCGGTTCAGAATAGCTTTTCCAAAGTTTTCAACAAACAAAAGATCATTGTACGGTATACCTTCTTGAACCTCCACAAGTAGATGAAGGTGAAATAATTGAAAACTTTACACTAAATATTCCAATCTGGTTGGTAGGTATATTAAACCCATCACTATCTGAACTTACAGATAAAGACCCATCTGTCATAAATCTGGTATTAGTTTGCTGAGAAATAGAAGAGCCATAATTATCAAGAATTTCCCATTTATATGTAACATTGCAACTTCCTATTCCAATAAATGTTATTGTTCCAGTTATCTTTGTACCAATTGAAACATGATCGACCCAAGGAGAAATTTCTAATTCACAATTATTAATAGTACAAGATTGACTTACAATTTGTCTTGATACCACCGGACTTGAAGTACAGCCTTGTTTCGTTGCTATAAACCTTACTTCGCATGTTCCGGAAGCTGGAGTTATAGATTGATACGGGGCTGTTCCGTCAGTTCCGGTTGTACATTGTGTTGAGAA
>MHAY01000053.1 GCA_001804705.1 Ignavibacteria bacterium RIFOXYC2_FULL_35_21
GAACTCATTGTTTTCCATAAGTTTGTAATTGTATTTTTCTATTGCATTTCATTAGAATTTTCGTTAATTGAAAAATCTGGGTTAAATCAAACATCAAACCAAGTGCATTACAAACCTTTAAGAAAGTATAAATATTACAGTTTTCACCCTTTTCGATTTTTGAAAGTTGTTGTTGTGTAATGCCTGATTTATAAGCAAGTTCCTTTTGGGAAAAACCTTCTTTTTGGCTTATTGTGCTATTTTTATGGCAGGGCATATGAGCCTTTTCTGCTCATCAAAACCTTGAGCAAATTTCCTGTCTTTTTTTAATTCCTCAATGTGTGAATCGAAAGTTTCAAGCTTTTTCATTTTATTTACATAACCTATTTATTTTTTAAAATAACAAATTCAACCCTGCGGTTTTGATGCCTACCTTCTTCGGTATTATTATCTGCAACAGGTTTTGAATCGCCAAATCCCTTTGTTATTAATCGGTTATACGGCACTCCATTAGTTGTAAGATATTCAGCAACTGCTCCAGCCCTGTTCTGAGATAATAATTTATTACTTTTGTCTTTGCCAATATTATCAGTATGACCGTTGATTTGAATTTTGATTGTCGGATTATCATTCAAAAATTTAATTATTCGATTTAATTCGGGATATGAATCCTGGAGAATTTCATATTTACCAAATTCAAAGAACAGGTTGTTCATTTTTATAGTCTGGCCTTCTTCGATAGGAACGAGATATAAATCCTTTTTTTGTTCTTCGTATTTTTTTATATCCCTCAGGTCAAGGTTTTCATCAATTGCGATATAATCTTTTGCTTCGGCAATTACTCCATATTTTTCACCTGCAGGCAGAACTATTTTATATTCGCCGCTTATTGGATTTGTTCTTGCTATACCGGCTTCTTTACCATCAGGAAGAGTTTCATATTTGACTAAAGCATCAAGAGGCTCATTAGTTTTTGCATCAACAACCTTACCGGAAATGAGCATAACTGATTTAGGTTTTAATTCAGATGGTAATTTGATACGGTAAATATCATGTAGATTTCCTTCATTACCTGTTGAAACGAAATAAGCGTATTCACCTGATGCTGTAATGGTATAATAAGCATCCCAGCCGGTTGTATTAATAGAACGGCCAAGATTCTCAGGTTCGGACCAATTAAGCCAAGTGCTGTCGAGCCTCCTCGAAAGAAACATGTCATTATACCCATAGCCCGGATAACCTGCCGATGAAAAATAAAGTGTTTTTTCATCGGCGGCAATAAATGGAGAAACTTCATTGGATGCAGTATTAATTCCCTGTCCAATATTAATAGGTTCAGACCAACTTCCATCCTGCTGGTGAAAGCTCGCATAAATATCAAGGCCACCATAGGAATCCTCTCTTTCTAAGGACATCAGCAGGACTTTTCCGCTTGAAGCAAGGCAATAAGTAACCGATTTACTCATTGTATAAAATTTCTTTATTTTCAGACTGTCTGGCATTGTCCATTTATCTCCTCTGAAGTAACTGAGTGATATTCCCGGCTTCATTAAACCATCCGGTAAATAAATATTTCCTACAAGAAGCGAATTGCCATCAGGTGTGATTGAACATGCAAAATTATTATTATCATTGTTAATGGGGGACCCAAGATTGACAGCATCTTTAAAATTTTCCATACTATCAATTTCGGACATCCAAATGTCCTCCTTTTTTTGGGCTCCAATATTTTCAGGATGTGATTCCCTCGTGAAAAATAATTTTTTTCCATCAGGTGAAATAATAGGAGAAAGCTCATCATACTTTGAATTGACAGCCCGAGTAAGCCTTTCTGGTGTTGCTGAAAAATTATTAGCTGAAACATAATGAATACCGAATTTAATTGTATCCAGCTCATCTGAAATTGCAATTGCATCAATTTGTGTTTCTGAAGTACCTGTTTCCGATTTTAACAATAATTTCAATTTATTTGTTTGAAAGTTGGTCCTGGTAATGAAAACATTGAACAATCTACCTTTTCTGGAATTGACTGTCTGAGTATCTGCTTTATAAACTGTCTGCTCCTTATCCGAATTATCAATTAATTTAATTTCTAATATATTACCCGGATTGAGGTTTTCGTTGACTGCAATTTGGGTTACATAAATTGCAGAATCGAATCCAACAGTTATAATTTCGTTTATGAATTGGCCCCTGTTCTTTGGAGTCCATGCACATGGTGTCCTACCAAAATCCGGCATTACACTTGGTTTGCCGGTTATTTGTTGAGCAGAATACAACTTTGTTCCATATTGTGTTGAGAATGAATTAACCTTTGATGCCCATAGAACAATGCTGTAAGCATTATAAGAGGAGGTTAAGCTAAATGCTAAAATGAGTAATATTAATTTTAAATTTTTCATACTTAATCAGAAGAAAAACGAATTAATATATTTTTGCTTTACCACCACCATTCCCTTTTTGACTGTCGTGTCATAAGGTCTTCGATGGCTTTGGATGGCTTCTTTCCTTTAAATAAAATATGATACATCTGTTCGATAATCGGTACTTCGACGTTATGTTTTTTAGCTAAGAAATAAGCAGACTCAGTTGTATAGATACCCTCGGCAATCATTTCCATGCTTTTTTGAATTTCCTTAACGCTTTTGCCCATCCCGATTTCTTCACCGACAAACCTGTTCCTGCTGAGCTTGCTATTGCATGTTACAAACAAATCACCAAGGCCTGAGAGGCCGGAGAATGTTATAGCGTTTGCCCCGATTGCCACACCAAGCCTTGTTATTTCTGCAAGGCCCCGGGTGATTAATGCGGCTTTTGTGTTATCGCCGAGTTTTAATCCGTCAATAATTCCTGCGGCAATAGCTATGACATTCTTTAATGAACCGCCGATTTCACAACCAATAACATCATCAGTTGTATAAATCCTGAAATAGGGTGTCATGAATATCGTTTGTATTTCTTTTGCATTACTAATGCTTTCCGAGGCGGCTACAACTGTCGTAGGCTGTTTCCTTGCTACTTCTTCGGCATGGCTGGGACCTGTTAATATTACAAATTGTTCAAAAGGAAGCCTGATTGTATTTGTTATAACTTCGGAAACCCGCATTAATGTATTCTTTTCTATACCTTTTGCCACACTCAAAATAATTTTATCTTTTATCCTGGGCAGGTTTTTCGATTTCAAAACGCTTCTTATATGCTGAGTCGGAATTGCAATAACAAAAATATCAGAGTCTTTTAATTCACTGATTTTTGTTGTAGCAATTACATTTTCGGGAATTGCCACACCGTTTAAAAAAATTGAATTAGTATGCTGCTTATTGATTTCGTCAGCAATATAATCTTCATAAGTCCAAAGTTTTATTGAATGATGGTTGTCGTTTAGAGTAATTGAAAGCGCAGTTCCCCAGCCGCCTGCACCGAGTATGCCTATCTTATAAGTTTTTTTTTTCGGTTCCAAGTTTTACCTTCAAAGATTTGTTAGGCAGAACTTTTTGATTTACATTTTATAACCTGTAATTTCGAAAAACGGTTTTCCGTTCCTTTTATCAGTCTTTTAATATTTGCACGGTGTGTGTATAAAATCAATACAGCTAATGCAATACTGAAATAAAGTAAAATTTGATAACTTGGAATGTAATCCCTTAGTATATTATATCTGAATATCATTGAAAGTGGAATTGCTACTGCTGCAGAGATCGAACCTAATGAAATATATCCCGATAATAAAACGGCAATAATAAAAATTCCTATTGAAATGATTACATCAATTGGTAGAATTGCAATCAGCATGCCTGCAGTTGTGTTGATTCCCTTTCCTCCCCGGAAACCTGCAAAAACAGACCATACATGGCCTGCGACAGCACTGATTCCTGCAATCATTCTGACAATGGTTATATGCTCGAAAAAACCACCTGAACTGATTTGAATATCTCTGCCTAAAAGATTTGCAAATATGACCACAGGTATGACACCTTTTAAAATATCGGCGGCTTGAACAAACAATCCCCATTTCCAGCCGAGGATACGAATAGCATTTGTACTGCCCATATTTCCGCTTCCGCGTTCCCTGATGTCAAAGCCGAAAACACGTTTACTTACAATGATTGCCGATGGAATTGAACCTACAAGGTAAGATAGTGCAATTATGACGATTAAATTTATTAGCTGTTCCATTTATTTCAACTTTAAATTTCTTAACAAAATTTTAACATTAACTTACAAACTTAATTTATAAACTTCATAATTAAAATAGTTTTTTATAAATATGTTTGATGCCAATATACGGTATAATTCCGTTAAATTAACGTAAATCTTAATAATTAATTGCAATTAACAGCTTAATCATTTATAAATTTATCTCGCTCCCTTTTCTGGAAGTAATACATTGAAATACCTGCAGAAACTGCAACGTTTAATGATTCCGCACCTTTGCCGGGAATTACAAATTCACCTGTTAAAAGTTCTTTGACTTTTTTAGATATTCCATGAGACTCACTTCCGAAAATTAATCCGAATTTTCCTTTTAATTTTATGGATTCAATATTGTTTGTTGCTTCGAGTGATGCTCCAAATAATTCATGTTTTGGAAAAAGTGTTTTCAAAGATTTTTCAAAATTGATTCCCGTTATAATTTTCATCCTGAATAATGAACCCATTGCAGCTCTAACAAGTTTTGGATTATATTTGCCAGTACAGCTTTCCGATAGTATAACCTGTTTAAAGCCGAACCACTCTGCAGTTCTTATTATAGTTCCGATATTACCGGGGTCAGCAATTTGGTCAAGTGCTATGAATGATTCTTTTGGTAAAGTTTCATCATCTTTGAATTTTACAACAGCAAGAATATCCTGAGGAGTTACGGTATCACTGATTCTTAAGAAAGTTTTTTCATTCGTAAAATAAACAGGTACTTTATTTTGAGCAAAATTTTCAGCATGCTTTAATGTTTTAGGTGATGCTCCTTTTTTAAGAACTACAAATTTAGTTTTGTATGTGCTTTTGTATAGCTCATCACAGAGCTTAGCTCCTTCAACGAGGAATAGACTATTTTCCTCCCGTTTTTTTTTATTTTTTAATGAGCTGGTAAGTTTAATTAAACCTGTAGTCAGATTGTTCATATTTTTCATACTTTAATCATTAATGTTAAGTGTTTCTTTATAAGGAACATATTTTAGTAATACTTGTTCGATCGAACGTTCAGACCTTTTAATAATTTTACATTGATAATTCTGAAAGTCAATCAATTCATTTTCATCCGGAATACGTCCGACTTCGCTTGTAATCAGTCCGCCAATCGTCTCGTAGTCTTCACTTTCGGGTAAAGGTTCGGGTAAATACACATTAGCATCGCTGATTGCAGCAAGTGCATTCACCCTGAAAGTCAGTTCATCTGTTTTTTCAACAATAGGCATTTCCTCATCATATTCATCCTGAATTTCACCGAAAATTTCTTCCATTATGTCTTCCAGTGTAATAAGTCCTGCAGTTCCTCCAAACTCATCCAAAACTATAGCGAGATGAACCTTTTCTTTTTGCATTCTCCTGAGAACAACATTAATTTTTTCTTCTTCCTGAATAAAAAATGCAGGCCTTATAATGTCCTGTATAACAAAAAGATTATTGTGGTGCATGAGATTAATCAAATCTTTTGCATAAATGACACCGAGAATATCATCAATAGAGCCTTTATAAATTGGCATTCTGGAATAACCTTCGTCAATGAAGGTCTCAAGTACTTTTTTTATTTCCATTGAAATTTCCACACCAATTATTTTTCCTCTCGGAATCATTATTTGTTTAACAGGTGTGTCCGAGAATTCGAATACATTTTCAAGTAGTTCATGCTCCGAAACACCAATGACACCGCTCTTCTGGCTTTCTTCAAGCAGATACCTGATTTCTTCTGCACTGTGTAACTCATATTCTTTTCCATCGGTTTGGAAACCGAACAGTTTAAGGACTAAATTAGCCAGAGTATTAAGGAACCAAATAAAAGGACTGAATACTATATAGAAAATTCTAAGAGGAATTGTAATCATTAATGCAGTTTGTTCGGGTTTTTGTATAGCTAATGTTTTCGGTGCAAGCTCACCTAAAATTATATGGAGAATAGTGATAGTAATAAAAGCAGTAGGTAATGCAATTGAATGCAGGGCTTGTTGGTTTAAATGTAAACCAAATAAATAAAGTATAGTTTTTATAATCTCCGAAACAACGGGTTCACCTATCCATCCTAATCCAAGACTTGCGACAGTAATGCCAAGTTGGGTTGCAGATAAATAAGCATTCAAATTATTAATCAAATGCATTGATAGTCTGGCAATTTTACTTCCAGTACGAATCCTTAATTCCAACTGCGATGCGCGGACTTTTACAATTGCGAATTCAGCAGCAACAAAGAATCCGTTTAGAAGAACAAGTAACAAAGTCAGGGTAATATTTAACAGCATATATTTATTTCAATAGTCTGAATGTTTTGTATCCAAATGGTTTTTCTAAATGAAAACTAAAATAATTTATAAAAAAATCCTTTATTTGTTTACGATTTGAAATAGAAATATTAATATTCGATACTTCTTCCATTTTAGCTTTTTCAATTTTGTTTAATATTGCCAAAACTTCATTTTCGAGCCTGAAAAAAAATTTACTTTTATTATTTTTTTCATTTACAATATATCCATTTTCCAAAGAAAAAATAAAGCTTTTACTTTTTATCATCAAATTCTCATAATTATAATCAAATTTCATGCTAAAACCAAGATTATGGGCTAATTCAATCTGGAACAAAGTGAAAATTGAAAATGGATTTCCCGTTGTTTTGTTAAGTTCGATAAGAGACGATTTCAACAATTCAAATAAATTGATATTCATTTCATTTTCAACGAGAGTTTGAAGAACAGATTCAAGAATCATCATAGCACAAGCCATATTTTCAAGTGAATTTTGAATATTATTAAAGTTAATCACGCTGTCGGCGGAAGATAATGTATGCAGGTCTCTGTTAGCTTTTTTATAAAAACAAAGATTCGAAACAGACATTGGTTCTAATGCCGCACCAAATTTGCTTTTTGTTTGCCTTGCTCCTTTTGCAATAACCGATAGTCTTCCAAAATCTCGTGTGAAAATACTAAGGATTTTGCTTGAATCGCCGTATTTTATTGATTTGAGAATAATGGCTTCAGTATTTATTATCATTTTAAAAGTTAAACATAATCCGTAATTCAATAGAATATATTAAAAAAAAACGAACAAACAATATAAAAATATTTAGAGAAATCCGGAAATTTTTATTAATTTTGTAATTCTGAAAATTTTCCTGAGTAGCTCAGCTGGTTAGAGCATCTGACTGTTAATCAGAGGGTCGGGGGTTCAAGTCCCTCCTCAGGAGCGGAACTTCATAAAAATCAGCAATTATTATTATTTTGCAAAATAGTTACGAATCGTTCCAATTCTTCAAATATCAATCAACACTGTTTCTTGGTTCCTCATATTGTTTTCAAATATGAATATTTTAGAAAATTCACATAGAGCTGTTTAAGTAACTCAGAATAAACCATCTCCTAAGGCTTGTCGCCCTGAGCATGTCGAAGGGCCTTTTCCTCCTTTATCATAGAGTTAATTTTATCTATTGTGTCATATCAATAAATTTAATAAATTACTTTTTTTTCTTGAAAAGAGAAAATATAATAGTTTTTCAGGTAGATAGGTTATAGGCTGTTAGGCTGTTAGGAGAGAGGATACGGAAACGCTAATAGCCTTACAGCCTACAACCTAAACTACCTATTTTGCCAATGAAATTGCACTTTTACTCTTTATTTTATAATTTTGTTATCATTTTGTTCACTTAGCGACCTTTGCTAAAATCTTAGCGACCTTTGCGTGAAATAAATTGTTTAAAGGTTCTCGCAAAGATGCAAAGGAATCGCAAAGTTCGCAAAGAATGATAGTAAAAAAATATTCCGGAGTTTACTATGAAAACATTTTCTTTTTTCTTGCTTGGATTTTTTGAATTGACTGCAAATGGCAAATCACAGGGTACCAATTCCCAAGAAAACAGAATGTAAGAAAAATTATCAGAATAAATATAGATGAAATTAAGTCAGGAAAAATTTTTTTATTATTAAAGACGACGACTCATGTTCGAAGTGTAAGGGTGGATGTGCTGAAGTAAGAAATGCTAAATTTTTAGCAGAGATGATAAAAATTTAGCTAATTTAAAATAAAAAGGTATTCCATTTTTTTTTGTTAATTAACTAAAATACTTGTAAATTCTTAATTATTAAAGAATTATTTATGATATACAAATATTAATTAAGATGGCATATTTGTTGAGTATTTAAGATTTTACTTCTAAAAATTTTGTGAGTGAAAATATGAAAAAGATTTTACTATTATTTGTATTTCTACAAATCATTTCGTTCAATTATATCTATTCCCAACAAAAAGTATGGATTAAAACATCATACCCCTCAAGTGGTTTTAGATTAGCTAAAAATCCCAGTAATAATGATATTTATGCAGGTTCTTATGGTGGAGGATTATACAAATCAACTGATAATGGGCAAAACTGGACAGATATAACATCAGGAGTATCAAGTTCATATATAGATGATATTGTAATATCAAACTCAGGGACAATTTTTGTCAGTTGTGCTACAAGTGCAGGAGGTATGTTCAGGTCAACAAATAATGGTGCAAGTTGGACAAGATTGGCTGAACCTTATGCAAATAGAGGTTGTGAATCATTCTTCATAAATCCAAATAACAATTATTTATTTATTTGCTTCTCAGTATCTCCTGTGGAAGGTATTTATGTATCAACTGATAATGGGAGTAGCTGGACAAGAAAAGTAACAGGAATGAGTGTTGATTGGGGCATTTATTGGGCATATGCTTGGACAATGAAATCAAGTTACATTTTTGTCGGAGATTATAACCATAAAATTTACAGAACTGCCAATAACGGAGACAATTGGACGCAGACCGGAAGCGGATTGCCGGGTAATCGGGTGGATTGTATGGCAACGAAATCCAATGGGACAATTTATGCAGGTTTACAGAATAATAACGGTGTTTATTACTCAACAAATGATGGTAATAACTGGTATTCAACAAATTCGGGCCTCACAAATTTGAATATTAATGGCTTATTTGTAGCATCTAATGATGACTTGTATGCAGGAACAAATAATGGTGTGTTTCTTCAGACAAATGGCCAATCTTCATGGGCATCTTTCAGTGTCGGATTACCCGTTAGCTCAGGAATCAACAGAATTATTTCAACGGCTGACAATGAATTGATGTGTGCTTTAGGTGATGGTGTTTATAAAACGGCAACTATTACTTTAAATGTTACAAATATATCTTCAAATTCTGTCTGTCAAGGTGGTTCAATTACTATAGACTTTACGGCTAGCGGGTCCTTCAATGCCGGGAACATTTTCACAGCACAGCTTTCAAATGCAACAGCCAGCTTTGCTTCACCAACCTCAATTGGAACACTGACAAGTACAGCATCGGGAACAATAATAGGTACAATTCCTGCAGGAACAACACCCGGTACCGGGTATAGAATTAGAGTAATATCATCCGACCCGGCTGTTGATGGTGATGACAACGGCTCTGATATCACAATCAATTCATTGCCGAATCCCTCAATTATAGGTCCTACTATCGTATGTGAAGATAATAAATATTTTTACTCTACTTCGCCGCCGCCATCTACAACAAGTGAGTGGTTTGTTACCAACGGTAAATTCGAGGACGAATCAACGGGTAATTCGGTCGAAGTCGAGTGGGATTCCCCCCCCTCAGGCACAATTACATTGGTGCAGACAACAACATCAAACTGCGTGGATTCATCTTATGTGGTTGTTACTATAAATCCAAAAGCGGATGCTGATATTACAACAACAGACACAATTATATGTGTCGGGCAGACAGGTTTATATCTTTCAAACACAGAAGCGGGCATAATATATAAATGGGTCGTTAACAGAGGTATAATAATTGGTGCTGATGATACACCTACACTCACTGTAAGATGGGACACGGTAGGGACAGGGTTAGTGAGGCTTATACATACTTTCGCAAGTACAGGATGTTCTGATACGACTGAAATAAATGTTATCGTAAGTCCTCTCCCACAGCCTCAAATAACGACATCCGATACTGTATTATGTATTAACTCGACAGGGCAATACACATCGAATACAGATGCAAGTGCTGTTTACCAATGGATTGCATCAGGGGGTATAATTCAGGGTGTATCTGATAATTCATCTGTTACAGTGCTTTGGAATACTGAAGGTGCAAATAGAATCAAACTCATTCAAACTTACCCGGCAACAGGCTGTAAGGATTCAACAGAAAAGACAGTGTCCGTAAATCCTCTCCCAATCACACTAATAATTGGTAACGCAAATGTTCTTCTCAATTCAACTGAACAGTATTCTGCTAATACACCTGCAGGCATATCAAATTTATGGTCGGTTAATTTTGGAACAATAATAGGTTCAACGACTGATGCTGTTTTGAGTATCAAATGTGAAAGCGTAGGTTCGGGCAGAGTAATGCTCGAGCAAACAAATACCAACACAAGCTGTATAAATTATGATACACTTGATATTACAATCTACGCTAATATACCACCATTGACAATAGATGCAGGTTCGGATAAGGAAATTTGCAAAGGAGAATCAGTTCAAATCGGTAATCCCAATGCGGCTTCGGGAGGCGTTCTGCCTTACAGGTATATATGGACTCCTGCACAAGGATTAAGCAATGATACTATTCCCAATCCTATAGCTAATCCTCTTCAGACTACAGCCTACAGCCTAACAGTCTTTGATGCAAGAGACAGCATTGCAACTGATGATGTAAATGTTACGGTAAATCCACTTCCAACTCCACAGATTGTTGGTAATACTCAGGTGATATTAGATTCAACCGAAAGATATTTGGCTGATACACCGGCAGGTACGACAAATCAGTGGTCTCAACAAGGGGGAACTTCAAATAGTAATCCAAACGGAAATTCTTATGATGTGAGATGGGATTTGCAGGGTTCCGGAAAAGTTATACTCAAACAAACTATAGATGCAACCGGATGCTCAGCATCGGATACACTTGTTATAACAATTGGAACATCAATACCTTCTCTTAGTGTTGAGGCTGGACCAGAAAAATCAATCTGTCAGGGTGATTCTGTTCAAATCGGAAGTACAAATCCTGCATCCGGAGGACAGCCGCCATACAGATTTTTATGGACTCCATCGCAGGGACTGAGTAATGACACTATCCCCAATCCTATGGCAAGTCCCCAACAGTCAACAGTCTATATTCTGATAGTCTTGGATTCAAAGGACAGCACAGCAACAGACAGTGTGAACATTACTGTTAATCCACTACCAACACCGCAGATTCAGGGAAATAAGAATGTTTTTCTGAATTCAACTGTAAATTACTCGGCTAATACACCGCCAGGCACTGAGAATCTTTGGTTTGTTGGGAATGGCAGCGGCGAATTAGATGCAACCAAAGACACTTTTCAGATAACATGGAATATGCTCGGCATAGGCAGAGTAATTCTCAAACAAACAATAACGACTACAGGCTGCATGGATGCAGATACAATAGATGTTAATATTTCGGCAACAATACCACCACTCATATCAGATGCCGGCTCTGATAAAGAAGTTTGTTCAGGCGATACAGTTCAGATAGGAAGTATAAATGCCGCTTCGGGAGGTGTCGAGCCATACAAATACAAATGGACACCTTCGCAGGGATTAAACAATGACACAATACCAAATCCTATGGCAAGTCCCTTACAGTCAACAGTCTATAGTCTGACAGTCATAGATGCGCTTGACAGTATTTCAACTGATGACATAACAGTAACTGTTAATCCACTTCCTACACCAAATATTATCGGAAATGACAAAGCAATGAGAGGCACTATCGTTTCGTATTCTGTGAATATACAGGCAGGAACAACAAATGAGTGGTCTGTGGAGAACGGCACCCAGATTGGCTCCGGCAAGGGAACTACATTTCAGGTCAGGTGGGATTCAGCAGGCACAGGAAAAGTTATAGTTGGGCAAACAATCACAACAACCGGATGTCATGCATCAGATACATTAATCATAACTATAGATGCTAGTCAATATGCCGCAGTACTCGACATACCGGATATGTCTGCCGAACCGGGCGAAGAAATCACATTACCGATTTATTTGCGTAATGCTGAACTGCTCCGGAACACAAACGTAACAGGTTTCATTGCAGATTTGAAATTCAATGCCTCATTATTAGAGCCAATAGAAACGACTCCAATTGGTACATTATCGCCTGACGGAAAAGAGAGAATCATTCCATTAAGACTTGGTGTGACTCCCAGTTCAGACAGCACTATTCAATACCTTAGCTTTCTTGCTACACTCGGCAACGACTCGACCACAGTATTAAGACTTGAGAATGTCAGCTCAATCCCTCCAAATGTCAACATTGGCTCTCTTCCGGGCACTTTCACTCTCACAGGTATCTGCCGCGAGGGCGGCGCCCGCCTCGTCGGCTACGGTCCTGTTGTATCGGTTTTGATTAATCCGAATCCTGTGAGCAGCTATTGCAAAATAGAATATCAAACATATAAAGGTTATACTAAATTATATATTATAAATTCATTCGGCGAGACGGTGAAAACACTGGTTGATGGCGAGCTTTTGGCTGGCTGGCACACTGCGGATTTTGACTTATCGAATGTGCCATCAGGATTATATTTCGTAATTCTCCAGAATGAGTCTAAACGAAAAGTAGTAATGTTAAATATTGTGAAATAAATTTTAAATGTGAAAAAAAAGAATAGAACACTGATTTTACGAATACAACGAATAAACACAGATTCGTGAAAATCCGTCAAATCCGTGTCATTAGTGTTCTATATAAAAGCTAACAGTCTAACAGTCTAAACAGCTAAACAGCTAATTTGTTAAATTGTAGGAAAAAAAATGAGGGACAATAATAAATTAAGGGCTTTTGAACTTGCAGATGAAATGGCTTTGAAAGAAAAATACAATACATAAGTTGTTAAATGAGATTAATAGTAACTATGCAAGACAACAACAGCGAAATAATTATCTACAAAAATCCGGAAGGCAACATCAAAATAGATGTTACCTTGAACGAAGAAACCGTTTGGCTTACACAGGAGCAAATGGCAACGCTCTTTGGCAAAGCAAGAACCACCATTACAGAGCATATTCAAAATGTTTTCAAGGAGGGCGAGTTAGACGAAAAAGTGGTATGTCGGAATTTCC
Organism: Ignavibacteria bacterium RIFOXYC2_FULL_35_21; assembly: GCA_001804705.1. GTDB lineage: Bacteria > Bacteroidota > Ignavibacteria > Kapaibacteriales > UBA2268 > XYC2-FULL-35-21. Next base: position 13,299 of record MHAY01000053.1, read on the forward strand.
GACAAACCACTCAACATGGAGCTATTAAAGGTAAAACTATTATGAAAAATGAAATTGATAATAATGATGGATACAATGAATTAATAAAAACTATTGCTGTGAACCGAAAAAGGCAGTTGCTATGAATAAAATTATTTACATCATTACTCTCTTGTGTTTGTTAGCCGGAGTTGACAGGTACAATAGGTTTGAAGAGTTTGAACGGGATTTCAATGATTAAGAAGAAGAACAGGAAAGAAGAAGAATTTGAAAATGGAAGAAGAAAAGTTTAAACTGAAATTAAAAAAAGTAATAAGAAAACACACACAAAAAACTTTGATTATGAAAGAGACAATAAAAAAATCTGATTATGCTGATTTCCTGACTGAAATTAAAGAGCGTATCCGAAAAGCTCAATATCAGGCACTCAAAATTGCCAATAATGAGCTAATCAGTTTATATCTATTTATTGGGAATAGCATTATTGAAAAACAGAATAATCTTGGTTGGGGTAAGGGTGTTGTCGAGCAATTGAGCAAGGATTTGCGGTTAGAATATCCGGGTGTTCAGGGATTCTCTGTTCAAAACCTTTGGAATATGCGGTTCTGTTATAATGAATTACAAGATAAACCAAAACTCCAGACACTGTCTAGAGAAATAGGATGGTCAAATTTAATTGCAGTCCTCACAAAATGCAAAGACAATTTTGAGCGGGAATTTTATTTGCTTCATACCAAGAAATTCGGTTGGACTTATAGAGTTCTGATTCATCAAATAGAAAATAAAACTTATGAAAAGTACTTGCTCAACCAGACTAATTTTGATGAAGTAATGCCTGAAAAATACAAGAATCAGGCAAAACTTGCTGTAAAAGACTTTTACACTTTCGACTTTCTTGAACTTTCAGAAGAACATTCTGAGCACGAACTTGAAACAGCATTGATAAAAAACATCCAGTCATTTTTGACTGAGATGGGACATTGGTTTACATTTGTCGGAAGCCAGTTCAGACTTCAGGTAGGAGATAAGGAATTTTTTATTGATTTATTACTTTATCATAGAAAGCTCCGCTCATTGATAGCAATTGAATTAAAAATAGGTGAATTTCAACCTGAATATAAAGGTAAAATGGAATTTTATCTTACGGCTTTGAATAAACAGGTGAAAGATGAAAATGAGAACGATTCAATTGGTATAATAATATGCAAAAGCAAGGATAGAACGGTTGTAGAGTATTCACTAAGCAGTGCAACTCACCCGATTGGAGTAGCAAGTTATGAAACTTCACCCAACCTGCCTGCAGAATACAGGGATTACTTACCTTCACCGGAAGATATTTCGGATAAACTTAGTCTTGTCCGTAATTTGTTGGATAATTCTGAAGGGCTGGAAACGTGAAGAAGGATTTGAAAATTTACTATACTTGAAATATTGATATTCGATAATTACTTTTTAATACTTATTATATGAGTAATAACATAGAAAAATATGAAACTTCTTTATTAGAAGATGTTTCACAGATTTTACGAACTGCAAGACAGAATGCGTACTCAGTTGTGAATACAGAGATGGTGTATGCATATTGGCTAATGGGCAAAAGAATCGTTGAAGATGAACAACAAGGCATAAAGAAGGCAGGCTATGGAGAATCTCTTTTAAAAAAGCTGTCAGTTGCATTATCTGCCGAGTTTGGGAAGGGATTTTCCTATGCGAATCTTCGAAATTTCCGGCAGTTTTATCTTACTTATACTGACGATTCAAATTGCTACGCACTGCGTAGCAAATTAAGCTGGACACATTTAAGAAGCTTAATGTATATTGATGATGAAATAAAAAGAAGCTTCTACCTTGAAATGTGTATTAATGAAAAGTGGAGTACAAGACTATTGCAGGAACGTATCAATTCGATGCTGTTTGAACGTACTGCCATTTCAAAAAATCCTGAAGAAACAATTAAAAGAGACCTGCAGTCTTTGAAATATGAGCAAAAAATATCAGCAGACCTCGTTTTTCGGGACCCTTATCTTTTAAATTTCCTGGGTCTGTCAGATACATATTCCGAGCAAGACCTTGAGTCTGCAATTATATCAGAAATACAAAAGTTTATTATTGAATTGGGAAGTGATTTTGCATTTATTGCCCGTCAAAAACGTATAACAATTGATAATAGAGATTACTATATTGACTTGCTCTTTTTTCACAGAAAATTAAAATGCCTCATTGCCATTGAGTTGAAACTTGGTGAGTTCGAAGCGTCATACAAAGGTCAAATGGAACTCTATCTGAATTATCTTGATAAGTATGAAAGGATGAAAGGTGAGACTTCCCCGATCGGATTGATTCTTTGTTCGGGCAAGAACAGCGAGCATATTGAACTGATGCAGTTAAAACAAAGTAATATCAAGGTTGCTGAGTATATGACAAAGCTTCCGCCCAAAAAGCTTTTGCTCGATAAACTGCGAAAGGCAATTAAAATAGCAAGGAATAAAGAAAGTAAAGGATTTGAATGATAACAAGGGAAGTTAGTCAATAGTCGTTAGTCTATAGTTAATAGAAATAAAGTTACTAACGACTAACAAACAAAAGTCCAAACAGCTAAACAGCTTAATTGTGAATTATTAATTGTGAATTGTGAATTGATTTTATATATTGCAAAATCAAACTACATAATAAAGATATAAATAAGATTTAATATAGATTTATAGATCATTTTAACATAGGTGACAATATGAAAAAAGTATTAGTGATAATATTTTTCCTTAGCATAACATTTCCAATGCTTTCACAGTGGCAGCAGACTAATGGACCGTATGGAGGAAACGTAACAGCATTAGCTGTAAGTGGCAATAAAATATTCTGCAACTTGGGGAGGGGTGTATTTGTCAACGGATAATGGCGATAATTGGGTAAAGAAAAATAATGGATTAAAAAACTTATGGATTTTTTCTATTGCAATAAAAGGTAACAATATATTTGTAACTACACCAACTGGGGTGTATTTATCAACGGATAATGGCGATAATTGGGTAAAGAAAAATAATGGATTAACATTTCTAACCATACGTTCAATTACAATTGATGAAGAAAATATTTTTATTAGTTCTGGAAATGGTGCTATTTTCTTATCATCAAATAATGGAGATAGTTGGATAAAGAAAAATAGTGGTTCTAATCTTAGTAATACTATTAGTGCATTAGTATCAAGTACCAATAAAATTTTTGCTGCAACTTGGGAAGGGGTCTATTTATCAACTGACAATGGTGATACTTGGATTTTAAAAAATAATGGTTTGGGGGACATATCTATCACAGCTCTAACTGTAATTGGAAGTAATATCTTTGCAGGTACAAGACAAGGAAATATATACTTATCAACTAATAACGGAGACAATTGGACAAAAAAATATAATGGAACAAGCGATGCACCTATTGCTTCAATTAAAGCTATTGGTAATAATATTTATGCAGCTATATGGTACAAAGGAATATATTTGTCCTCAGATAATGGAAATAACTGGATACAAAAGGCGAGTGGGTGGGATTTTTATAAAATTAACTCTCTTACGATAAACGGAAATAATATTTGGGCTTGCTCTGCTTCAAAAGGAATTCTATTTTCAATGGATAGTGGAAACAATTGGTCAAAAAAAAATAATGGATTTAGTATTGCTTTTATAGGGGATATAGTAATAAGTGGAAACAATATTTTTGTCGGAACTTGGGAAGCGGTTTTTTTGTCAACAAATGGTGGTTTTAGCTGGAGTCAAAAATCGAATGGACTAAGTAGTTTTAATATTACTTCTCTTAAATTAATTGGAAATTATTTGTTTGCAGGAACTGATTTAGGTGTTTTTATTTCAACTGACAATGGAAACAATTGGACACAAAAAAATAACGGTTTAACAAATATTTGGATTGAGTGTATAACAGTAAGTGGAAATAATTTATTTGTTGGCACAGATGGTGGTGTGTTTTTAACTACAAATAATGGTGAAAGTTGGATTCCCAAATTTAATGGGTTACCGGAAAAAATTATTTCTGTTATAACTATAAGCGGAAATAAAATTTTTGTCGGGACATCAGAATATCCTGTAGGGCATATCTACCTATCTACTGATAATGGAGATAATTGGGCAGTTAAGGGAAAAAGTTTGATTAACAAAAGAGTATGGTCAATTGCAATTGATGGGAGTAATATTTTTGCAGGCGTTGATTTCGATGGTATTTATGTTTCAACAGACAATGGTGAAAATTGGATTCTAAAAAAATGTGGATTACTATATCCAAGTATACATTCAATAGCAATAACTGGGAATAATATTTTTGCAGGTAATTATTCTACAATTGATAATCCAGGTATTTTTTTATCTACAGATAATGGAGATATATGGAATGATATAAGTAATTTTGAAACATTCTCACCTTTTAGAATTGTAGCTATAAATGGAAATGATATTTATGCTGGTACTGCCGGCTCATCAATATGGAAGGCAAATATTTCTGAATTGATTGATTCAATGCACACAATTTCAGTAAATTTGGTAACCACTTCATATTGTACTGGTGACTCTATATTCATTCCCTATTCTATCAAAGGCAATTTTGATAATGGAAATGTATTTACTGCTCAATTATCAGATTCGTTTGGTAGTTTTTATTATCCAACTGATATTGGTTCAATCAACAGCACAGTTGCCGGGACAATCATAGCAAGAATTTCTGATAGCATACCTGAAAGATACAACTATAGAATAAGAGTTGTAAGCTCAAATCCTCAATTTAATGGCAAGGATAATTGTTCTGATATTGCAATTGGTCCACATCCCAATCCAGTTATTACCTCAGGTGACTCAATAGTATGTAATAATACTATAATAACATACAAATCAAATGTTAAACCTGGGATTACTTTTCAATGGTCTGCTAGCGGAGGCGATTTACAAAGTTCATTAACAAATGATACCGTTAATATTCTATGGAATTCTACCGGGAATGGAATAGTTAAATTAATTCAAACCAGTAGCACTGGATGTATGGATACTGTAGTTAAATATATTACAATCAATCAACTTCCTATTAAACCTGTAATCATTCATTTACAGAATAAGCTTCAATCCACTCTTGCTATGTCTTATAAATGGTATTATAGTGGTAATCCAATTCAAAATGAACTGAACAGGGAATATATACCTCTTCTACCCGGTTCCTATTCTGTGGAAATAACAGATTCAAACGGCTGTAAAGCCTTGTCTGATGCTTACATCATGGGTGATGGTGCATATTTGCTTACAAGCAGTAATCCGATTATTTTCCCGATTGACTGCCAGAGCAGTTCACAAAACACACTAACTATTTCAAACGGAGGAAATCAGGATTTATCTATTATTGAAGGAATAATTGAAGGCAATAATGCAAATGATTTTCAAATCACAACAGATTTAAATAATTTTTCCATAAAAGCAAAAGAAACAGGTCAAATTACTTTTACATTTAAACCTGAAGGAATTGGTAATAGGTTTGCTACCATAAAACTGAAGACAAATGCTGCAAATATCAATGAAGATTATTTTTTAATAAACATTAATGCACGTAAAGACAGTATAGGTTTTTCCCTTTCGACTAACAATCTCAGGCTTGATACTTTGGAAGAAAATACTCCGGTAACAAAATCTCTGACAATTACTAATACCGGAACTCTGCCTCTGTACTGGCAATCACCTATTAATGTCAACGAATTTGTGATTGAAAATATTATTCCCGATACAACTCAGCCTGATGGAGGAATTTCAACAGTAACAGTAAAATTTAATGGTGGACTAAGGAATACAGCTTATAACAGAAGTTACCAATTCACTGAACAAAAGTGTAATAGAAGCATATTACTAAATCTTTCTGCACGTGTTGGAGCCTTAGCAATCCCAACTTCAATATCCATTAACAACGGAGTTACAATCAGGGCTTCTTCAGGCGATGAAGTTGAATTTCCAATATATTTATCTAATAAATCAAATATATATTCATCAGGTATTCTAACTGTCGAAGGGGATGTGCGAACAAATTCGAATTTGTTATATCCGACTTCAGGAACAGATATTGGGAAAATTGATTCTCTAAATTCAAGAGTCATACATTTGAATATGCCTGTAGATAATAATCCTACAAGTGCAATTTGGACTTTAAGATTCAAAGCAATGCTGGGCAATGATTCAATAACAGTTTTAACATTAGAAAATTTAAAAGGATTACCATTCGATATTGAATTTACTGAAATCAAAAATGGTACATTTATCCTTGATGGTATCTGCCGCGAGGGCGGCGCCCGTCTCATCGGCTCAAATGGACAGGTGCAGTTAATGCTCGTCAGGCCTAATCCTGCACAGGAGTTTGCAGAGATTGAATACGAAACAACCGAATCAGGCAGGACACAGCTATACCTAATCAATGCACTTGGTGAAACTGCTATGTGGCTTGTGAATGGCGAAGTCGCAAAAGGAAGAAAAGTTATACAATTGAATATAGATGAGATTAAATCAGGAGCATATTTCCTCATAATGAAAACTACGACACAGGTGAGAAGTGTGAGAGTGGATGTAGTTAAATAGAAATAAATATTATAAATACAAGGTTAAAAAATGAAGTTTTTCATTGTTCTTTTTTTTATTGTTATATTTTTTGCTGTTGAATTGCATTCGCAGATGGTCAAAACAGATGACCCATACTCAAATATAGGTCTATATTTCGATTACCATCTGAATATACATAATGCGAATTTTCAAAAACTGCCCGGAATTGATAACTGCTGCCCTAAGTTTGAAAGCGGGAGTGGTACCGGTTTATTTATCGGTGGATTTTTTGAGTACTCGTTTTTACCTTCATTATCAGGGACCCTTAGACTTGGATATAATTCAATGAGCAGTCTGCTGAAAGCTACAGAGCAAGAATATATCTCACAGGGAGGTAGCGGTGTTTTGGGGGTAATCGAACACAAGATTGATGCTTCTCTGAGTGCAATTTCAATTCAGCCAATAATTAATTATTATATTACTGACCAATTCAAAATCAGCGGTGGTTTGAGTGCGGATTTAATGCTCACGAAACAATTCAGCCAGTCGGAAGAAATCATACAACCAAAAGGACAAGTAAGCTTTATTGACACGTTAACAGGACTACCGTCAGGTGAGTATATACGGAACCGGAAAGATAGCATTATACCTGATGCTTCAAGCCTTGTCATGTCCTTATACGGAGGAATAAGCTATGAGTTCCAGCTCAATAAAAGCAGGTCATTATTATTGATACCCGAACTTTCCTTTACTTATGGTTTAACACCATTCGTAAATAATCTGACTTGGTCAGCAAACACAGCAAAGTTGGGTTTATCTCTTGTTTATTCAACTGCCGAATATAGATTAATTGAGCCTAAAGGCGGTCCTTCCGATGTTCTCGACATGAAACTTCTTCTTGCTGAAAATGAAATCGAGGTTCTGGGTAATCCCGACAATCTTATTTACGGTGCGTATGACATCAGGGACAATGCCTTAGCCGATAACATTTTACAATCCGATTTATTTGCTTTTGTTTATGCAGTCGGAATTAATGAGGGAATCGAAGAAGCTAAGCCTATACTGCACATCGAGGAGTTTCTTTCCCTCAACATGAGACCACTCCTGAATTACATTTTCTTTGATTACAACAATGCCGATATTCCTTATAGATATAAAAAAATCAATTCGGATGATGTCTCTAAATATGATATTAATTCTTTATCGAACGAGCCGACATTGCCAACTTATTACCAGGTATTGAATATCATCGGCAGGAGAATGAAAGAGAACATCACTACAAAAATCACTCTTGTCGGATGCAACTCTGACAATGGCAAAGAAAAAGCCAACAAACAGTTATCACAAAAAAGAGCGGAAGTGGTTTCCGATTACTTTACAAAAGTATGGGGAATTAATCCGTCAAGAATTTCTGTCAAAAGCAGAAACCTTCCGGAGTCTGCATCAAATAATACAACAGAAGACGGGATGCAGGAAAACAGGAGGGTGGAAATTCTTTCCGACAGTTACCAAATACTTGAACCTGTCGTAACAAATGATACAATAACCAAAGTCAATCCACCAGTAATCAGGTTTTATAACAATGTCAAAACAGCAAACGGCATTGACAACTGGAAGCTACAAGTATATGAAGAAAGCTCTCTGACAAAAAGCTTCAGCGGTAGAGATTCAGTCCCTGCAAAATTGGATTGGTTAATTGATAAAGAGAAAACAGGAATACCGAAAACTTATGAAAAACTGAACTTTACACTTGATGTTACCGATAAATCAGGCAAGAGCCAGACAGCAAAGTCAGACTTGATTCAACTAGACCAGATAACTTTGAAGAAAAAGCAAGAAAACAAATCAGGTGATAAGAGAATTGATTATTATAGTCTGATTTTGTTCCAATTCAATTCGGCTGAATTGTCTCCTGCAAATACACAAATATCGCAGTATATCAAAGGCAATCTGAAGGAGAATTCTAAAATTCTGATTTCAGGCTATTCAGACAGGATGGGTGATGAGGCTCATAATCTTGATTTATCCGAACAGAGGGCAAAAAATCTCGGAAAAACTTTAGGTTCAAAAAACATTTATATCAGAGCAGTCGGTGCAAATGATTTGCTTTACGACAACGAACTTCCCGAAGGAAGGTTCTATTGCCGTACAGTTGTCGTCGAAGTAGAGACACCGATAAAATGGTAACACAAAAAATTTTGAGTTTTGAGTTTTAAGATTTGAATGATGGTTATATTTTATTAAAAATGATTTGTAGGGGCAGAATATTTTCTGCCCTTAGAAAACGAAAATAGAAAACGAAAATAGAAAACGAAAATAGAAAATAGAAAATAGAAAACGAAAATAGAAAACGAAAATAGAAAACGAAAATAGAAAACGAAAATAGAAAACGAAAATAGAAAACGAAAATAGAAAACGAAAATAGAAAACGAAAATAGAAAACGAAAATAGAAAACGAAAATAGAAAACGAAAATAGAAAACGAAAATAGAAAACGAAAATAGAAAATTTATTAGATGATGTATTATGAAACAGAACAAATTTTTTATTGCCTTTTTACTTTTTACTTTTCACTGTTAACTGCTTCTGCCCGGACCTGGGAAGAGCTAATGCAGGAAACAGGGAAGTATTTGTCTCAACAGAATAAGGATTCTGCACTCGCTTGCAGCGACCGAGCCTTGAAGATTGCGATAAGTACTTCACCTTCAAAGCATGCCCTGTCCCTCGGAATGATTGGACAGATTTATTTTGATTACGGTAATTATGACAAAGCCGCTGAATATTTTATGTCTGAGAAAAACCTGAAGCAGACATTTCTCGGGAAATCAAATCCCAGTTATGCTGTATCACTAAATAACCTGAGTTCCGCTTACCAGTATCTTGGCAAGTATGAGGAAGCCGAACAATTATTGCTCGAAGCTATTGAAATAAAGAATGCCGCAAATATCAAGGATACAATACTTGCTAAATCTTATCATAATCTTGGCAAGCTTTACCATTCAATCGGTATGTACGGCAAATCAGAAGAAAATTACATTAAAGCACTTGACATAAAGAAAGAAATGTGCGGTGAAAGCCATCCTTTGTATGCAAACACACTTTACAACCTTGGATTGCTTTATAAATCTTATGGTAATTTTCAAAATGCAGAAAAAAATCTTCAACAGTCTTATAATATTTATAGAAAATATAACGACAAAAATTTAATGCGCCAGGTCGAACTCCAGCTTGCAATGGTATATAATGAACAAAATAAAGCCAAGGAATTTTCCGAAATAATGTCGAAATATAAATCTGATGAAAACATTGACCTAAATTCACCCGATGCAGGAAATACACTTTATGAACTTGCACTTCTGAATGTTGTAAATAAAGATTATAAGAATGCCGAGTCACTTTTGCTAAAAGCAAAACCCTCGATTGAAAAGCAAAATGGCAAGACAAGTACTGTTTTTCTCTCCTGTCTTAATGCGCTTGGCATCATAAGCTGGATACAGGGTGATTTAAACAAAGCATATAAATATCTTAATCAGGTTGTTAGTCTCAGGGAAGTTTTTTTCGGCGATAAGCATCCCGAATATGCCACAGCCATACACAACCTTGCGGGCTTGCAAATCGAAATGAAGGAATTTGGCCAGGCAGACAGGAACTATTCGGAAGCTTTATCAATATATCTATCTCTTATTAAAAACTATTTCCCATTCCTAAGCGAATCTGAAAAAGCGAGGTTCAGCCGGAGCATCAAAGAGCGGTTCGACATGTTCTACAATTATGTGCTGCAGAGGAAAGATGAAAATCCGAAGCTGATTGGTGCAATGTTTAACAACCGCCTTGCTGCAAAATCCATTCTTCTGAACAATTCAATAGCAATTAATAATAAAATTAAAAGCAGTGGTGATGCATCTTTAATCAATGATTATGACAAGCTTGTAAAAATTAAGGAACAATTATCTGTTGCATATAGGATGAATAAAAAAGAAGCCTTAAAAATCGGCATTAACACTGACTCACTCGAAACCGCTGCAAATCAGCTTGAAAAAATAATTTCAGGTAAATCTTCAGAATTTAAGGACGAGTATCAGAAAAATGATATAACATGGAAAGACATTCAATCACATCTTGGTAACGATGAAGCCGCAGTTGAAATAGCCGCTTTTAAATACTTTTTACGAGGATGGACAGATAAGTCATTTTACGTGGCATTGCTAATTACCAAAGAAACAACTGATAATCCCGAACTCGTTGTCATTGACCGCGATAATTTGCTTGAAAAAGATTTCATCGGCAATTATATCAATTCAATCAGGCATAAAATTGAAGACAAGGATTCGTACAAGGCTTTCTGGCAGGTAATTGACCAAAAACTTGCCGGTAAAAAGAAAGTTTATATTTCACTTGATGGAGTATATAATAAAATTAATCTTAATACAATTCTGACTCTATCAAACAAATATGTATTCGAAGAAAAATCAATTATTATTTTGACGAATTTAGCGGAATTGAGCGGATTAAAATCCCGTAAACAGACGGCCTCTAAAGTCAGGACAGCAGAGCTTTACGGAGCACCAAAATTCGATTATGATTTATCAGGAAGCCCGGAGAGCCAACAAAATAAAACAGAATTAAGTCTGCCAGACGGAATAAAAAATATTAAAATAGAACCATTACCGGGTTCTAAGGCTGAGGTTGAAAATATCTTTAGAATATTAAATAATAATGAGTGGATTCCAAACTTATTTTTAAACGAAGAGGCTACAGTAACACAACTTAAAAAAGTAGTACACCCTGGTTTATTACACATAGCAACTCATGGCTATTTCCTTAGTGATGTAAATTCACAATCTGAGAAAAAGGCATTTGGAATGAATATTACCAATACAATAGAAAATCCATATCTTAGGACTGGTTTATTATTTGCAGGGGCAGAAAAAACTATTAATAATCCTTATTCTGCCGGCAAATCTTATGACAATGGAATTTTAACTGCTTATGATGTTCTAAATCTTGACCTCGACGAACCTGAATTGGTAGTTCTCAGTGCCTGTGAAACAGGATTAGGGGAAATTCAAAACGGTGAAGGTGTGTACGGGCTTCAAAGGGCATTCCGCATCAATGGAGCAAGAAATATCATTATGAGCCTATGGAAAGTTGACGATGAAATAACAAATCAGTTAATGACAAATTTCTATAAAAACTGGCTTGGAGGTAAATCAATCTATGATGCTTTCAGGGACGCACAAGCCGTAATCAAGCACGAACACCCCGAACCCTACTACTGGGGCGGCTTTGTTATTATTGGGGAATAATATTACATTTCCACTCTATTAATGGAAGGATGAACAAAAGAGATAATAAGGGAGATTGAAGATAGAGTTGGCCTTAATTTATCTGATTTTTTATACAAATGCTGGTTTCAAATCTCATCGAAAGTGCAAAATCTCCTTTACCTGATTTTCTTTTTAGGTTTTCAAAGCCACTAGGGGAATATATAATATTTAATCTAAGCTTTCGTTCAAATTAATAATTTCTTAGTTATTATTTTCTTTTGTATATATATTTGAATTAAAGTGATAATTCCTTTTCATATAGTTTAACTAAAAATCTTGTTTATCTATTTGGTTCAATAATATGAATGACCCGGCTAAAACAAAAACACAGCTTATTTACGAACTGAATGAGCTAAGGAAAAAATTAAATAAAATCAATCAGAAACAAATTCAATCAATAAACAAAAATATTAGCAATGATAAAACAATTTCAAAATCTTCTAAACAAAAAGAAATAAAGAATCAAAATCAAAAATTTGAGGATATAACTCTTAATCAAAAAAAATATTTTGAAGAGTTTCAGGGCATAGGTTATCAATTTGAAATAACAAATTATAAACCCATTCTATTTTTCGGAGTTGTTCGGGAAATCACAGGATATTCCGAAGAGGACTTCCTTTCCGGCAGAATAGAATTAAAATCATTAATTCATCCCGAAGATGCGGCTTTGGTCAATGAAGAAACATATAAAGTTATAAACAATGCGGGTTATTTATCAATAATTGAATATAGAATCTCGAATAAAAATGGCACAATTCATTGGGTAAGGGACATTAAAAAATTAATTAAGGATAAAAATAATAAGAGGAAAATTATTCAGGGAACAATCTTTGATGTTACCGAATGTAAGATTATCGAAGATGATTTGAAGTTGAGCGAATTTAGGTATAGGACTTTGGTTGATAATGTTCCTGGAACGATATATCGTTGTCAGGTCAGGTCGCCATGGAGGATGGAACATATAAGTCCAATGGTTGAGCATTTAACGGGGTATTTACCTGATAAATTTTTAATAGATGGTTTAACATGGGCAGAAATAGTTTATCCGGATGACCTCGACTATATCATCAATGCTGTTGAAGAAGCAGTTGATAAAAAAGAAATATACATTCTGGAATATAGAATAATTCATATTGATGGAAACATTCGATGGATTTTTGAGCGTGGTAAAGCTTATTATGATGAAAAAGGAAATCCGTTATGGCTTGAAGGGGTTTTGTTAGATGTTACAGACTGGAAAAAAGCAGAACAATTGTTGAAGGAAAGCGAGGAACGTTTCAGGATGATATTTCAAACAAGCCCTGATGCAATTGTTTTAAGTACATTTGATACAGGAGAGTATATTGATTTTAACGATGGATTCATTAAACTGACCGGTTTATCGAGAGAACAGATTATCGGAAAAACAGCTTATGATATTCATTTGTGGAAAGAACAGACACACAGAGATAAATTCCTGACCGAAATTAATAAGCTTGGGTATATCATCAACTATGAAGCTGAATTGAATGTTTCTAACAATATGGTACACACCTGTCTTATATCTTCCAGGGTGATAATGTATAATAATGAAAAGCATCTAATTTCTATTCTAAAAGATATAGGTGAGTTAAAAGATGCAGAAGAAAAAGTCCGTAAACTTAATACAGAACTGGAGCAGCGGGTGCATGACCGTACTGCTGAACTTGAGGAGACCTTAAAGATTTTAAGAAATGAATATGACGAGAAAAGCAAGGCTCAGATAGAATTAATGAAAGCTAAAGAAGAATTAGCAAAGGCTCTGAATGCCGAAAAAGAGCTTAGCAGTATGAAATCCAGCTTTATTTCTATGATTTCACATGAATACCGTACACCCTTGACTGTAATTCTAAGTTCATCTGAAATTTTGAGAAGATATTTTGAAATAAATGAACTGGAGGCTAAATTTTACAAACACCTTGATAATATCGCCGAATCTGTTCAAATCATGACAAGATTGCTGGAAAATATTCTCGTTATTAGTAAAAGCGAAGCAAGCAGTCTATACTATGAGTCATCGAAATTCAATGTTGTCGAGTTTTTCGTAAGATTGATTCATGAAATTGAGTTTAGCGATAAAGGTGTTCATCATTTTAAGTTCGATATCGAATCGGAATCTATTGAAGTTACTTCAGACCAAAAGCTTTTAAAACAAGTATTGTTTAATATTGTATCGAACGCAGTAAAATTTTCCACTGCAAACACTGAAATTATTTCTTCAGTTAAAGACAAAGGTGATACTGTGGAAATTTCAATTCAGGATTTTGGAATTGGTATTCCGATAGAAGACGAACCGCATATTTACGATACTTTTTTCAGGTGCAAAAATTCAGGTTCGATGAAAGGCAGCGGTATTGGGCTTTCTGTTGCCAAAAGATGTGTTGATATATTGAAAGGAAAAATTGAAGTCGAAAGCGAAATTAATCATGGTTCGGTCTTTAGAGTAATTCTGTCAAAAAACTTATAATTTTAGTAATCCTTTGTTTTATTGTGATATATAGAATAGAAACGGTTAATTGAATTTTTTTTGAAACTTATTTTTAATAATTTGCGTTTAAGTTACGATTGTTAATACTTATTGAGTAATTATAGAAAGGGATTATGATGCCTATTAAACTTGCGATTAATGGTTTTGGAAGAATTGGCCGTCTTGCTTTTAGAGAAGCGTTAAAAAGAAAAGCTCAATTTGAATTTGTCGGTATCAATGATATAACCGATGCTCCTACACTTGCTCATTTATTGAAATATGACTCCGTTCATGGTAAATTCCAAGGTGATTTACAGGTTGATGGAAACAATATTATAGTTAATGGAGTTAAAGTTCCAATTTCAGCAGAGAGACAAATTGAATCACTCCCATGGAAAGGAAATGTTGATGTAGTTCTTGAATCAACAGGTGTTTATACTAAGCGTGAACCTCTCGAAAAACATATAGCTAACGGAGCAAAGAAAGTATTACTGTCTGCTCCTGCTAAGGAGGAGTTAGATGCAACAATCGTTATGGGTGTGAATGATAATACATTAACCGGCAAAGAAAAACTCATTTCAAATGCATCATGCACAACAAACTGTCTTGCACCAATGGCAAAGGTACTCCATGAGAATTTTGGCATTGTCAGTGGTTTAATGACTACAATACATGCTTATACAAATGACCAGAGAATACTCGATTTACCACATAAAGATTTACGCAGGGCTCGTGCTGCCGCAGTAAGTGCTATACCAACTACAACAGGTGCAGCGAAAGCCGTTGGATTGGTGCTTCCTGAATTGAAAGGGAAACTTAATGGATATGCAATCCGTGTTCCTGTTCCTGACGGTTCATTAACCGATTTTTCTGCGGTATTGTTAAAAGAAGTTACTAAAGAAGAAATTAATGCCGCAATGAAGAAAGCTTCAGAAACAAGTTTAAAGGGAATACTTGAATATTCCGAAGAACCTCTTGTTTCTGTTGATATAGTTGGTAATCCTCATTCATGTATTTTTGATTCTCAGTTAACTATTGCAAGTGGAAATTTCATCAAGGCAGTAGGCTGGTATGATAATGAGTTCGGATATTCATGCAGAATTGTTGATTTGATGGTAAAATTGATGGTTTAAATAACCTCACTCTGAATCACTCTCCAAGAGGAGAGAGACTTTATTTTACTATTCTCTAAAAATAAATATTGATAAAAATTATTCTAAATTAAATCGGGTTTGAAATGATTAAATCAATTGATGAAGTTAGAATTGAAGGAAAAAAGATTTTAGTCAGAGTTGATTTCAATGTACCTCTTGATGAGGAACAAAATGTAACTGATGATACACGTATCAGAGAGTCTCTTCCAACAATTGATAAAATAATTGATTATGGAAGTATTCCAATTTTAATGTCGCATCTCGGCAGGCCAAAGGGAGAACCCAATCCAAAATATTCCCTTGAACCGGTTGCTAAACTCATGTTGGAAAAATACGGTTATGATGTGCTCTTTGCAAAAGACTGTATTGGCAAGCCCGCACTGGAAGCCGTTAATCGGGCTGCCGTTGGGCAAGTCGTGTTACTTGAAAATCTCAGATTCCATAAAGAAGAAGAAAAGAACGATATTGAATTTGCTAAACAGCTTGCATCACTTGGCGATGCTTATGTCAACGATGCTTTCGGCTCCGCACATAGGGCTCACGCAAGTACAGAAGCCCTTGCAAAGTTATTTGATACGAGGCTTGCAGGTTATTTAATGATTAATGAAATCGAATATCTCGGTAAAACTATTACTAATCCGATTAAACCTTTTGTAGCTGTTCTTGGCGGTGCAAAAATTTCGGGTAAGATTGACGTTATTAAAAACCTGATGGACAAATGCAGTTCTATTCTTATTGGCGGAGGAATGGCATATACTTTCTATAAAGCTTTGGGTTTTGGAATTGGTAAATCTTTGCTCGAAGAGGATAGGGTGGAGATGGCTCAGGAATTGCTTGGAGAAACTTCTGCAAAAAATGTAAAACTTATACTCCCGGTTGATACGGTTGTAGCTGATTCTTTCAATAATGAAACGAATTATAAAACGGTAAAATCCGATTCAATTCCAGATGGATGGATGGGTATGGATATAGGGCCTGAGACACAAAAATTATTCTGCGACGAAATTTTAAAAGCAAGGACAGTAGTATGGAATGGCCCTATGGGTGTTTTTGAGATGGAGAACTTTGCTAAAGGCACTTATGCGATAGCTCAAGCTTTGGCTGACGCAACTACCAAGGGTGCCACAACAATAGTAGGCGGGGGAGATTCAGCCGCCGCAATCAATAAAATGAACTTTCAGAATAAAGTTACACATGTCTCTACCGGTGGCGGTGCATCGCTTGAATATCTTGAAGGGAAAATTCTTCCCGGCGTCGCGGCACTTGAAGTTTGATTTTTTACATTATGTCAGCCTGAGCTTGTCGAAGGCTAAATTGAATAAGGTTATCACACTTCGACGGAGTTTATCTTGAACAAAGTGAAAGGCTCAGTGTGACATTTTTTAAATTTAACATAACTTTTGTGAATAAATTATTTTTTTTATTTTTTTTAATTTCTACTTGTATTTATTCTTTTAGCCAGAATAAAAACGATACTGCAAAGATTTCGGATTTCGGGCAATTCCTGAATAAATTAAAATACCCGGAGGATGTTAAAAACAGCTACATGCTTGAGTTGTCATATGGATTGAGCCTTCCCGGGTTTGGAGGAAAATTCAGCACTCCGATTGTTAAAGCATTTTCATTGGATATCAGGTATGGTTTTGTGAGGCTCGATTCCATTTTTACTTTACCACATAATTATTATTTCGCATCGGAATTTGCTTTTCTTCGTAACGCATCATCCCACCTAAAACTAAACAGAGAAAAAATCACAAGTGGAGTAACAACCGATGCATGGTGCTTCGGATTCGGCTACAGCAACGGTTATGGATATACTCCGAATGATGATTCAAAATTTACATTGTATAATTCAGGAACAATAAACTGGTCAAAAGTTGATATTGAAAACTTTCCTTCAAATCCCGCCGACAGCAACATTGCAAAATTGTACGATGAAGAATTTCGGTTCGGAACATCATTCGACTGCGGATTTATTGTTGATGTTATTCCCGTATTAAAATTCGATTTGGGATACGAGCATCAAATCATTTTTCCCCGTCATCTTGCCTGGAAATGGCTCGGAAGCAGTTCTATAGAGTTATTTTTTCAAAGAGCGATTGATTTATATGGAATAGAAATTCTGAAACTTGACAACAAAAATCTTCCTATTATAAACTTCATTATAAAGAATGCGGTGTCATTTATTTTCTATGAATTCCGCCGCCACCAGATGAACTGGCCCTTCAAATCCGAAACACCAATGAATTATGATAATATGAAGATTGGATTGAAATTTGTGTTTTGATAGATACCGTTAAGAATTTCTTTCATAAATCACAACACCTGACTTATCAATCTCTTTCAAAATGTGATTTGTTGTGTATCTCCATTCTTCATATTCATTTGGTGTATAAACTAAAATGTCAAGGGGTATCGAATAAGGAAAACATCCAAGCCTGATTTCGGATGCTCTTTTGTAACGAGGAAGTATTGAGTCCATAATAATTAATAAATCAAGGTCACTATCTTTAGTTGGTAAGCCACCGGCATAAGATCCAAACACAACAATCTTGTCAGGATTAAATTTACTGACAATATTATCAATTATTTTACTTACCTCCGTGTTCATGTAAATTATTTTGATTGATTAATTTCAATATCAAATATAAATAAGTATCGTATTATATGGAAATAATAATTGAAAATTATTTCACAATAAACATCTTTGTTTCGTGATAAGAACCTGAAATCAAGTCGCACCAGTAAGCACCAATTGGGAGATTGCTGACATCAACGGGTACATTGTAAATACCCGGTTCAAGAACTTCACTTACTGCTATCGCTATATTCTGACCTGTAATATCATATATTTTTATTTCTGTGAAATTTTTAATTCCAATACTAAATTCAATATTAATTTTACCTTCTCCTGCCGGATTAGGCCTGATGTTCTTTAAAGTGTTCCAAAATGTTGAGAGATGAATTATTCTCCAATAATCATTAAAACAAAGAATAAGTGTATTATTGAAGGAATAGAAATCAATGCAATTGGCACAATCAATTAATATTTGATGCATAATCTCAGAAGTTGAATCAAGTGCATTTGGTAAAAATGTTCTTAATTTGAATTTAAGGATTTCACCTCCATTTGGAAAGTTAAGTATATCAGTTTTTGAATTCAGTTTAACTAAAAATTCACCTTTGACATCATTTATATTTATTTGTTCAATATTGAATTTACTATTTATTAAATCACCAACCTGTATGTCTTCTTCAATAACTTTTAGAAAATTTGGATTATAATTTACAGATATTTCAAAATCTTTAATATTTGCTAACCTGATATCTTCACCGGGATTTAAAGAAATTCTGGCTTCAACAGAATCTTCGATGCAAGCTATATTCTTAGATAACACTAACGTTGAACCTCTAAAAATATGTATAGCATTACCTATAATTGGAGTTTCACTAATTGCTACAGGTGTGAAAATTGTATTATTATATACAACAAGATTTGCTTTATGTGTTATTAAGTTTGGGATTAGTCCGTCAGGACGTTGAGGTGAATACCTGATTTCAATTTCCCTGTACATTCCTCCATTAAGTAGAAATCCAATTTTATCAGTTGGATTAACAAAATCAAATACACCAACACTCTGAGGGTCTAATGGCTGAATAGCCATTGAATCAATATACAAGTCGTCTGAACCGATGTTAGTTACTACACATTTAATAATTTGCGGGTCATCGAAGCATGTTGTTACTTCACCAGCAGTAACTCTTATTCCTTGTGTGTTCGCGAGGTTGTCAATTCTCTTTTTTCCCCAATCATAAGAAGATGCAATTAGGTCATCTGTTTGAGTGTAACAAAAAACACAGTTTACCAAACAAAAAGAAATTACAAGATAAAGTAAAATTAGATTTTTCATATTATTCCAAATCTTGTGTTTAAACTTATTGTAATAACAATAAAAACAGCAAAATGTTACAGCAATTTATCAATTTATTTTTAATAATTATAAAAATCATATATAATGGCTGAGGAAATTAATCAACGAAACACTGTGCAAAACTCGGGGAAACCCGGTGGTAAATTAGACATATAATCCCTACGGGATAAGTGTGGCGGCTGGGATTCGGATTCTACTAATATATAATCCCTACGGGATAAATGTGGTGGTAGTGAATCCGTTTGCTACAGACATGTAATCGTAATGCGATAGAATTGTTATATTTTAATCATAAAACCCCCAAACTCCCTTTGAAAAAGCAGGCTTTTGATGTGGGTTGTTGCAATGGATTCTGAAATAAATTCATAATGACATTGAGGGAGATTCTTCGACAGGCTCAGAATGACAAAGAACAAATCCCCATTCAGACAATTATTGCAATAAATTCATTCCAAATTCTTATATTACATGTTATTTAAAATAATTTTGAATTTTGAATTTTGAATTTTGAATTGTGGTTATATATTAATTAAAAATTGATTTTTTTTCAGTAGAAAAATGGAAATAACTCAGACAGATTCGACTAAGAAAAGACTCGAAGAAATAGAGAAGGAACTTGCCAATCTGAAGCAGGAACAATCCGGGCTTAAAGCAAGGTGGGACAAGGAAAAAAGCATCATTCAAAGCATCAGAAGCTACAAGGCAAGAATAGAAGAAGCAAAACAAAAAGCCGATGATTTTGAGCGTCAGGGTGAACTCGGTAAGGTTGCAGAACTTCGCTATGGAACCATTCTCGAACTTGAAAAAAAACTTAAAGAAGCAAACGGGAAATTAATCGAGGTTCAGAAAAACAGCAAACTGCTGAAGGAAGAAGTTGATGCCGAAGATATTGCCGAAATTGTTGCAAAGTGGACTGGTATTCCCGTTCAGAGAATGCTAGAGACAGAAAGAACAAAACTACTTAAAATTGAAGAACGTATTCATCAGAGGCTTGTTGACCAGGAGGATGCTGTTTCGGCTGTGGCTAATGCAATCAGACGAACGAGGGCAGGATTGCAGGATGTGAACAGGCCAATTGGCTCATTCATCTTTCTTGGTACGACAGGTGTTGGTAAAACCGAAATGGCTCACGCCCTTGCCGAATTTCTTTTCGACTCCGAAACTGCGATGGTTCGAATTGATATGAGCGAGTACATGGAAAAGTATTCGGTATCGAGAATGATTGGGGCCCCTCCGGGATATGTCGGTTATGACGAGGGAGGGCAGTTGACAGAAGCTATAAGGCATCATCCTTATTCAGTAGTTCTGTTAGATGAAATTGAAAAGGCACATCCCGAAGTGTTTAATGTTCTTTTACAGGTTCTCGATGAAGGCAGGCTCACAGACGGGAAGGGTAGAACTGTAAATTTCAAGAACACAATTATTATAATGACATCAAACCTTGGAACTGAAATCTTGCAGGATAAGATACAGGATATAAACGAAAATAACCGTGATGAGCTGATGAGTAGGCTGAGAGTGAATATTATTGACCTTTTACGTAAGAAAATGCGTCCTGAATTTCTAAACAGAATTGATGAAATTATACTTTTTAAGCCGTTAATCAGAAATGAAATTCATCAGATTGCACTCCTTCAGATGAATGGATTGAAGAACAAACTTGCAAAGATGGATATAACCATGGAAATATCGGAAGACGCATTAGACTGGCTCACACGAATCGGTTATGATACCCAATTCGGAGCAAGGCCTCTCAAAAGGGCATTACAGAAGCATATTGCCGACCCTTTGGCACTAAAATTGTTAGAATCAGAGTTTAAGGCGGGTGATACTATTGTAATTAATACAGATGAAAAGGGATTTGTATTTACAAAAGGAACATCCGAATAAAATATTTCTGAAATATATTCAGGTTGAATATGCTAATAAGAAAGCATAAACGGGTAGCTGTCTCAATTTTGATTGCAGCAGTTTTTGCATGTACCGGACTATTGTTTCAGTCTTGTGCAACCAAACCGATTGAGGTCAAAACCTTCACCGGTTACATACAGGTCGAGGAAGGAGAATCTGCCGACATAGCCTGGGATTTTGTTAATGCTGAACGCGTGCAGATTAAAGGCCTGAATTACAACTTCAGCCCAAATGACAGTTATAAAGTGAAGCCTACAGGAACAAAGATTGTCCAGGTTACGGCGTATCGCGGTAATGATTCTCTCGTTGTTAATTCAGTAATAGATATAGCTCCGAAAAAGGTAAAACCCCAGTTCGGGAGAGGTTCAACAATGGATTTCATCGGCCTAAGCCCTGCTTATCTCGAAAGCGATTATCTATCAGGAGTTATAAAAGCTGATTCGACACTGAATCCTTACCAGATTAAAATAATGAGAACGGTATATCCATATACAAATGACCAGTTTTTGGTAAGGGCAATCGTTCTCGACAGGTTTGGAAATTATATGCAGGGGCTATCTTCGTTACCGGGAGAAATTAATTGGTCTGCTTCGTTGCAATCAGACCTGGTATCGAGCAATTATGATGTAACGACATTCAATGAAAAGGATTACTCTACATCCGAAGGTATTGACATAAATATCCTGCTCGATAATTCATCAGCGGCACAGAAGAATGTTCAAATTATTGAATCTATCAGGTCTTTTCTCCCTTATCTGACAAAATTTGATAAAGTCTCTTTTTCATATTTCAATCAATCGAAAATTGATGTGTTTCAGTTTACAAATCCGACAGATGCAAGCAAGGAATTTAATAAAGTATCCTTGCCACAACCGCAGGGATTAAATTCGATATATAAATCCGCTTATACATCAATCAGTCCTCTTGCATCAGGATTCAAAAGAACAAAAATTCTGGTTGTTATTACATATGGTTCCGATAATTCTTCAATCATATATTCATCCAATGATGTCGGTAAGCTGGCACATGACCTGGATGTTCCTGTTTATATCATAGGAGTCGGCAGTGCTATGGAAAGTTATTCCCTGAAATATCTTAGCTCATTAACGGGAGGTAGATATTATCAGGTAACGAGCGATGATATACCAAAGCTTGAAAACATTCTGCTTGAGATTGTATTTTCGCAAAAGGGATATTATGAATTACTTCTGCCTGTCTATTCGAGCCAGCTTGAACAGAATATGATTAAGTCTGTTCTTACCTATAAGAGAGACAAAGTAAAGCTGAATGATAAAGCGAATATTATTCTCAAATCTGAAGTTCAATTTTCGAGTTATCAGGCATTGGCTTATTTTAATTATAGAGATACATTGATACTACCTGAGTTTGAGGTAATCTTCAAATCGCTTTCAAAAGTGCTAAAGGATAATCCCAACTCAGTAATTCAACTTATCGGGCATAGTAGTACAGAAGGGACGAACGAATATAATGCCGAAATTTCTTTGAAACGTGCTCAGGAGGCAAGGAGGAGGTTAATTGGATTAGGTGCTGCACCTTCGCAAATCCGTATTCGAGGTGAGGGTAATGCCAAGCCGGTTTATTATTTGCAGTCAACTCAATGGCAGCAGCAGAACAACAGGCGTGTAACTGTTCGATGGCTTGACCCGTCTATTCTACCTTATGAAATAATTGCAGGACAATCATCAACCGAAAATGATGCTCTTTCAAAAGTGGAACAATGGGAAGGAAAAAAGTATCAGGTATATTATGAAAGATACATTGACAACAATATCCCTGTATATAAGGTAAAACTATGGGGCTATGCCACCCAAAAGGACGCAGAAGACACAGCAAAACATCTGAAAGATAAGTTCAAATCATACTTTGCTGTGGAATAAAAACATGAAATTTTAGAATAAATAAATTTGGTGATGGATAATAAACCCATCACCAAACAAATATTAATTAGAAACGCTGCTGGATGAAGAAACTATGAATTCTGTGAACGAATAAAAGCTGCCATCGTTTCGAGTTCTTTTTTGAATTCTTCGAAGTCTAATGCAAATCCATTTATCCAGGTACTCCAACCGGCTGCAGATTTAGCAAAATGGATTGCATCTTCTATTTCTGCATCGGTTGCTCCATTTAGTTTTGCGGCGACTGTATGGAATGCAACGCAATATCTGCATTTGGATACTGCTGCTATACCTATTCCGATAAGTTCCCTGTATTTATTCGGAATTGCCCCTTCATCGAATTGTACTCTTTTGAAAAGCTGCCACTCCATTTCAAGTGACGAATCCGGAATTAATTGAATGAATTTCGGAACAAGTCCAAACATCCCTTTTATCTCTGCATATACTTCTTGACGTGTCATATATATTTCTCCTGAATATGAAATTGGGTGCATTTTTATTATTAACACTGCTTAAGCACCATAAAGCAGCAAAGTTCAAATTCAATAGTTGGAATTATTTATTAAATTATTACAATACATCAATTTATTTCAAATTTAGTTCAAACAAAATTAAAAACAAAGCAATTATAATAATTTATTTAGATATTGCTAAATTTATTAATAAGGAATTAAGATAATTTAAGAAAAGAATAAGTCATATTTTGCTGTGGTTTAAATGCGAATTTTTAATTTTATTATTCTGTGTTGTGAAATAATTATCATTTATAATGTGTAATAATCAACCTGCTATAAAAATTCTTTGTACCAATATTAATCATTATATAATAAACACCTGTTGACACATCATTCAATTTAATCGTAAATGGATGTTGACCATTATTTTGAAAGGGTAAATAATCCCTAATAGCATTCCCACATAAATCGTAAACTCTTATTTTAACAGATTCCTCAATCTCGGATTTTATATAAAATGTAGCTTCATCATTTGCAGGATTAGGATAAATTTTTAATTCATTTTTGTTATCGGTAAAGTCATCATATAATCCAAAATCGTTTGACTTGAATACTCCATCACTATAAGTACCAAGATATGCAGTATTATTTTTTCCAAAACAAATGTCTGATGTTGCAGCCGTATCTGATAAACCCTTCCCAATAAAGAACCAATTGTCACCATTATCAACTGACATCTGTATGCCATTTAATGAACCTGTATAAATATTATCTTTTTTATCAATTTTTAGAAAATTTAATCCATAATCATTACTATTAAGATAGTTGAAAGTTTTACCTGTATCGAGTGAGCGATATGTCCCATTACTTCCCCCCCCATCCTTTTATATTAATAAACATACCCCCTTTATTATTAATAGCTACTAAAGTTCTATAATTTTCATCAATAAAAAATATCTGTTTAAAAGTCTCACCAAAGTCTTCCGAAAAAAAAGCTCCATGATCATATGTGCCTATTAATACAAATTTATCTTTAAATGTAGCAATTGAGGTTATACTTGAATTTTTAAAATCTTTACTTTTCCATGATAAACCATCATCATCTGAATAATATAAACCATTAAATCCTCCGGCATAAATTCTTCCGTTATTAGATCCAGTAAATGTATTTACTACAGCATCAAAATAAAGTATTGACCATGTTATTCCGTCATCAGTTGATTTTATTAGAATGGAATCATTCCCAGAATAAATATTTCCGTTAACAGCACAATAAATTGAATTAAATGATTCGTTTGAAAGTGTTTGTAATTCAATTTTTTCCATTCTACACCAGAATTTGTTGTCTTAAAAATTCCACTTTGAGTTGCTCCAAAAACTACACCTATTTGATTAATATCAATACAATTTATTCTCGAGTTTAAAATTCCATTATTATTCAAAGTAGTTGATTCATTATTGAAATCATATTTTATTATTCCATTACTTCCTGAAGAACCGTACATTTTATTATCCAGTATTGTAATAGAATTTATAGAATTACCTGTCAACCCTTTTAATTTAATCCATGAATTTCCTCCATCAGTTGAACGACATACATCGTCTCCAAGTGCATAAACATCACAATTTTTATCAATCATCACATCATAAATACTTTTTAACGGAATAGAATCCTTGATTTTATTCCATGATATGCCTTTATCTGATGATATATAAATTATACTATCTTCACATCCAATTATAAAATTATCTGTACACTTATTATAAGCTCCATTATTAATTCCACTGTTTAATTGTGGATCATAAATTTTGATATTTTCCCAATTTTGTCCGTAATCTGAACTACGACCAATTGTTCCACTATACCAAGTAATAATTATTACATTTCCTGAATCAATGAAAAAATTAAAGTATAATTCATAATAAATTTTTTTCCATGATTGACCATTATCTGTAGATAAAATTAAATGACTGTCAAAGCGAGCAAAAATATAGTCATTTTTTGCTATTTGAATTTGATTAACCCATGACTTTCCGAGATAAGGTACATGTAAAGATTTTAAAAAGTTTAATTCCTTATCATAAAGATAAATTTCAGAAAATCTATTTCCAATTAGACAATTGTTATCTTTATCAAATGCAATTGCAATTACATTTTCGACCGGGAGTTTAGTCCAAATATCCCCAAGGTTTGTGGATTTATATAAATTACCAGAAAATGTGATTGTATATAAATACCCTTGCGAGTCTGATATTATATATATCAATTGTGCTGCATAAGGACCATTGGTTTGCTCCCAAACGGGATTACTAAATGCTAAAGTAAAACTAAGACAGAATAACAATAAAGCTACGACATGGAGTTTCATTTTTCCTCCTAATCATTTTATTATCAAAATTCAAACGAATAAAATATATTCCGGTATTTAAATTTTCAAGGTTTAGTTCTGTTGTTTCCTGCTCAATAACAAATGATAATTTTAAGTTCCCGTTAATATCGTATAATTCACCTCTTATTTCAGCTTTAATATCAGATGTTAATTTAATAAAAATATTTTTGTTATAAGAATAAATAATTGGATTATTCGACAAACTAATTTCCTGAACATAATCAACATCTTTATCACCTGCTAAAATACTTTGTCCGGCAACATCTTCATAGGCACAATCCTTGATTTTAATATATGTCGAATCTGAAGGAATTTCAATGCCTATCCAACCATAATGGTAAGAATTGTTGATTTTGAATCTGACTGCAACATATTTTTCAACCGAACCGGGCCAATTACCGAGGAAATAAAGTGCATTTGTTCCCACACCGTTATAAGTATTAAGCCATTCAGATAAACTTTCCGAAATTTCCTCCAAGTAACCAAGGATTGTTGGAGTTCCATTATCAACGAGAATTTCATTAGTAAATGATGTCGGCTCTGAATAAATTTCACATACTATATCACCCATTTGATTTCCGTGATTGAAAAAGTATTCATTAATACCATCATTGTTCATATCAAGCTGATATCTCTGGCTTTGGTTTAATGATAGTTCTGAAATGGTAGTGTCAATTTCTTTGTACTTGATTTCTGCAGAAGCATAACTAAACACTAGTGCAAGGGTAATTAACAATAAAAGGAAATGGTTTGTTTTGTTTAACAAGCAAATAGTAATTAAAGTTTTCATAAAATCTCCACATAAAAAGTTATATATATATCAATAAATCCATTATATGCAGATTTGTTTCAAAAAACGAAGAAAAGATTGATGAAGTTATTTTTTGATGTCCAAATTCGATGAAATAGTTTTTTAGGAGAAATTTAATATAACTAGCTTTGTTTTAATTCATCAGTTTCTCTTTTTAAATTCATCATGGCTTCTTTACTAACTTCATCAACAGAATTATTCAAAAAAAGATTTCTCTGCCAAGTAGTATAATCAAATGGTTCTCGCTGTATTAAAGAAATAAATTTCTCAGCCTGGACTTCTCCAAGTTCTTTGCTTAAAGCTAAAATACCTTTTATTCTAATTTCTGTATCAGTTAACATCTTAATTTTTCTCAATTAATTGAACCAATGTTAATGGATTTAAGATTTCTAATTCACTTATTAAGTCAGCTTTTTTAATCAATAAATCATCAGTCGTAATAAAGTAATCGCAATTTAAATCAATCGAACAAGATATATGTAAAGAGTCTTTACTATTAAAACCTAATTATATAAACGTTTTAGCCTTCGTAATTATTTCAATATTAGCTGCGGTATAATATTTTGAATATTTTTTCCAATTGATAATAAATTGTTTCCTTTCTTCAAAAGGATTAAATGAATTTTCAAAATCAATCATATACGACCATGCTAACTCTATTTTTCCTAACTGTATTAGGTTTTGTATATATAATTTTGCTTCTGTTTCAAGATAAATTCTCTTTTGATTTTGATTATCAAAAGGTCTGTTCAAGCTGCAATTATCAAGATATACTATCATGAATATTTCCAATTATAATTTAATTATTGATTTTGTTCCGCCAGCCATCTTTCGGCATCAATAGCGGCGGCACATCCTGTACCTGCGGCTGTGACAGCCTGGCGATAAATATGGTCCTGAACATCACCACAGGCAAATACACCTTCAATATTGGTATATGTTGATTTTCCTTTTGTAATTAAATATCCGTTTTCATCCATATCCAGAATACCTTTGAATATTTCAGTGTTAGGAGTGTGTCCAATCGCAATGAATACACCATCAGCCGGAAGAGATGTAATTTCACCGGTTTTGACATTTTTAACATTGATGCCTGTGAGTCGCTTAATTCCCATATTCTCTTCACCCGTGTATTCTTCAATTACGGAATCGAGAAGAAAATCTATTTTAGGATTATTTTTAGCTCTTTCAATCATAATTTTTGAAGCACGAAATTCCTGACGCCTGTGTATAATTGTTACTGAAGAGGCAAAGTGAGTCAGGTAATTTGCTTCTTCGAATGCGGTATCACCACCACCTATAACATATATTTTCTGGTTTTTAAAAAAGAAACCATCACAAGTTGCACAGGCTGAAATTCCAAATCCCCAGAATTTATCTTCTTCTTTTGCAAATAACCTTCTGGCTGTTGCACCGGTTGAAATAATAACTGCATCGGCAGTATAGGACTTATCTCTGTCTGACCAAAGCCGGAATGGGCGTTGTGAAAAGTCAACTTTTATAATCGTTTCAAAAATTGATTTTGCACCAAACCGGTGAGCCTGTTTTCTGAAAATTTCCATCATTTCGGGGCCCATAACTCCGTCAGGGAAACCGGGATAGTTTTCCACTTCAGTTGTTATTGTCAATTGTCCACCCGGTTGATTACCTTCAAAAACCACTGTATCCATGTTTGCTCTTCCTGCATATAATGCGGCAGTAAATCCTGCCGGTCCTGAGCCTATAATAATAATCTTATCGTGTTCGGTCATTTATTCTCCAATTATTTTAAATGTGTAAAAGTATATAAACAAAATTACGAATTAATTAAGAATTTATTATTGCTTATTAGTAATGTATATAAATGAAAGTATTAATTAAAAATGAATATATCATTGATAAAAAAAATGTCACTCTTCGACATTGCTCAGAGTGACAAATGTGTGATGTCTGCGATTCAAAAAGTTTTAAAAGGCAAAGGTCAAACCGAATTTCCAGTTGTCATACATTAATGGTGGTTCTGTTGCAAATGGCCAGTCCATATTCTTTTTTTTCAGTTCATATTCGCCATATTTGTATAGATTGACCAAAACAAAGTGGACTATTGGACCGGCTCCGGGAGATGTTTTAGCTATTTTATGTGTAAAATATTCAATTAATCCCTTTCCCATACCTGATATTACTTCACTGCCAAGCCAATACCAAGTCATAAATCGTGGATATATAATAACTCTTTCATAAGATGCACCGATACTAAGTGGAGCAAAAAACTGAAACTTAAATCCAGCCTCAAAAGACTGGCAAAATCTGAATTTTCCATCATCATAAATTTTTAATCTATTACTCGTAGCCGGATTAGTCAAGTCTTTTTCTTTGAAGCTTACTTTACTCCAAAAGACATTTCCTGTATTAAATAATACAAAATCACTTCCTTCGGATATATGATATCCATACCCTCGGCTAAGACCAAGCCCTAATTTCCATACATCTGAATTCAGATTATTACCGATTTTTTCTTTTGCAGTCCAATCGGATGTCATAGTACCAATCAGGAAATAAGTGAATTTATAGCTCATCCCAAACTGATTGAATAAGTCGAATTTCTTTTTTGTGAAGCCAAGTTTAAGTTCAGCACTGCTTATTTCAGTAAAACTTTCTTTTATATAATCATTTTTGAATCTTGGTATTCCCATTCCATATACTATATCTATGGTTGGATATTCGGAGGATAATGCAGCTAATGAATCCGAATCAAGGTACTCATCCCAAAATTCAGATTTATCCTGTGCATTTAGAACTATATTTATCATAAATAAGCTTGCAAAAATGAAGTAAATATTTTTCATATTAATCCAACATATTGTTAATAAATTTTCAAAATTGAAATTCTTTAAAATTAAATTTAATAAATATCTTTATAAAGTCAATTAATAGTCAACTCTGCTTTAACAACGACTATTGTTAAATCGTCATAAGGTTCGACCTCATCTGAAAAATCACTGACAGTTTTTACTATGTTGTCCATAATATTTTCAGAAGATAAAGATACATTATTTTTAAATGTTTCCATCAATCTTGTTTCGTCAAAATCATCTGATTTACTGTTCCTGGCTTCGATGACACCATCAGAGATAAACAAAAAAACATCACCCGGCGAATAATCCATATTAATTTCTTCAATGTTGCCGTCAAATACTTCCTTCCTGCTTTTACCGAGTAAAATACCTTTAGGTAAAATTTTAGTAACCGAATTATCAAGGGATTTGTAATAATATATCGGTAGATGTCCAGCCCGAGCAATATTCACTTTTCTTAAAGATGAATCAAATTTTGCAGCAATAACAGTAACAAAAGCACCCTTTTCCAAATATTTATATAGCAACTGATTTGCTCTAACAAATAACTCCCTTGGTGTAAGCATGAATTCGTTTAAAGTGCGAAGTATTCCCTGAATTTTTGACATGTACAATGCAGCCGAAGTGCCTTTCCCACTCACATCCCCAACAATCACAGTGATTTCATTCATTGTACCGTTAAGATAATCAAAGAAATCTCCTCCGACCTCGAGGGCAGGCATTGATATGCCGGATATATCAAGGCCTTCGACTTCAGGTACTCTTTGGGGCAGGGAAGCAATTTGAATACGACGGGCTATTTCGAGTTCGTGTTTGAGCCTCTCCTGTATAGTACATTCTTCAACTAAAAAAGTGTTTTCAATTGCTATTGAAGCCTGGGTAAGAATTGCAGAAAGAAAATTAAAATCTTCGCGGGTGAATGATTTTTCAGACCTTTTCTCTCCCAATAGAACTGCACCTACTACAATGTCTTTGGACCTAATAGGAACTATATAAGAAAATTTATAATCATGAAAAATTGTCTTGATTGGTTCATACAAATATTCAATCCTGAACTCGCCGTGAAATTCTCTTATTGCCTCCGATAGTTTTCTACCTGATTGAAGACAAAGTTCCCCGAAGGATTTGTAGTCAAAACCAATATAGTCCTGAGCGATAACTCTCTCTTCATTTTTGAATAAAATAACACCGATTCTTTTCAGATGAAATAATTCGATAAGCTCTTTGGCAATGCTTGCTGATAATTCTGATATTGTTCCCTTTTTAATTATATCAGAAAATTCTGTAGCTGCACGTCTGTAATCGAATCTTACCTGATAGAACTTTTTGTCAAGCACATTTTTAATTCCCTTATTAAGTAGCCAAAAAACAAAAACACCAAAAAGTGATAGAAATATTATTAACATTTTTGTATATACTTCCTGCAATTCAGTGCTTAGAGGTGAGTTTAGTACTGTAATTGATGTTCCCGATAACTTAATATTAGGGAAGTTAAACCTCCAGTTGGACAAAAACCATATCCCCAATAAAATGATTCCAATAAATGTTATTTTCCATAATGCCGACAGAAGTATATACTGTATATTTTTTGGCACTTTTATCGTAAGGTCGAGAAGAGAATATTTCCCGATTGTATATATATATGCTATCGGAAGTAAAAGAAGTGATATTGGTAAAATTTCAGGGAATGGAGCCATTCTCAGTAATTGGGTTTCAAATATGAGATAATATATTCTCTCAAATAATGCAGAATATAAAAAACATAATAACATGAAGTAAAAAGTAAATCTAATCAACCTGCTTGTCTTTTTATGTTCCTCCGTTGTATGTTTACGGTAGATAATACTTACAACAAATCCAATAAGAATATTTGACAAAGCAAAGAAAAAGAAGAATTGTGAATAATTTGTTGTATTATTCATATTCAGAAAGAAAATATAAAAAACATTTGATGATATAAAATAAATACCTCCAAGAATGAATGGAACTATCCATATCCATTGTTTGCGTATCAATTCGGTATGTTCTTTTGGGAAATATAGCAGATGCTTAATTATTAATGGTATGCCTATAGCCGAACAAGCAGAAAGTGTCAGAAACTGGAGTATTGTCAATAAATCATAGTCAAGAAAATAACGGTGCTCAATACCACTATAAATAAGAAATCCTGAAAGAATAAATGTAAGGCTGATAAGTCTCGCAGCTTGAATTCCAGGCCTTTTGACACCGATAAATAAACCGAATCCATAGAAGACAAAGCTTACAAAGAATATAAACAAATAACTGAAAGTTACACCAATTTTTGCAAGTTCAACATCATACTCCAGAATTTGATTATTCCTAAGTACTTTGTAATGAAGCACATCTTCACTGTTATTAACTCTAAGATATCTGTCTGCATCATAACCGTCAATAAAGGTTCTTCCGTTGATTGAAATAATATAATCACCTGCTTTTAATCCTGCTCTTTCTGAGCCGCCACCTTTGAAAACACTTACAATAAGAACACATGAAGGCATTTCTTTTATGAAATCTACTGGTAAATCAGCATTTCTAACTTTAATTTTATCATATTTTATTGGAAGTGAATTATTAAGAATTCCAAGATTAATCCTGGATGAATCATTATATGATTTTAGGATTTTGGCTAAATGCAATGTGTCCTTAATTACAGTTCCATTAATATCTCTCAATAAAGAACCTAACTTAACGGTGAATGAGCTATTTGTTTCTCCGTCCTTTGCATTTGTTTTAGATAGAATACCCGAAAATTCTTTTGATATATACATCTTTGAAGGAAGAGTTATCCATTGATTTTCATCCGTTGTCGAGGTAACCGAACGTATGAAGCTCATGGAAGACAAAATGATTAAATAGGTAGCTATTGATGTAATCAATAGACGAAAAAAGTTCGGATTTTTTTCGAGACTCGGCATAATTCACCAATTAAAATTATTTAGTTTTTATTTACGATTTTTCATAATAAAAAGTTTCATAAGTAAATTTGAAAAAATATTTCTCATTATTTTTTCAAATTTATGAAATCACAGGAAATAATTAAGAGATTGAAATCTTTAAGTAATAAGAAAAATGTCGAGGGAATTGCCCGGTTCGGGATTAATCCCGAAGGCACGCTTGGTATCCCTGTTACTACACTAAGAAAAATAGCAAAGGAAATTGGTAAAGGCCATGAACTCGCACAAGAGCTATGGGAAAGTGGTATTCATGAGGCGAGAATACTTGCGGCACTTATTGACATACCCTCGGAAGTTACTGTAAAACAAGCTGAAATATGGCTCAAAGGCCTCGATTCATGGGATGTCTGCGACCAGTTAATGATGAATCTGCTCGATAAAACCGGTTTTGCATTTAAAAAAGCTGCCGAATGGAGTAAAAGAAAGGCAGAATTTGAGAAAAGGGCAGGCTTTGCATTAATGGCATCTCTTGCCGTTCATGATAAGAAAGCAGGTGATAGTCAATTTAAATTATTTTTCCCGTTAATTATTGAAGCCTCGACTGACGAAAGAAATTTTGTTAAGAAATCTGTAAATTGGGCTTTGAGGCAAATCGGTAAAAGAAATATGGTACTTAATAAAAAAGTAATCGCAGTTTCTAACGAAATTATTAATAAATTTCCCGAATCCAAATCTGCAAAGTGGATTGCAAAGGATGCACTTAGGGAATTGCAGGATGAAATAACAATTAAAAGAATAAATGAAAAGGAGAAAGGTTGATATGAAAAAAAATATTATCATTATTTCTTTTATTTTAACAGGATTATTATTGTTTTCCTGTAAGGAAGAATCAAAAAAAATCGAGGAACAATTTTCAGTTACTAAAACCCAGGAAGAGAAATATGAACTTCTTAATAATCTAAATGATGCAATAAATAAAGAGCCGTACAATATGGATGCATGGAACCAGAAAGGGATTCTTCTTGCTGATTTGAAAAGATATGACGAAGCTTTGGCTGCATTCAATAAAGCAGTCGAAATTAATCCTAATCTTGCTCTGAACTGGTATAATAAAGGTTTTATGGAAAACAAACTTGGCAAAAATGAAGAAGCAGTCAATTCATACAATGAAGCAATAAAAATTAATTCGAATTATTATAAAGCTTATTATAGCCGTGGTATTGCACTGTCGGAACTTGGAAAACATGAAGAATCTATTAAGTCGTATGATGAAGCAATAAAAATATTTCCCGATTATGACAGCGCATGGGTAAATAAAGGTATTGAACTATCCGGAATAGGCAAATATAACCAAGCATTGGAGGCTTATGACAAAGCTCTGTCAATCAATCCTAAATTCGTTTTTGCATACTACAATAAAGGATTGCTGTTGACTGTAATGAATAAATATGACGATGCCCTTGCTTGTTATTATAAAGCAGTCGAGTATAATCCTAAATATGAGATTGCATGGTACAACATGGGTAACCTGCTCTCAAATCTTGGCAGGTTTG
The DNA here is from genome assembly GCA_001804705.1 of Ignavibacteria bacterium RIFOXYC2_FULL_35_21. Classification (GTDB taxonomy): domain Bacteria; phylum Bacteroidota; class Ignavibacteria; order Kapaibacteriales; family UBA2268; genus XYC2-FULL-35-21. The sequence goes on from MHAY01000053.1 coordinate 47,523, forward strand.
ACGAAGCAATTTATGCACAGGACAAAGCATTATCACTCAATCCCAATAAAGAGGATAACTGGAATAATAAAGGTGTGGCATTATCGAGTAAGGGTAATTATGATGAAGCAATTAATTGCTTCCTGAAAGCGAAGGAGTTAAATCCAAATAATGACAAAACATGGTACAATCTTGGCAATACATATCTAAGTCTGAAAAAGTCGGATGAGGCTTATGAATCTTACAAAAAAGCAATTTCACTCAATCCTAATTATGATAATGCGTGGAATAATCTCGGTACATTAAACCTTGCTCTCGGCAGGAATGACGAAGCGTTGAGCAACTATAAAAAAGCAACCGAACTAAACCCTAAGAACAAGAGTGCATGGTATAATTTTGCAATTGCATATTTCAAAATGAATAAATATAATGAGTCACTGGTCTGCTTTGATAAAGTCATAGAGATTAAACACGACGACGCAGGTGCATATTATGTCAGAGCTTGTATTTATTCGTTACAGAAAAACAAAGTAAAAGCACTTGTATCTTTGGAAAAAGCACTGACACTTGCACCTCAATACAAGGAAAGAGCTAAGACGGACAAATATCTTGAGAATATAAGAAATGAGGGGAAGTTTAAAAAGATGGTGGTGGAATGAGGTAATTCAGAGTTTCATAGAATTATTTTAAAATTTTTACTATTTTATTAAGACATTTCTTTAAATCATTATCTATATCCTTTTCCCAGAATCTGAGAACAATCCAACCCGATTTTGATAATATTACAGTATTTTTTTTATCTCTTTGAATCGTTTTTTCAATTTTATTTGTCCAATAGTCTTTGTTTGATTTAATCCTTGATTTTTTAGCCTTCCAATTATAGCCATGCCAAAATTCTCCATCAACAAAAACGGCTACTTTTTTTTCCTTAAATACAATATCCGGTTTGCCGGTTATAAATGTATTTTTTAATGAATACCTATAACCCAAATTCCATATTGCTTTTCTTAATATTATCTCTGGTCTAGTGTCTTTCGATTTAATCTTTGACATTAATTTCGACCTAGTTTTGCTTGTTTTAAAGCCATACTTTGTTATTATTGAATTTTCTTTAATGTTTAATAAATATTCTTTTATATTTTTAGCAAATAGATTAGCTAATTTGACAGGTACAGCATTCCCAACTAACTTATAACCATCATTTAAGTATTTATAATAAAAAATAAAATCATCGGGGAATGTCTGAATTCTTGCACACTCTCTTATTGTTAATCTTCTATATTTATTTTCATGCTTTTTATTAAAAGTCATAACATCTTTTTTAACAACTTCCATGGGCGGGGCTTTGGGATGTAAAGGAGTTTGTCTGCCACTTGCTTGTAGAGTAAAGGATGGTTTGTCCCAATCTAATACTCTGTTTCTTGACATAAATATGTACGAAAAAGTACCAACCCAATACTCATGATTTGGCACTGCACATTTTAAACCATTAGTATAATTATTGCCTTTTGGTTTTTTTGCATTATTTTTTAAATCACTTATAAAATTTATTACAGGTATAATATTTTTTGGTTTTGTACTAAAATCATATTCAATATTTAAAGATTTTTTAAAGCCAACAAAAAAAACTCTTTTTCGATTTTGAGGTACTCCAAAATCCTTTGCATTAACCTTGATGATTTTAACAGTATATCCAGCCGCATCAAAACCATCCAAAATATCATTTAAAGCAACGTTATGTCTCATATTCAAAATACCAAGAACATTTTCAGCTAAAAAAAATTTAGGTGTTTTGTCTTTAACGACCCGAACGAACTCAAGGAATAATTTACCTCGAGGATCATCTATACCTTTGCCGTTACCTGCAATACTCCAGCTCTGACAAGGTGGACCACCAATTATTCCGTCAATCTCATTTGGAATTTCTTTGGAAGGTATATCTATAATACTCCTTTTATCAAGATTTGTTTCAGGAAAATTATTTTTGTATGTTTCCCATACTTTACTATCGTTATCATTTGCCCAAATAATTTTATACCCGGCTTTTTTAAAGCCCAAATCAAGGCCACCACAGCCGGAAAATAGGGAAATAATTTTCATAAAATTAACTGAATAATTGTTCCTTGTATTTAATCAAATCACCAATTAACTTATAACATGAAAGCATTTCGAACACGTCAATATTCTTCTTTAAATGAAAAATTAATCTATTACGGTCAATCAATATTGACTTACGAATTGTTGTTTCTTTAACCCAATTTCCATCTAACTTTCTATAATTATGAGGAATAAATAGAAATCTCTGAGGGTATGTTTTTAATGAAATAATCTCATTCCAGGTATCATAACTAATTTCAAGCTGCTTTGCTTTCCATTTATTCTCAGGTGAACAAGTGCATTGTACGAAATAGATAGGAATACTATTTAATGAATCGTTATTTGGTATCCATGCAACTAAGTCTAAGCCTGCATCACCACAGTCTCTTTCCGAGAATTCGTTCTCAGGATATTGAATTTTTTCTCTAATATGTTTTACTAATTCTTTTATTCTATCATTTTTTTTTGAATACTTTAAAAAAAGAGTATCTTCATTAGCTAAAGGTTCAGTGTTACTACTTCCAAATAAGTGTATTTCTGCATTTTGAGGAAGAAAATCTTTTAAAGCTTCTTTACTTATTATTTCAAAACTACTTGTAAAATATTGCCAATGGCTTACCTTAATATCATCTAAATTTGAAGCTAATAATAAAAATAAATATATTTTGTGTTTTATAATTAATGAATCTTTTATTGTAACAACTTTACCATCATTTGTAATTTCAAAAGGGTAAAAGTCTTTAAATAAGTGAGCACGGTATTTCAACATATTTAAGCAATCTTTGTAGAAAATTTCTTGCTTATCATCTCTTGTTGGTTTATCTGGTTCTTCAAAATCAAACAAATCTACATCATTGTTACTTTTGAATTCATCTTCATCATTTGGGAAATCAAAAAGTTCACAAATTGAGAATGCTTTATCGGGATGTGTAATTGTTTTGAGTTCTACATAATCAGCCCATTTATTAATATCTTTATTTCTAGGAGGTTTAGATAAATCTATAAATAAACACATATTTATTATTAATCTCCAAATTAAACGTGCTTTTTTTCAAGAATCGTTTTTAAATTCCCACTTATTTCAATTATGTCTGATAATTTATTTTCACAAATTCTAACTTTGCTTATAAAATCGTCATCGGATTCTTTTTCCTGTTTTGATATTTTATGGGTATAGTCTCTAGCTATATCCAAACTAACAAAAGCATCATCTATACTGGTTGTAAAAATTTTTATAGGTTCATCAGTTAATAAAATAGCTTTATCAAGAGGCGAACCTTCTTTAAATGCTTTTAATGCCGATGGTTTTGATACAATTTCATTTAAATATCTTATATTTCTTGAATCTCCTAATCTAGTTAAACCCTGTTCATTTTCTTTAAACATCCAAATGGTAAGGTCTTTTAAATTATTTTCAATAATCCTTTCTGCAGGTTTGTCGGAATCAAGATCCAGACCAATAAAAACCGCTATATTTTTTCTGCTAACTGCTGTATAAAATTTACCAAAGCTAAAATCAGTCTCATTTAAATTTCTAATATTATAAAAGTTGCTATCTTCTATTTTTTTATATAATTTATAACCTATCAATAAATTCTTTACGTATGAAGTTTTACTACCAATTATTTTTGCTAAAATTCTATATTGCTCTATTAAATCAGTACCGATTAATGTTTTCTGTGTTTCAAATAAAAATCTTGCTTTTGCAAGTGCATCCCAAGATTTTGGTCCAGTTATATGTTTGTATCCCAAATATATTAGGATTTCATTTCTTGATAAATACTCAATAACAGGCAATTCTGAGAGCTTTATCCCTGGTTTTATCGTTTCCGATAATTCCTTAATAGATTCTTTTTTAATGATAGTTAATGTTGGGTTAGTTAAAAGTTTTACAGCAGCTAATCGCCTATTACCTTCGACAACTGTGTAATAACCAACTTCTTCATTTTTTACAACTAATAACGGTTCTGCCCTGAAATAACCTTTTTCCCCAATTGAGCCCATAAGTTCAATGATATTCTCATTGATTAGAATCCATTCGAGTATCTCTTTTTGGCTTGCTTTTTTGTATCTTGTTGGAAGTCAAGGATTTTCAGGGTCGAAAAGCAATTTCTCAACAGGTAAATCTTTAATTTCTTGTGTTGCCATTGTAATTTTTATTTAATTTATTTTTAATAATAATTTCAAAAATAATCTTTAAAATATTCTATACAAAAATCAATTTAATAAAATTTCTAATATATTCTACAATTCGACATTTTCCCATTCTCCCTTGCTTCTGTCATCACCCAATTTATCTTCTAAATATTTCAAAAATGAATCGCTGGTTACTAATGATTTTGCTATTCTATTAAATTTCTTCATTTCTTTCTTTGTTACTTCCCAGGCAAGAGAATCTTCATATTTTCCGGTAACATCATCTAATCCTTCATCACCTATTAGTTGCCCTAATACTGAGTTCAAATTATTAATTCCCGAATACTTCTTAGATTTCTTGCAGACAGCTCTCAATGTCCAAAAGCACACCCCATCATCAAATGTTTCATTGATGATTCTAAAATAATATTTATTTCCTATAATAGAAGTTTGATTTGTTGCCATTTGTTCAAATATCACAAAGATTCTTATTATTATAACAGATATATTATTTCATCTGCAAAAATAATAAAGTTCGATGTCATATCATTGATGATATGATTCAAGATGAGATTATATTGAATTGTTAATATCTTCTTCTTGGTCCTCTTCTGTCGTCTCCGCGGCGGTCATCCCGTCTGTTTCCATCCGGACGTCTGCCACGTGATGAATCCCTACGTTTGTAATCATCATCTTCTTCGGGCATTCCTTCAGGCCTGGGAAGTAATGCCTTGCGGCTTAGACGGAATTTTCCGTCAGGAGTAACTTCGAGTAATTTTACTTCGATTTTATCGCCAACTTTCATTACTTCACTGATGTTTATCGTTCTTTCGTGGGCTATCTGCGAAATGTGGAGTAGTCCCTGCTTTTTTGGAATGAATTCAATGAATGCACCCATGCCTTCACGAATTTCAACTACTGTGCCAGTATAAACTTCACCTTCTTCAGGTTTTTTTATTATGCTTTCAATCATTTTTCTTGCATCATCACTTGACTGACCGGATGTAGCGGCAATCGTGATGACACCATCATCATTAATGTCAATCTCTGCTCCTGTTTCCTTCACTATACTCCTTATAGTCTCTCCACCGCTGCCGATAACTGCACCAATAGACTCGGTAGGTATCTGCATCATGGTGAATCGTGGAGCATAAGGTGAGAGGTCTCCCCTCGGTTCAGAAATAAGTTCGTTCATTTTTGAAAGTATATGAAGTCTTCCCTGTTTAGCTTGTTCAAGTGCTTTTGCCATAATTTCAAGTGGCAATCCCTCGATTTTAATATCCATCTGGCATGCAGTGATTCCATCGGCAGTTCCTGTAACTTTAAAGTCCATGTCGCCGAGAAAATCTTCGTCGCCAAGTATATCGCTTAAAATTGCAATTTTATCTTCTTCTTTAATTAAGCCCATCGCAATTCCTGCAACAGCTTTTTTCATAGGTACTCCCGCATCAAATAGTGCCAAACTACCTGAACAAACAGATGCCATCGAAGATGAACCGTTAGATTCGAGAATTTCAGATATAACACGAATTGCATAAGGAAAATCTTCTTTTTCGGGAAGCATGATTTCTAAAGCACGTTGGGCAAGATGTCCGTGACCGATTTCTCTTCTTCCGGTCCCCATTCTACCTGTTTCACCGGTACAAAACGGAGGAAAGTTGTAATGGAGTAAAAACCTGTTAGTGTATGTCGGCAGCAAACCGTCAATCATCTGTTCGTCACGTTTTGTTCCTAGTGTAACCATTCCAAGACTCTGTGTTTCGCCTCTTGTGAATAAAGCAGAACCATGAACTCGTGGAAGAATTCCAACTTCACAGGAAATCGGGCGGATGTCTGTTGTTGTTCTGCCGTCAAGTCTTTTGCCATCGTCGAGAATCATTTTTCTCATTTCCTGCTTTTCGAGTTTGGAAAGAACTTCTTCACCGTATAATGAAAAGTCAAAATCTTTGTATTCTTCCTTCTCGGCAAAGGTTTCAGTCAATTTTTCGATTGCAATGTCTTTCAGTTTTTTTCTCGACTCGCTTCTTTCGCTCTTAGTTGTAACAGTGTGAACATACTTCACAAGTTCATCTGATACTGCATTTTTAACAGTATCTATTATCTCAGGTGGAATTTCTTTTTCAATAAATTCTCTTTTTGCAACTTGTACTTTAGCTGCAAGCTGTCTCTGTAAATCATTTAATTGTCGAATTTTCTCGTGAGCAAATTCGAGTGTTTTCAGAAAATCTTCTTCGGAAATTTCGTGGCTTTCACCTTCAACCATAACGATAGATGTGTCGGTTCCGGCAATTGTCATGTCAATGTCTGATTGCTCGAGAGGTGTTAATGAAGGATTAATTATGAATTCTCCGTTTACCCTGCCAACCTTAACTTCGGAAACAGGACCATTAAAGGGGATATCAGAAATCAATAATGCCGCAGAAGCTCCGATAGCACCCAAAGTAAATGGAGGGACATCGGATTCAAATGAAACAACATTAGCAATAAGCTGAGTGTCAAACCTCCAAGATTTAGGAAACATTGGCCTTATAGGACGGTCAATCAAACGGGAACATAAAACTTCGTGGTCGCTGGGCCTTGTTTCTCTTTTGAGGAAACCACCCGGAAATTTACCTGCGGCAGATGCTTTTTCCCTGTATTCAACCTGCAAAGGCATGTAATCAACATCTTTTTTCTCTTCATTTTCGGCAACTACAGTCACCAAAACCATTGTATCGCCACAGCTAACCATAACCGAGCCGCCGGCGAATTTTGCGAATCTTCCGGTTTCCAATGAATAAGTTTTTCCGGCAAATTCAATACTTGCTACTTCTTTTGACATAATATATCTTCTGAATAATTGTTAAGTAATTTTCTTATGATAAGCAAATCTGATGAGATTTAAACAGCAGGTGCATCCAAAGCATTAATGGCAGTAAAATATACCGCCAATAATTTATTTTCTAAGTGCTAATGACTTCAGAACGTCCCTATACCTGTTAATATCCTTTTTTGCTAAAAAATCTAATAATTTTCTTCTTTTACTAACAAGTTTAATTAAGCCTCTGCGGCTGGAATTGTCTTTTTTATGGCCATCAAGGTGGTGAGTCAGGTCATTGATTCTGGCTGTGAGTAAAGCAACCTGAACTTCGGACCTTCCGGTATCAGCGGCTTTGACTCCGAACTTGTTAATTATTTCCGATTTATGTTCTCTTGTAATCATTTATAAACTCCAAAATTTCAAGACTTCAAAATTACGAATAATACTTTTAATATTAAAACTTTTTTATTAATCCACGGCAATATAACTCATCTGATTTAATTTGGTTGATTAACTCACCGACTGTTGGAAACTTTTTTTCATCCCTTATAAAATTCAAAAACGACACTGAAATATTTGAATTATATAAATCCATATTTAAATCAAAATAATAAATTTCGAGAAAAATACGGTTATTATTCGAGAATGTAGGCCTTGTACCGAGATTTGCCATACCATAAAAAGTTTTACCATTTATTTCAGAAGATACGAAATATACTCCCACACCGGGCAATTGTTTGTTAATATTTTCAATTCTAATATTTGCAGTAGGGTAGCCAAGAGTTCGGCCTCTCCCTTCACCTTTATCAACAACCCCGTTAATTAAATAGTTATACCCAAGCATTTTATTTGCAGAATCGAGGTCTTTGTTCAACAATGCTGTTCTGATTTTTGTGCTTGAGATTGTCGTATCATTTTCGATAAAAGCATCAATTTTCTCTACCTCAAATTTGAGAGATGTACTTAATTGGGTTAATAAATCTTTATTTCCTTCCCTGTTCCTTCCGAACATGTGGTCGTGGCCTATCAGAATTTTTCTCATAAAAAACTTTTCAACCAGATATTCTTTAATGAATATTTCGGGAGGAGTCTGTGAAAATTCATAAGTAAATGGAATAATAAATAAATTTTGAATCCCAAATTTTTCAAATATGATTATTCTTTCTTCTATTGTAGTTAATAGTTTTATGGGATTTCTGTCAGCTCTTTTCAAAACGAGTTGGGGATGCGGGTCAATAGTTAAAACGATTGGAATGAGATTCTCCTCTTTGCCGATTTCAAGTAAACGCTTAAGGATAATCTGATGGCCCTTATGTACTCCGTCGAATGTTCCGACAGTTATTACTGTCCTTTTATCAAAATTAATTTCACTTAAATTCTTGTAAACTTTTATCATTATTTACTAAACTATTCTCATTAAATAAATTATTTATTTCATTGATTGTCAATGCGTCTTCAACTTTAAAATCACCAATTGCAGTTCGTCTCAGTTCATACATATATGCCCCACAACCAAGCATTTCACCAATATCTCTCGCCAAAGCCCTTATATAAGTTCCTGCCGAACACACAATTTTGAAAGATATAAACGGAATTCGAATGCTTTTTATTTGAATTTCAATGATTTCAATTTGCTTAGGCACCAGAGTGATTTGTTTATCTTTACGGGCAAACTTATAAGCAGGGACTCCTTTTATCTTTTTTGCAGAATATAATGGTGGTTCCTGAAAAGAAATTCCTTTAAAGGATAGAATTGTATTAATAATTGTATCTTCATTTATATGGTTAATTGGCTTTTCATCATATTCTTCAGTTTCACTGTCATAAGATTTTGTTGAGATTCCAATTTTGATTTGTGTGTCATAAGATTTAAAATCTTCCATGAATTCGGAAATTTGTTTAGTGGCTTTGCCGAGGCAGACCATCAATAATCCTGTTGCCAACGGGTCGAGTGTGCCTGTATGCCCGATTTTTCGGATTTTAGTTATCTTTCTTAATTTAGCAACGACATCAAAAGATGTCCAGTTCTTTTCCTTGTCAATCAATACCGAAGCACCTGTAGCTTCAGCTTCGGAATACCATTGTGCAATTCTGTCAATGGTTTTTCGGGTTAGAAGAAACATAAAAATTAACACAGATTGAAATAATGTATGGGAAGATTCCAAATCTGCCCTTGTTAAAAATTCAGCAAACTTTTCTCTTTATAATCATCAAGATTGACCTTGGTTTCTTTTGAGTCCTGCTGTACAGAGTCGAGCAATGACTGTATATGCTGCATCTGTTCAAATGTGTCGTCAATATAAAACCTCAATTCAGGAGTGAATCTCAGCCTGACTTTTGTACCGATGAATTTTCTTAGCGGCCCCTTTTTATCATCAATGATTGGGAGAAATTGTGAAGGAGTAAGTTTTCCTCCGAATACGTTTATATAAACTTTCGCTATTTGCAAATCGGAAGTTAATTTTACTGATGTAACAGACACAAAGCCTGCAGAGTGTTCCGATGCAAGCTTTGTTAATGGTTCCGAAATAGCTCTTTTAATAACACTACCAACTTTTTCTGCTCGTACCGACATAATAATTAATTCTCAATTCTCGAATATATATTTCAAAAATTAATCAAAAAAATTTTAATTTAAAGTCCTTTTTATTTCCAGAAGTTTATAAGCCTGAATAGCATCGCCTTCTTCAAAGTCCTGAAAACCATCCAAAATAATTCCACATTCATAACCCGATTCTACTTCCTTAACATCATCTTTATTTCTTTTCAGGGAGTGTATTGTACCATTATAAACAGGCAGTCCGTCCCTCAAAAGCCTTACCCTGTCATTCCTGCTGATTTTTCCTTCCTGAACATAACATCCTGCAATATGGCCGAGCTTACTAATCTTGAAAACTTTTCTAATCTCGATTGTGGCACTGACTTCTTCTCTGAGTTCAGGTGTTAACATTCCTTCCAGGGCTAATTTTACTTCATCAATTGCATCATAAATAATGCTGTACAACCTAATATCTATACCTTCCTTTTCGGCAAGTTTTCTTGCCTTTGCTGTCGGAGATACTTGAAATCCTATGACGACGGCATTCGATGCAACTGCAAGCATAACATCCGATTCGGTAATAGAGCCAACCCCTTTATGTAATATGCTGATTCTTACTTCATCCTGCGATAATCTCAGCAACGAGTCGCTCAGTGCTTCAACCGAGCCACCTACATCACCTTTGATTATCATATGTAAGTCCTTAACACCGCCGAGTTTAATCTCCTTGGAAATATCGTCTAAAGTAACATGACGTACCTGCCTTAGAGACTGCTCTCGTTTCAATTGGTGCCTGTCATTTGCTATTGCCCTTGCTTCGATGTCCGAATCAACTACAGCCAGAATATCGCCTGCTTCCGGGAGGCCGTCGAACCCAATGACTCTGACTGGCATCGAAGGAGTGGCTTCATCTACTCTGCGGCTGCGTTCGTCAAACATAGCCCTCACTCTTCCCGAACTAACACCTGCAACAAAAGCATCTCCGATTTTTAATGTTCCTTTTTGTACTACTACCGAAGCAACAGTACCGAAACCCTTATCCATATTAGCTTCTATTATGGCACATCTTGCTTTTCTTTTGTAGTTTGATTTTAATTCGAGGAGTTCAGCTTCCAATAAAATCTTTTCGAGAAGATGGTCAACATTTTTACCTGTTTTAGCTGAAATTTCTACGCTTTGATGCTTGCCGCCCCATTCTTCGACCAATATATTATAGTCCGTTAGCTGTTGTTTTATTCTTTCTGCTTTGGCTTCAGGTTTATCTATTTTATTAATTGCAACAATAATTTTTACATTCGCTGCCTGAGCATGGCTGATAGCCTCGACTGTCTGGGGCATAACACTATCATCTGCGGCAATTACGAGAACGACAATATCAGTGACTTGTGCTCCTCGTGCCCTCATAGCTGTAAATGCTTCATGGCCAGGCGTATCAAGAAATGTAATGTATTTCCCATCATGCATAGCAACCCGGTAGGCTCCTATATGTTGTGTGATGCCTCCGGCTTCCCCGGCAACTACATTTGAATTCCTTATAAAGTCAAGTAAGGATGTCTTCCCGTGGTCAACATGTCCCATTACGGTTACAATTGGTGAACGGGATAATAGATTTTCTTCCTCATCTTCCTCTTCGAAATCCTGTAATATTTGCATTGCTTTCTCATCGAGGAACTCGACGGTGTAATCATAATCATCGGCAATAATTATGATAGTGTCTTTATCAAGCCTTTGATTAATACTCACCATTAAACCTAATTCCATGCACTTCACAATAATTTCACTGGGATTTACACCCATCAGGTTTGCCAGGTCACTCGTTGTAACAAACTCACTGAGTTGTATTTTTTTTCCTTCCAGTTCTTTCTCTTCGCTTCGTCTTAGTTCCTCGGCTTCGCGCTCGGCTCTTCTTTTCGACCTCATTCTCGAGCGCAGGCTTACCGATGAGGATTCTTCCATACCTGCCAGGGTTTGCTTGATGGCTCTATCAATATCATCATCTGTAATCAGGTCCCTGACTGAAATTCTTCGTTTCTTTTTCTTATCTGTTATTCTAACTTTATCTATAACACGTTCTTTAATCTTACCTTTTAGCTTTTTTCTTGACTTAAGAAATTTCCCTTTGCCTATAATGCCAACCTCGTCATCGTCTTCATCGAACCTTTTTCCTTTTCTTTCTTTTCTGTCTTTGATTTCTTCGAGTTGTTCCTTGTTGAGTACAATTTTACCAACAATTGTTAATCCCCGAAGCTTTGGAGCAACACCAGGCTCGATTTGCACCTGAGCTATTTTTTTCTTTCTTCTTTTTTTCTTTCCTCGTGGTTTTTCGGTTATTACCAGATCTTCAACCGGTTTGACTTCTTCTTTAAATTCGATTACTTCCTGAACTTTTTTGCTGATTTCAACGGAAATAACTTTTTCTTTCTCAGGCTTTAATGTTTCAATCTTAACTTTGACTTTTTCCTTTGGAATTTCAGCTTCTTTTTTTTCTTTTATTGCCGGCTTTTTTGGTTTTTCTTCTATTGGTGGCTGAGGTTTTATTTCTTCTTTTGCTTTAGCCGGTTTTTTCCTAGACGGCTTTTTCTTATCTTTCAGACTGATAGCATCAAGGTCAATCTTGTCAATAATATGTAGTTTCTTTGTTTCGGGGACACTGATTTTTTCTGATACAACAACCTTTTCTTTTTCAACCTTTGTTTTCGCTTTTTCAGTTTCAACTTTTACTTCAACGGTTTTTGGTTTTTCGGGTTCTCTTTCTTTGACTGTAGGTTTAGGAATTTCTTTTGTTTTTAGTGCTGCATCTTCTGACTTAGAAGTAAGTTCTGATGTGGATTTTCGGATTTGCTTATGTTTTTCAATTTTTTCGCGTTGTTTCTCAGCGGCAATCATCTCCCTTTTGAACTTATCATGAACAAGTTCAATCATCTGCTCTGTCAAAGTAGCTGTGGGTTTATTCTCAATAGCAAAGCCCTTTGATTGTAAGAATTCAACGATTGCATCTTTACCAATATTTATTTCGGTAGCAATCCTGAATAATTTTATGCCTTTACCAGCCGCCATAAATTCCTTTGTGTCTTTTATCCTGCTTCAATAATGAAATTTATTAATATTTTCTATTCAAAATCAAGATTCTTCGGTTGCATCAGGGTTCTCTTTATCTTCCGCTGCTACTACCTTAACTTTTACTTTTTTTTGCCTGGATGATTTTGCTTTCAAATTTTTAATTTTTTCTATCATTTCATCAGTTTCAGGCTCATCGAATTCACCAAGAAGTATGGAGCGAATCTCAAGTAAAACTTTTTTGGTCATGCCTTTAATTTTTAATAATTCTTCGGGTTCTGTTTCAAGTAATCCCCTTGCGGTTTCAATTCCGTTTTCCATAAGATTTTTATATAGTTCCGTCCCTATTTCTTCTTCAAATTCGGACAGGTCGATATCCTCACCGGTTTCATTAATTAATGTTATTGAATAACCCGTAAGCTTAGATGCTAACCTGACATTCTGGCCATTCTTGCCAATTGCAAGAGAAACCTGGTCATCAGGTACAACAACTGTGGCACTTCTGATTTCAGGTTGTACATTAACATCTTTTACTTTGGCTGGTAAAAGAGCTTTGGCTATGAACTCTGCATCATTTTCCGAATACTCAATCAAGTCGATGTTTTCGTTATTCAATTCGCGGACAATTGAATGAATCCTTATACCTTTCATACCCACACATGCTCCAACGGGGTCAACTCTGTCGTCAAATGAAACAACTGCAACCTTTGACCTTTCACCTGGATCCCGGGCTATTGATTTTATCTGAATTATTCCATCGTAAATTTCGGGTATTTCAATTTCAAACAGCCTTGCCAGAAAATCATCCGATGCCCTCGATAAAATGATTTCAGGTAATCCTGATATTCCGCTTCTACGAACTTCTTTTACTATTGCTTTTATTGTTTGATTCTTTTTAAACCTGTAAGGTTCGTTGGGAATTTGTTCTTCTCTTGGCAAAATAGTCTCGACTTTGTTATGCAAAACGAGAATACTGTTTCGCCTGATCTGATATAATTCACCGATAATAATTTCTCCGACTTTGGTATTATATTCATTGTAGATGTTGTCTTTTTCAACCTCGCGTATCTTTTGATTGAGATTTTGTGAAGCTAATGAGATTAATCTTCTGCCGAAACTTGTGTTAATATTGTCAAGGGTGATTTCCTCGATGAATTCATCGCCTATCTCGTATTTTTCTTCGCCGCGCTCATTTGCTTCTTCCAGGGCAATTTCAAGTGAAGAGTTTTCGACATTTTCGACAATGGTTCTCATCAGGTAAATTTCAATATCACCCTTATCCATGTTAACGATAATCTCGAAATTGGATTCATTGCTGTATTTCTTTTTGACAAGCAAAGACAAAGTCTCTTCGACAATGCCCTGGAGCAAATCCCTGTCAATGTTTTTTTCTTTAGCCATTTCGGCAAAAGCATCAATAATAAGCTTTTTATCTGCTTTGAATTTCGCTTTCCTTTGAGCCATCGCTGTACTTAAATAATTAAGACAAATTTTTTTTCAAATTAAAAAAGAAACAAAAAATGGGCATACAGCCCATTGATTGAATACAAATTTACAAAGTTTTTCTTTATAACAAAAAGAAAAATATGAGTTTATCGTATTTTTAAATATTTTTGCCAGACTATAATTGTTTATTAATATCATTTTTCATAGGATTTTTATATGTTATACAATGCAGTAGATTATTTTAATATAGAGGAACTTCTATCCGAAGAAGAGAAGTTGATAATGTATTCAGTCAGGGAATTTGTCGAAAATGAAGTTATACCAATTATCGGAGAGCATTATCTAAATGCAACTTTTCCGATGGAACTAATTCCCAAAATGTCTGAACTGGGATTACTTGGAATTACTCTTCCGACAGAACTTGGTGGTGCAGGCGCTAATTATACAAGTTATGGATTGGCTATGATGGAACTTGAAAGAGGAGATTCTGCGATACGTTCTTTTGCATCGGTTCAGAACTCTCTCGTCATTTATCCGATTTATACATATGGTACGGAAGTACAGAAGAAAAAGTGGCTGCCAAAACTTGCAAGCGGAGAGGTTATCGGTTGTTTCGGATTGACCGAACCGGATTATGGTTCAAATCCTTCGGGAATGCTGACGAATGCAAAAAAAATAGACGGGGGCTATCTCCTAAATGGTGCCAAAATGTGGATTACTAATGGTACTTTAGCCGATGTTGCAGTTGTGTGGGCAAAGCTTGATGGAGTGATTCACGGCTTTTTAGTAGAAAAAGGAACAAAGGGATTTTCTGCTCCTGAAATGAAAGGTAAGCTATCGCTCAGGGCATCTGTAACATCGGAACTGATTTTTGAAGATTGCGAAATCCCGGATGAAAATCTTATAAACATCAAAGGATTAAAAGGACCTTTAAGCTGTCTGACTCAAGCGAGGTTCGGAATATCCTGGGGTGCCGTAGGTGCGGCTATGGCTGTTTACGATTCATCAGTGCAATATGCCAAATCGAGGATTCAATTCGGTAAGCCGATAGCATCCTTTCAGCTCGTACAAGAAAAACTTGTATGGATGCTTAATGAAATAACAAAAGCACAATTGATTGCTTACAGGCTTGGCAGGTTGAAAGATGAAGGCAAGGACAGGTTCCAACAGACATCATTAGCCAAAAGAAATAATGTTGATATGGCTTTGACTGCCTGCAGAGTAGCCCGTGAAATACATGGTGCAAATGGTATTCTCTATGAATATCATATAATGAGACATGCCGCTAACCTGGAATCAGTCAAAACTTATGAAGGCACGGATGATATTCATACATTGATTTTAGGTGAAGATATAACGGGTATTCCTGCTTTTGAATGATTAATGTATTCATGTGGGAATGAATTATAGAATTTTCAATTTATATTTTTAAACTAAACGCTCACATTTATAATCCCTACGGGATAAGTGTGGCAGCTATGTTTCATCTGCTACCGATATTTAATCGCTACGCGATAAATTCCCTTTGAAACCATTTATTTAATTATATAACCGCAATTCAAAACTCAAAACTCAAAGTTTTAATGCTTACGTCACATATACGACTCTCTTTGTTAATGCCCTGTCTCCTGTTTTCAGCGTTGGGACACCCTAAAAATTATTTTTAATAATATTATATAATTCAGATTGTCCATTATCCATTTTTAGAAGAATTGACA
>MHAY01000054.1 GCA_001804705.1 Ignavibacteria bacterium RIFOXYC2_FULL_35_21
TAAACATTAATTTTTGGTAATTTTAAATTTAACAATTTTTAAGAGGAACCTTTTTTTATTTTTTAATTTTCAACTAAGTTTAAGATAACACCTTATTATTACAATGAATTAGACCTTAATACTATAAAAATGCTTATAGAATACACAAAATTGATAAAAGAAATGACAGAAATCGGTAAAAAAACGCAAAATGAAGAAGAAAATGAGCTCGAAAAGAATTTGGGTATAATGAAACAGGAGAAGTTGGATTGTTTGAAAATCAATTATCATCATTTTTCAACACAAAATAACTTTAATACGAAAAAAACGTAATTTTGTTCTTGAGTTTTTTCATTTTTTTTAATTTTTGTATTAGTGATGAGTTTATATTCGGAAGTAGAAGTTACATTACAGACCGCATTCGAAGTCGGATTATCAGAAGAAGAGTATAATAAAGTTATAGAATTTTTAGGCAGGGTGCCTACTTATACAGAATTAGGTGTATATGGCGTAATGTGGAGTGAGCATTGCTCTTATAAAAATTCGATAAAACAACTAAAAACATTACCACGTTCCGGGGGAAGACTGCTTGTTGAAGCCGGGGCAGAGAATGCAGGACTTATTGATATTGGCGATGGATATGCAATTTGCTTCAAAATAGAAAGCCACAATCATCCATCTGCTATTGAACCATTCCAGGGTGCTGCAACAGGTGTAGGAGGTATTCTCAGGGACATTTTTTCTATGGGCGCCAGGCCTATTGCCGCTTTAAACTCATTGCGATTTGGTGAACTAAATTCCGAAAGAACAAAATATCTTCTTCGTGGTGTGGTTGGAGGTATAGGGCATTATGGAAATTCATTCGGTGTTCCTACTGTAGGTGGTGAAATATATTTCGAGGATTGTTATTTCGATAATCCATTAGTCAATGCAATGGCTGTTGGAATAGTGAAAGTTGGACGGACTGCCTCTGCTACTGCTTTAGGTGTTGGCAATCCTGTATTTATTGTCGGGAGCAGTACAGGGCGTGATGGTATTCATGGAGCATCCCTCCTGGCATCACGTGAGTTTGATGAAGAGACGGACAATATGAGACCTACTGTTCAGGTTGGAGACCCGTTTGCAGAGAAATTACTACTTGAAGCAACACTTGAATTAATTAAATCAGGCTCTGTTGTTGGGGTTCAGGATATGGGTGCCGCTGGAATTTCTTGCTCTACTTCGGAAATGAGTGCAAGAGGTGCTGTGGGCATGTATGTGGACTTAGATAAAGTTCCACTGCGTGAAAAGGGAATGACTGCCTATGAAATAATGCTTTCAGAATCACAGGAGAGAATGTTGTTTATTATTGATAAAGAGAAAGTTGAAATAGCTGCGAATATTTGCAAGAAATGGGATGTTCCCATTACTCAAATTGGTGAAGTTACAACCGATGGCTTATTGAAGGTTTATAGAGATGGAAAACAGGTTTGCCAGCTCGATGCCGGCTCTCTTGTATTAGGCGGAGGAGCACCACAATACGATCTTCCTGCAACCAGGCCAGCTTACCTTGATGTTGTTAATAATGTAAAAATTGATTCTCTTGATTTGAACATTCAATTAGATGAGGCTTTTATCAAAATTCTATCTTCTCCAACGATTGCTTCTAAGAGATGGATTCATGAACAATACGATTCACAGGTTAGAACAAATACAGTTAATATCAAAGGAGATGCGGCTGTCCTAAGATTAAAAGAACTACCAAATAAAGGTATTGCAGTCTGTACCGATTGTAATGCTAGATATGCTTATCTCGACCCGTACAAAGGTGCAATGATAGCAGTCGCAGAAGCCGCAAGAAATGTTGTTTGTGCTGGTGCCGAGCCTTTGGCAATTACCAACTGTCTCAACTTTGGCAATCCTTATGACCCTGAGGTTTATTGGACTTTTAAAGAAGCAGTCAAGGGGATGGGTGATGCCTGCAGGGCTTTGAATACACCGGTAACCGGAGGAAATGTCAGTTTCCATAATGAATCCAGGGACAGAGCCGTATTTCCTACACCAACAATCGGAATGTTGGGTTTAATTGAAAACCTTGACCAAATATGCAGTGCAGGATTTAAAAATGAAGGAGATTCAATTTATTTACTCGGAAATCAGAGGCGGGAACTTGGCGGCTCTGAATACATTAAACTATTTTATGGGGATGTTGTTGGTAAATGTCCCGACATTAATATCGAAGAAGAAAAAAGATTACAAAAAGTATTATTGTCGGTAATTAGAATGGGATTAATAAATTCTGCTCACGATTGTAGTGAAGGCGGTATTGCCCTATGCCTGGCAGAAAATTCAATTTTAACCGATAATAATATTGGTGCTGAGATAACACTCCCTTGGGAATTATCTGCTTCCGCACTTTTCGGAGAATCTCAATCGAGGGTTATAGTGAGTATATCACAATCAAAGGAACGGAAACTTGAAGATATTTGTAGGAATGAAAATGTTTCATATTTTAAAATTGGTAAAACACAGAAAGAAAAATTTACCATCAATAATAAAATTTCATATAAAGTTGATGAACTTAGAAACATATATGAAAATGCAATTTTATCAATAATGAATAAAATTTAGAAAAAATTTAATTCGTAATTCGTAATTCATAATTCGTAATTGACTATGATAATACCAATATATAGCTGTTTCCATCCGGTTTTGAAGAAACATACATCACCTGTTCCGGAAATAGATGATGATTTGAAAAAATTAGTTGAGAATATGTTTGAAACCATGTACAAAGCAGATGGGATTGGGTTGGCGGCGAACCAGGTTGGCGTTGATAAATCTCTCATCGTAATTGATATAAATGCAAGCAAAGAGAAACACAGAGATGAACCGCCGATAACTATGATAAATCCTGTTATTGAGAAATTCTCCGATGAAGAAATTGAATATGAGGAAGGTTGTCTTAGTGTTCCAAAATTCTATGAAAAAGTAATGAGGCCTGAAATAATTCAAATTCGTTATTTTGACCTGGATATGAAGGAACACATTGTAGAAGCAGGAAATTTGTTGTCACGTGTTATGCAGCATGAAGTTGACCACCTGAACGGAATAATTTTCACTGAGAGATTGTCTTCGATTAACAGAACATTGGCAAAAAGTAAATTGAAAAAAATACAGAAAGGGCAAATAGTACCCGATTACCCTTTTATAAATTCGGATGGAAAACTTTTGAAATAATTAACAATTAATAATTAACAATGAAAAATTTAAAATTTAAATTATTTTAATTATCAATTTTCATTGAATTTCAAATGAATTTAATTAATCATAAAATCAGATGAAACAAATGATTATAAAATTTACAAACAGCGTATTGTATTTTTACTTTTTTCAAAATTGAAAATTTTAAATTTATTGAAAATTGTAAAATTGAAAATTATAAATTTTAATTATCAATTGTTAATTGTTAATTTTTAATTAAATAGATGTATCCCGATAAATTAAAAGAGCTGATTCTTGCAGGGGAATCATCTACAATAGAATTTAAAAGAAAATTCACGACACCCGAGAAAATTGCCAAAGAGATTTCTGCTTTTGCTAATACTCTCGGAGGTTATTTGATATTTGGTGTCGAAGATGACCGGAAAATCACAGGCGTTGAAAGTGAAAAAAGTGAAATTGATTTAATTGAAAAAGCCTGTGGATTTTATCTTGAACCACCAATTGAACCACAAATTTATATCATCAATATGAACGGCAAAGACCTTGTAGCAATATATATTAAAGAGAGCATAACAAAACCTCACAAAGTATTACTAAATCCTGATAATAAGAAATCAAGAAAAATTGCATATATAAGAGTAGGCGAGCAGTCTGTCATTGCAAGCCCTGAGATGACAAGAGTGTTATCCTCACAAAATGATGATTCAACCCCGGTAAGATTAATAGTAGGTGATAAAGAAAAAAGATTATTCTCTTATTTTGAGAGACATCAACGCTGTACTGTAATGGATTTTGCAAACCTTGTTAATATATCGAGAAGAAGAGCAGAACGTCTTCTGGTTCGTCTAGTAAGAGCCCGAGTCCTTCAAATTCACCAGGATTCAAATTCCGATTACTTCACACTTATCGGGAAATAAATTTTCTACACCTCAACTTTCCCTACTTCAAGGAAATGAAAATGAAAAATTATTTAATTGTTGGGTGCTCCGTTTGAAACCCAAATTTGAAGTTGCCTGAGATTACAATCCGATAATTTCATGTTATTGTCAGGCATTGGGATATATCCTTTCAAATGCAGTATAGCACCCATGAATTTACCATTATCCACAAGTTTCTTAACATTCTGATAACCTTCAAGATTGATGTTTCCCTGTGGCTGAACAGTCCCATGGCATCCAATACAGTTCAGTTCTAATACCGGAATAATTGTTTTATTATAAGTAACAGTTGTTGTATCGCATCCTCCAATTGGAATGTCCGAACATTCCTTATCAACTGCTCCTTCGGCAATCCATCTTGCGATTAAGGAAATCTGTTGTGATGTAAGACGTTTTCTTGGAGGAGGAGGCATCCTGTCGTCCTCTTCATCACTTTGTTCAGTTATAGCCTTATAAATTTTACTATTTCTGGTATTTCCAGGTCTTATACCTTTCCTCACAATATTCTGGTAAGAATCAAGAATGTAACCTTCTTCGGCTTTTGTTTTATTATGGCAACCGCTGACAGCACAGTTTGAATTAAAAATAGGTAATATATCTCTTTTGAAACAAATACCGGTATCAATGGCAGGAGTTTCCTTATGCACTTTCACTATCACATATCTTTGATGCCTTACATCTATATGCGGGAAAGCTTTTATAACTGCTGTAATTTGTTGTTGGGGAAGATTATCCATAGATTGATATATCACACTATCACCATTTGTTGCGGATAATTTTCCTCCTCCCATAATTATTTGCCATATGATTGATTTATCAGGAAGCGGTTTGTTGTCATTTCCAGATAAAATAGTATCTTTTAATATAGCTTTCAATGAAACTGATTCACCCGCCAAAATATCAATTGTGTCTGGCGATACTTTAAAAACTATTTTATAAGAATCTGTGTTTGGGCCTTGTATGTCCTCACTGCATGAATAAAGTATAAATGCTGCTATTATACTTAATAAAAGTGCTATATATTTTATCATTATAATAATCCATTTCAAAATCAAAAACTTTTTTTTGTGTAAAAGCTAAATTTTATTTTTATTCGTTAATGTATAAGAATACCAAATCAAAAAAATATTTTATGCTAAAAAATATAAAATTTATTTTATTGTTTTTTTTCTTGTTGTCAGTATTCTCATGTGAGGATGATTTTCCATTTGAGGCAAAAAAGAATTTACCTGAAGGACACGGTGAAGATTTAGGGATAGCATTCCATAAGAATGGTTATCAGTATCCTTACGAATTTGACAGTACAAGAGGCGAACCAAACTGTGCAGGTGCGAAATGCCATCACAGCGATTTAAAAGGTGGCTTAGCTGAATCGGACAGTTTGCCGGCAGTGTCACCATCATGCTATCAATGTCATGGTAAATTATGGATTGAGATAGATACAGCATATAAAAAAATTATGGATTATGAATTACGTATTGCGAATTAATTTTGGGAATTTTGTTATGAAATTTATTTGTATTTTATTTATCGTTTTTATTTTTTTGGGGTCAATTGAACTTCATTCAGCACCTAATGAAAGTTCTGCAGATATTAAAGTGGGAAATATGGCTCCTGATTTTAAAGGTGAAACAATTGACGGTAAGGAATTAAATTTAAGTGATTATAAAGGCAGAGTGGTTTTACTAGATTTTTGGGCAAGCTGGTGCGGTCCTTGCCAGAAGGAACTACCTTTCTTATTTCAGTTATATGATGATAATGACGATAAAAATTTCATAATAATTGCTGTTAATATTGATAAGAAATTAAATTCCGCTCAGAAATTTTTAGATAAACTCACAGAGAAGGCTCATTTCCCGATTGTGTGGGATAGCAAATCGGTAATTCCTTCTTTGTATCAGATAGAATCCATGCCAACTACTATTTTTATTGATAAAATTGGTACTATTAGATATATTCATACCGGTTTCAATGATTCATCAAAAGATATGTTAAGACTGGAACTTGAAGAACTGCTTAAATAATTACGAATTACAAATTACGAATTACAAATGTCGGATATATATTATGAATAGAATTAGAATATTATTATTTGTTTTATTAATAATGTTTTGTATTGGATGCACAACTGTTCAGCCCTGGGAGAGGGAAAGTCTTTCGAGTCCTATAATGATATTTGACAAAAATCCTATTGAGAAAGGAATAAAAATTCATCATATAGAATTTCGTGAAGGCTCTGCCGGTGCTACAGGTTCACAGAGCGGAGGCTGTGGTTGCGGATAAATATAATTACGAATTATGAATTATGAATTGTGGTTGAGAATTTAAAATTTGGTTTGTTTGTCAGATTTACTTTATTTACTTTGTTAATACTTTTTTATCAGGTTTTACCGTGTAAATCTCAGGAACTTCCACCCGAAGAAATTCAGGTGGATTTCAATAGCTATTTTGATAACTTTGGAGTATCTATAATATATCCTGAGGTTTCATTTTCAAAATCATTATCGGAAGGGACAAGTATTAACGGGAGAGTATTAGTGGACGTAATTACTACAGCTTCGATGAAAAGTCATTTTGACAGCGTTTACTCATTCGTAAATACACGTCAGGGATTGGATGCATACACATCTGCCAGTATGAGAACTCATGGCGGAAGTGACAATTTCCCAGATGAATTGAGAGGTGAGTTTGGAATTGGACTTGTGCAGTTGCTCGGCGATGCTACAGTTTCTTTAACAAATTTGTATAGTGTTGAACATGATTACTCTTCCGAAACAATCGCAGGCAGTCTGTCAATTCCTTTTGCAAAAAAGAATACAACTGTTCAACTTGGATTAGTGAAAAGCTGGGATAAAAATTATCCCCAAACAAGAACATGGACAGCAGATAAATCGGTTATATCATCAACCCTGACTTTAACACAAATATTCAGTACAGATTTTATTGCACAATTGGAGTTCTATTATAGTAACTCTGATGGGTTTCTATCAGACCCATACCAGGTTGTGACTGTCGTAAATTATGATTCTTCTTATTTACAAAAGTATGAGAACATATATCCCGATTACAGGAACAGGGGAGCCGCAGGATTAAGGACTGTCATAAGACTGGCAGATGTATCTTCACTTCAATTGGGATACAGATATTATGCTGATGATTGGGATATAAAATCACACACATTATCGGGTTTATACCAACATCAATTATTTGATGATAAATTTCTTCTTGGAGCCGGTATCAGGAGCTATTTCCAGAACAAAGCCAAATTCTTCAAAGCTGAATATAATAATACGGAAGAGTTTATGAGTGTTGACCCCAAATTGAACGGAATTATCTCGAATGAATTTGAATTTAATTTATCTTTGAATGGCTCATTAATACCAATTATTGAAAATGAAAAATTAGAATTGAATGCAAGATTCAATTTTTATATAAGGGAAACAAATTCTCCTGACTGGCACTCGAAATATGATATGCTGTATGCATTTCTTATGAGTATCGGTTTCAGGTTTCTTTTGAATTAAATGTGGAGGACTTATGAATAGAAGACAATTTGTCGGAGGAAGCATACTGACCGCAGGCGGTTTTATTGCATCAAACAGGTTATTGGCAAAAAACGGCTTAAATATAGATTCAAAAAAAAATAATTCAAATTCGGTGGATATTGAAATATTATGCGATGAACCGGGAAACGCTTATGATTCTTTATCTTCATTTTTGAAATTGTTAAATGTTACCGATATTAAAATTGAAGAACATCAGCTTGTGGGGAATTACACAGGTGATATTGTTTTTATTTATAATAATTGCCTTGTTAATTACAAAGCTGATAATACAAAACATTCACATCTTGTGAAAAACATTAGTGAAAATCTTCGACTTCCGAGAAAAATTCAGAATCCTACACTCATTAAGGCAGTAACCAATACACATAATTCATCGCCAAAATTTGTCAGTGTTTTCAAGGATAATAGAATAGTTGATAGATTAAAAATTAATGAGAATAAAAACGATATTCATATTCCCTCAGATAAAGGTGAATTATATTTTTCCATAAAGAATAACTCTGTATTTGCAACTCACAGTTCTTGCAAACACAAGACCTGCATTCACACAGGGGCTATCAGCAGGGCAGGGCAGAATATAATTTGCGTTCCTAATAACATCAGGATTGCTTTGGACGGATATCAGGGACATAATATAGATTCGATTACTTTTTAATTCTGAATTGTGAATTCTGAATGCTGAATTATGATTATAAAGAAAATACTGCTTTTCATTATAGTTACTTTTCCTTATACATTATATTCACAGAGCGACAGTGCCGTAAAGCCGCTTTATGAAGTGAATGTGTCTAAAAATTTATTAGGCACAGTCATCGAGGCAAAAGTTATTAATGAAGATGTTAATAAAGCAAAAACAGCACTTTATCAGGCGTTCAAGGAAATTGAAAGAATAGACAGCGTTTATAATCTATATCAAAAAAACAGCCCAATCAATTTGCTTAACAAATATGCAGGAATAAATACCCAACAAGTACCTTTCGAAACATTTCAACTAATAAAAAGAGCAATAGAATATTCAAAAAAATACGAACAGTTGTTCGATATTACAATTGGTCCTATCACAGATGTTTGGGGATTCAATTCTGATAAAGAAATAAAAATACCATCCAAACATATTTTGGATTCATTATTAAAACTTGTTGATTATCGAAATATTATTTTAAATGAAAAGGATACATCTGTATATCTCAGTAACAAAGGAATGATGCTCGATTTGGGAGGTATTGCAAAAGGTTTCGCTGTTGACAGGGCATCAGCAGTATTAAAGGAATTGGGTATAAACAACTTTTTAATTAATGCCGGGGGTGATATTTGCGTATCGGGTAAAAACAGCAAAAATGATCTCTGGTCAATTGGCATAAAACATCCAAGAAAAACTGATTCTCTCCTTGCAAGTTTTAAGGCAACAAATACCTGCATTGCTACTAGTGGTGATTACGAAAGATACGCTGATATAAATGGAAAAAGGTACCACCATATTCTATATCCTAATACCGGAATGCCCGGATGGAAGAGCCAGAGCGTTACTGTATTATTTAGCACAACAGAAGAAGCAACAATACTGGCTAAATATATTTTTCTTCTCGGACATGAAATATTTGAAAAATTGAGTTCAGCTTTAAAAGTAAAATATTTCATTGTAGATGATAAAGGAAAAATTAATTATAGCAAATCACTCCTCAAAGAAAATTCACTAAATATATCCGATAGAAAATAATAATTATGATGCTTGAAGTAATGTATTAGCCGAGCTTCTTTTACCATGAACAATATTAGGTGAAATGAATGTTCTTTTTTCCTTAACAGCTTTTTCAAATTCATCTCGGAATTTAGTAACAAAACCTCTTACAGGCCAGGCGGCGGCATCACCTAAAGCACAAATTGTATTACCTTCTATATTATTAGCTATTGATACCAATAAATCGAGGTCTTTTGATGTAGCATCACCGGTTTCAATCCTGTGTAGTACATTTTCCATCCAGCCGCATCCCTCACGGCAGGGAGTGCATTGTCCGCATGATTCATGGTGATAGAAATGAGCAATTCTGAGGGTAGCTTTGACTAAATCCGTATCTTCATCCATGACAATAATTCCGCCTGTGCCAATGTGTGTGCCGAGAACCTTCAATGATTCCTCATCCATTTTGACACCTTCAATTTCATCACCTCGAAGAGGAGGCATTGAAGAACCGCCGGGAATTACTGCTTTAATCTTTTTATTATTTTTCACACCGCCACAGTAATTATAAATAATATCTGTCAGCAGTGTTCCTGTAGGTAATTCGTAAACACCGGGTTTGTTGACATGTCCGCTAACGCCGAATAAAAGAGTTCCGGGATGACCGGGAGCACCTATTTTTGCGAAATTATCTCCTCCCATGTTTAAAATAGGAGTCACGGTAGTAATTGTTTCAACATTATTTACTGTTGTCGGCATATCCCAGAGTCCACGCTGTGCAGGGAAGGGTGGTTTGTATCTCGGGTAACCCCTGTCGCCTTCGATTGATGTCATCAGCGAGGTTTCTTCTCCGCAGATGTATGCGCCTGCTCCTTTATGAATGTATATATCAAGGTAATAATTATTTCCAAAAGTATCATTCATCTTTGGACCAACAAAACCTCTGGAATAAGCATCATCAATTGCTTTTTGCATTAGGTTTATCCATTTGTGATATTCACCGCGAATATATATATATGCGGTATTTATACCCATAGCATAACCGGATATTAAGATTCCTTCGATTAATTGATGTGGATTATGTTCGAATATTTGGCGGTCTTTGAATGAGCCGGGTTCTGATTCATCGCCATTGACAGCAAGATATTTCGGTCTATCGGAGCCTTTTGGCATAAATGTCCATTTCAAGCCTGTTGGGAATGCGGCACCGCCTCTGCCTCGTAATCCTGACTTTCTGACTTCATTTGTAACTTCATCCGGTGCCATTTTTATAGCTTTGCGATATGTCTCATAGCCTCCATTGGCTATGTAAACATCTAACTTGTGATAATCAGGTATATCGTGCAATATCAATCTTGGCGTATCATTCATAATTCTTCATCCATTCAAAACACAATCTTCAAAATTAATTTTTTTCTCTATCATATTAAAATCATTATTGAATTCTTTTTAATTTCCCCCTTATCAAAGGGGGATTCAGGGGGTTGTTTACTTAATTCAATTCAGCATTCAGAATTCATCATTCAAACTATACTTTCAAGATTAGAAATTACCTTCTTAAGCGATTCTTTCATGCTATTCAGCTTTTCCTTTTCGTAAAGCACAACATCTTCAGGAGCATTATTAACAAATTTATCATTCGATAATTTTTTTTCAGAACCTTCAATATTTCGTTTCAACCTGTCAATTTCTTTATTTAATCTTAACTTTTCTTTTTCTATATCTATTGATTCATCAATTAGAAGAAACACTTCGGTTTCTCGTATTACAGAACCAATCGAGCTTTCAGGCTTCGCTATGTTCATACCTATTATTAATTCTCCACACTTTGCTAATGTTTCAATTATGCTTTTTTCATTATTTAATAAATCAAAAGTAGAATTGTTATGAGCCGAGATACTGACGTTAACTTTTTGTTGAGGTGGTACATTGAGCACTGCTCTTAGTTTCCTGATTTCCTCGACAATAGATTGAAGAAATTCAAAATCAGCTTCAAGTATTGAATCAATCAAGCTCTCCTTCATTTCTGGGATTCTTTGCAGACTGATACTTTCTTCATCGGGATGTTCATAAAGTAAATGCCATATCTCTTCTGTAATAAATGGCATAATAGGATGCAATAGTTTTATAATACCTTCATATAAATCAACTACAAACTTGATTAATGCCTGATTATATACTGTCATCCTGAGCTTGTCGAAGGATGAAGCAGAATTTCCATTCAACTGCACTTTGATGATTTCAACGTACCAATCACAAAAATCCCTCCAAATAAAGTCATAAAGTATTTTTGTATAATCATTAACCTTGAAATTATCTAATGCATCATTTACATTTTTAATAGTCGAATTGAATCGGGAAATAATCCATCTGTCTGCAAATGTAAATTCATTATCTTCCAGATTCACCCTTGTTAAAGGGGGATTCAGGGGCTTGTTTTCCCCCTTTATCAAAGGGGGATTCAGGGGGATTTCTTGTTCAACTGTATCATAACTATTGACCATCTCCTGTTTCATTAGAATAAATCTCCCGGCATTCCATATTTTATTGGCAAAATTTCTGCCGATTTCCATTGATGGAATATCCTGATGTTCAACATCAACATCCATTTTTACATCCTGGCCCAATGGTGATAAGTATAATGAAGTGAATCTTACTGCATCTGTTCCGTATTTTTCTATAATATTAATTGGGTCAGGTGAATTACCCAAGGATTTTGATAATTTTCTTCCCAATCCATCCCGGATTGTACTTGTAAAATATACATCCTTATATGGAATTTCTTTTTTGAATTTCATTGTTGCCATTATCATTCTCGCTACCCAGAAGAAAATGATGTCGGGGGCAGTAACTAGTAAATCGGTAGGCAGAAATTTTTCGAGTTCTTTAGTAGTCTCTGTTTTTCCATCATACAGCCATTTCATTGTTGTCAGGGGCCAGAGCCAGGAAGAAAACCATGTGTCGAGAACATCTTCGTCTTGCCTCAAATTCACATTACTATCCAAACCAAGCTTTTTCCTTGCTTCTTCCTTTGAATTTGCGGCGGTATATCTGTCATCATCAGTATAATACACTGGTATTCTGTGTCCCCACCAAAGCTGGCGGGAAATGCACCAGTCTCGGATATTAGCCATCCAATGCTCATATGTTTTTACCCAGTGATTTGGGTAGAATCTGATTTTACCTTCAAGGACAACTTTAAGTGCATCCTCAGCAAGCGGTTTCATTTTAACGAACCACTGGTCAGATAGATATGGTTCAACTGCTTCTTTTCCGCGATAAGAAAAACCAATATTATGAGTATAATCCTCAATTTTTTCTATTAAATCTTTCTCTTTCAATTTTTCGAGAATTCTTTTTCTTGCTTCAAACCGTTCAATACCGTTGAATTCCCCTGTCAGTTCATTGAGAGTACCATCGGGATTGAATGTGTTTGGCATTTCGAGGTTGTGCCTCAATCCAACTTCAAAGTCATTAGGGTCGTGTGCAGGAGTGATTTTAACACATCCCGTACCGAATGTTGGGTCCGCATAATCATCTGCTATTATTTTAACTTCCCGTCCGACAATGGGAACAATAACAGTTTTTCCGATATAATCCTTATATCTTTCATCTTTGGGATTGACTGCGACAGCAACATCACCGAAAATGGTTTCAGGTCGTACTGTTGCCACTTTTAAGTAATCTTTACCATCCGGAAAATAATATTTTAGAGTAAAAAGATGTTCCTTTACTTCTTTAAATTCAACTTCTTCATCGGACATGGCAGTTTGAGACAGTGGGGACCAATTAATGATTCTCTTGCCTTTATAAATTAATCCCTCGTCGAATAACCTGATAAATGTCTCCTGAACGGCATTAGAAGCTGATTCATCCATAGTGAATAGAGTTCTGTCCCAATCACAGGATATTCCAAGGTACCTAAGTTGCTTTAGGATTATACCGCCGTATTTTTCCTTCCATATCCATACTCTTTTGAGAAATTCTTCCCTGCCTATGTCGTACCTCGTCAGTCCTTCTTCTCTCAGTTCAGCTTCCACTTTGGCATGAGTGGCAATCCCTGCATGGTCATACCCGGGAAACCAACAGACTTCAAATCCAAGCATTCTTTTATACCGTATATATAAATCCTGAAGTGTGATATTTAGTACATGTCCAAAATGTAAAATTCCTGTAACATTGGGTGGAGGCATCAATATGCTATATGTTTCTTTATCAGTATCGGTAGAAGCTGAATATATTTTATTAACCTGCCAAATCTCATACCATTTCTCATCAACGGATTTTGGCTCGTAAGCTTTTGGAAAAATTCTCGTCATTTTTTATTAATCATTTGAATTATTAAATTTATACAAACTTCAAAATTATGAATTTTTGTGTTTTTTAATGATTTTTAATTTAATTCGTTAAAAAAAATAAATTTTCTTTGAAAAATAAAAATAATTAATGAAGTTTGGAATATCTTGAAAAAAATTAGTTTAGATAAAAGATTTTTACGATATTTGTTATATTATTTATGAAATACTAATGACTAATTACAAATGAAAATCGAAAATAGAGATTTTTACTACATTGTTTATTATTTAATTAAGGAGGTATTATGAATTTTCGGAGAATTATCTCTGGGCTAAGTATCACTTCCGTAATTTTATCAACTGTATTTATAATGAGCAGTTGTACCCCAAAAATTACAGAAGAGCAGATGATGCAGTTGAAGGAGCTTCGTAATAAGGAAAAGAGTCTGACTGAAATGATTTCTCGAAAGAAGCAGGAAAAGAAGAATCTGGAAGCAGAAGTTAACGCAAGAAAAGCTGAGCTTAAGAAATGCCAGGATGACAAGGCATTTGTTACCGAAAAGCTATCGCAATGGCCTAATTGCTGGCCCGATTACACACCGGGCAGTGAAGTTAAATAATTTTCCTGTAATGTAAATAATTTGTTGAACAAATTAACTAATGGAGACAATCATGTATAAGAAAATCAATTTATTTTTAATAATGCTTGTAATAGCTGTTCTTGCTTCCGGACAAATGCTATCACAGATGCAGACAAAACCTGACGAAGAATTAACTAAAGAGGAAGCAGAGAAACTGATTCAGGATTGGCAGTCGAAAGTCAATGTTCTGGACGACCAGTTAAAAAACCTTGACGCTGACATTGAATTCTTGAAGAAAGAAATGGATGACACAAAGAAACAGCTTGCAGACTGTAATGATGCCATCTATAAAATGCTCGGTTTAACACCGGCTGATGTGGAAGCATTCAAACAACAGCTCGGACAACTCGAGGGAAAAGTAAGAGATATGAAGCGTCTGAACGATGACATGCTCGCTGAGAAAACCGATGAAATAAAAGCCCTCGAAAACGAATTAAACCTTTTACGAGGAAACAAAGCATCGTTGATTCCTGAACATTACAATAAAATTGTATCTCTTGCACGCGAGATTAAGGGTTTGTATCGCGAAAAGAAAATTAAATCTTACACAGTAGGTACCTGGGCAAAAGACAAAGACTGCTTATGGAATATTGCCGGAAAAATTGATATTTATGGTGACCCGTTCCTTTGGCCAAAAATTTGGCAGTTCAATACAGATGAAATCAGGAATCCTGATATTATTTTCCCGGGGCAGGTTCTTCAGTTACCTCCTGCAGGTCCCAAGACCAGCGATGAGATGAAAGCCGAGAGAAAATATTGGAGAATGAAAAGGGCAGCAATGGAAGAACAACAGCCTGAAGCTGTAAAAAAACCTGAATAGGGATTAAAGAAACTATTTAGAGAATTTTTAATGAATAATAATGAATTCTGATTAATAGTATTGATAAATGACATTAATTTATTATTAAATACAAGCCCCATTCTTTGTAGTTGAGGAGTGGGGTTTTTTTATTTTTAGTATTGTAAATGGATATTCACGAGAAAAAGATTACATTTGATGATTCAGAAGTCCTATCTTTATTTTCATATAATGATAGTTTGTTGTCTCTTATTGAAAATAAATTTAATACTGCAATTACAGTACGTGGGAATACTCTTCTTCTGAGAGGTAATCCTTCCGAAATAAGAACAATAGAATCAATATTCAATGAATTGAAATATGTATATAAGAAGCAAGGTACATTCAGTGCACAGGATATTACTACAATAATTGATTTGCTCGATACTGAGAGAAAATCTATTGAACATCCAATTAATGGTAATGGTGAAGTCATTGTTTATCACGGTTATCGGGATGTAATCAAGACACGTGGTAAAGTTCAATCCGAATACTACAAAAAAGTACAGGAAAATGACCTTGTGTTTGCTATTGGCCCTGCCGGAACCGGTAAAACATTTCTTGCAGTAGCCATGGCTCTGGCGTCTTTAAAGAATAACGAAGTCGGTAAAATTATACTATCCAGGCCTGCCGTTGAAGCCGGTGAATCACTTGGTTTTTTGCCCGGTGATTTAAATGAAAAGCTCGACCCATATATAAAACCCCTGACTGATGCATTGTTCTATATGTTGAGTCCCGATAAAATGAAAAGCATGCTCGAAAAAAACATTATTGAGATTACTCCGTTAGCTTATATGAGGGGCAGAACTTTAAATAACTCGTTTATTATTCTTGATGAAGCTCAGAATGCGACATCAATGCAAATGAAAATGTTTCTGACGAGAATGAGTTCTAATTCAAAAGCAATTGTAACAGGTGATGTAACACAAATTGATTTGCCTGATAAGAATAATTCAGGTTTAATTGAAGCTAACAGATTGCTTAAAAAAATCAAGGGTATAGAATTTATATATTTTTCCGATAAAGATATAGTAAGGCACCGACTCGTAGCTGAGATAGTTAAAGCATATAATTCTGAGGATAAGAAAACTACTAAAAAATGATAATTGAAAATTTGGATTAAAAATTTTCATGCAAATTCGCAAAGAAGGCGCAAAGTTCGCAAAAATTATTTTAAATAAAGTTAATGATTGAAATACTGAAAATAGGATTCCTTAATTTGACAATAGTTGATATTATTGATATTGCTATTGTAGCTGTATTGATATTTTGGCTCTACAGGGCGTTGAGGGAAACTGTTGCTGTCCAGATATTAGTTGGATTGGTAATTATTATCGCATTATCCTTTATCACTGAAGCAATAAATCTTAAGGCTCTCAACTGGATTTTACGGACTATTTCCGATATTTGGCTACTGGCTTTTATCATTCTCTTTCAGCCTGAGCTTCGCCGCTTATTATTAATGATAACAAGAAATCCGTTTTTCAGATTATTTGTTCGTTCAAAATACTCTGAAACGATTGGGGAGGTTGTTGAAACTGTAATTGAGTTATCTGAGAAACATATTGGAGCCTTAATTGTTTTCACACGTACACAAAATGTCGAGATGACAGTTGATACGGGTATTCCAATGAATGCGGTTGTATCTCAGGAATTGCTTGTTTCAATATTCAATCCGAAATCACCATTACACGACGGTGCGGTTATTATTGATAATCAGATGGCTTTGGCTGCACGATGTATTCTTCCATTATCTTCTGCAACTAAATTCAACGGGAAAAATTTGGGAACAAGGCATAGAGCCGGATTAGGGTTATCGGAGCAGGTTGACTCACTGGTAATTATCGTTTCGGAGGAGACAGGCAGTATATCAATTGCAGAAGAGGGAGAGCTTACACTGAACATTCCAAAAGATAAAATCTCATCCTATATTCGTTCTAAATTATCTGAGAAAAGCAAATAGAAAAAATATGCTCAATAATTACGATAATGCATTTTATGAAAGAAGAAGATTATTAATTGAATCGCTGAGAAGAAGAGGGAATTTATCGGAAGAAGTTCTGGATGCTATGCTGAAACTTCCACGAGAAAAATTTCTCGACTCTTCTTTTCATTTCAGAGCTTATGAGGATACTGCTTTACCTATTGACGCAAATCAAACAATCAGCCAGCCCTACACGGTTGCATATATGACAACACTTCTGGATGTAAAAAAGGGCGGTAAAGTGCTGGAAATAGGCACCGGAAGTGGTTATCAGGCGTGTATTCTTGCTCTGCTTGGTGCAAAGGTTTATACAATCGAAAGAATTCCCGAATTAGTCGAAAAAGCAAGAAAGGTTTTTAAAGAATTTGGTTTGAAAATAAATACAAGGGTAGGCGACGGAACAATTGGCTGGAGTGAATTTGCTCCATATCAGGGTATTATAGTAACAGCTGCTGCTCCCGATGTTCCGGACAGCCTTATGGAACAGCTTGCTCTTGGTGGTAGATTGGTTGTTCCCGTTGGTACCAAGTCTTACCAAAGTATGTATCTAATCGAAAGAAAATCTGAAAAGGATTATAATAAAAGTTCAACCGACAGCTTTAAATTTGTTCCGCTTATTGGTAAAGAAGGCTGGAAGACAGGATAATTACTAATGAATAATTAATAATTTCTAATGAAAAATGTAATTGTCATATTGGGGCCGACTGCTTCGGGAAAGACTGATGCTTCGATTGAATTATCAAAATTTATTGATTGTGAAATAATCTCTGCTGATTCACGCCAGATTTATCGTGAACTTGATATCGGAACTGCTAAACCGGCAAAAGAAGAACAAAAAAAAGTAATACATCATTTTATTGACATTTTAAATCCCGATGAATATTATAGTGCCGGGCTTTTTGGGAATCAGGCTGATGGCATAATTCACAATATTTTTTATAGAAATAAAATGCCATTAATTGTAGGCGGTTCAGGTTTGTATATTAAAGCACTATGTGAAGGATTATTTGATGAAGATATAGATTACGATTTGGATGAAGTGAGAAAAAATCTTACAAGAAAATTAAATGAAAGGGGTATTGAGGAATTATATAACGAACTCGCATCAGTTGATAAGGAATCAGCAGAATTATATAAGGACAAAAATCCGAGAAGAATTTTGAGAGCATTGGAATATTTCTATGCAACCGGGATAACTTTGTCAAATGCTCATATTGAAAAAAAAGAAGAAAAAAAGTTTAGAACTAAGTATTTTGGTATTTATTTTGACAGGGAAGAGTTATACGATAGAATTAATTTGAGGGCTGAGTTGATGTGGGACTCAGGACTTGAAGCTGAAATAAAAAAAGTTCTGGAGATGGGATATTCTCCTGATTTGAATTCATTGAATTCGGTAGGTTATAAAGAATGTATTGCTTATTTGAAAGGTGATTTAACAAGAGCAAGGGCTATTGAGTTGACCAAGCAGAACACGAGACGATATGCAAAAAGGCAATTGACCTGGTTCAGAAAAAATATAGATATACTATGGCTTAATGGTGGAAGTAGTAAAGTAATAGCCAAAACCATATTTGAAGATATGAAATTTAATTCGTAATTCGTAATTCATAATTCGTAATTATTTAACGGTGTTGTTTATGAAATTAAGAATACCAAAAAATGTAACACTTGTTGGGATACCACCAGGAACTGCCGTTTTTCAGGGTGAAAGAAAAATCGAGAATATTCAAATTAAAAAAATCGTCTATGACGAGACTTTTTACGATGAAGTGTTATGCACGGTAGATGATGTTGAAAAGGTTGATATAAAAGATAAAAAAATAAAATGGATAATAATTAACGGTTTGCACGAAGCCAACACTATTGAACGTGTTTGTAATACTTTCGGTATAAAACAGCTTATTATAGAAGATATTCTCGATACCGAACATCAGCCCAAAATTGATTTCTTCGATGATTTTGTATTCATAACGCTCAAAATAATAGATTATGGTTCATTGACAAAAGGTTCGCATACTGAACATCTCAGCCTGGTTTTCGGAAAAAACTATGCTTTGACTTTTCTCGAAAGCAGTGTACATTATTTTGAAAAAATCGAAGATAGAATCATGAATAAGTCAGGGAGAATTGCGAAGCTCGGAACAGATTACCTGAACTATTCAATCCTCGATTTTGTCATTGACAATTATTACCTTTTAATTGACAAGCTGGGTAGTGAAATTGATAAATTGGAGGATGCAATAATATCAAATCCAAAAAAAGAACACCTTGGATTGATTCATAAATTCAAAAGCGAGCTGATTTTCCTGAACAAAAGCATCAAGCCGATGAGGGATATAATAAGGAGATTGGAGTCGGAAAAAAGTCATTTGATTGACAATTCAACTTATGAATACCTTCGCGATTTATTTGACCATATAGTTCAGATTAATGATACACTCGATTCTTATCGCGAAACATTGACTGTTATGCTTGATATTTACATAACTAATCAGGGAAACAAGCTTAATGAAGTTATGAAGGTTTTAACAATCATCGCTACGATATTTATTCCGCTAACATTTATTGCAGGTGTATATGGAATGAATTTTCGCCACATGCCTGAGTTAGAATGGCACTTTGGCTACTATTTCTCATTAACCTTGATGCTTATTGTCGGGATGGGTATGTTGTATTATTTCAAAAGAAAGAAATGGTTCTGAAATAATTATGAATTATAAATTACGAATTACGAATGAAGGGAAAAATTAGATTGAAATTAATTGATTATTTAAAAATTAAGTGTGTGTTGAAAATTGTTGGTAATATCATTGGAATATTTTTCTTATTACAGTTTGCTTATTCAATTGAAAATCAATCAGCAACAAATTCATCAAAAATACAAATATCAGCTAATGATAGTCTCAAAGCAATAAATAAACTGAAAACCGATATTGATAATATTCTTTCTGTTGCTTTGCTAAAAAAAGCTAAGTACGGCGTTGCAGTTTATTCATTATCGAACAATAAATATTATTACTCAAAAAACAATACTCAGCTATTAACTCCAGCATCAACAACAAAACTCTTTACTACATTTAATGCCTTAAATACCATGGGGCCTGACTATAGGATTGAAACCGGAGTTTATACCGATGGAACAATAAATGACAGTGTTCTGAATGGTAATATTTATATCGTTGGCAAGGGCGATGCATTATTGACAATCACTGATATAGAATATCTTGCCGATGAAATTTATGAGAAGGGAATAAGAAAAATCAATGGAAATGTTTATGGTGATGGTGCTTTTTATGATACGATGACTCAAAGGGTCAGTTACAGCGGCGATAAGGATATTGTTGAACCTTTGCAACCTATAACCGCACTTTCATTAAATAAAAATACTGCAACAATACTTATTCATTCTGGAAGTACTCCCGGGAAACCTTTATCAGCACAAATTATTCCCCCTTCCGATGCATTTGTTATACAAAATAATGCCATTGTTGCAGGAATGAAGAAAGCGACTAAAAAATCAAATGTTAAAACAATTAAAACATCCCCCAAGAACAAGGTTAATAAAAATAATATTCACAAGAAAATTCAACAGAAACCAAAGAAAAAATTTAAAAAATTATCTTTTAATTATCAATTTACAGAACAGAGGTGGGGTGATTCCCCGCCCGCACTATCTGCTGCAAAATCCCGAAGAAAACCAAGAATTCAGGTGTCAACAAAATTGGATTCCTTAGGAATTCAAAAGTTTATTATCAAGGGAACTTTACCTGCTGGAAGGAGCTACTCATATAAGCATTATATACAAAATCCTAATTTAGTTGTAGCAGGTACTTTAAAAAACAGGCTTGAATCAGGTGGAATTAAAATTAATGGGAAAATCGGTTTAGGCAAATTAAATTCGGTGAAGAATAAAATAAATCAGATTGCAGAGGTGAACAGGCCTCTTATGGATTTGATTTATCTTACGAATAAAAACAGCGATAATTACCTTGCCGAAACAATTTTCAAAATGACTGGTGCTTACGCAGGTAATCATTTAAACAATGGAAAAAGTTCTAAAGAAAAATTAAAAAATATTTTTAATAAATATAATATACCTTGTACCGATTGTCTCATCAACGATGGCTCAGGACTGTCAAGACGAAATGTTGTAACCGTTGATGGAATTTTACATTTACTTATCGAATCAAAACACCTTAATTTTGGTAATGAATTAGATTCGTCATTGTCTATCGCTG
This sequence comes from Ignavibacteria bacterium RIFOXYC2_FULL_35_21, assembly GCA_001804705.1. Lineage (GTDB taxonomy): Bacteria > Bacteroidota > Ignavibacteria > Kapaibacteriales > UBA2268 > XYC2-FULL-35-21. The sequence continues at coordinate 21,362 of MHAY01000054.1, forward strand.
GTATTGATGGAACACTTATAAACAGAATGAAAAACTCCATGGCTGAAAACAATCTAAGGGCTAAGACAGGCACACTTCGCAATACATCGGCACTTTCAGGATTTGTACAAACTCAGGATGATGAACTTCTTGCGTTTTCATTTGTTTTTAACGGCCCTTCTGTTGGCTCATATAAGCAAATTGAAAATAAACTTGGTGAGCTTTTAGCAAACTTCAAATATTCTTCAATCTTCGAAATTGAAAAGAAAAGTGAAAAAAAGAAGATACTCGATACGAAGTAACAATTCAAAAATTTATACTTTAAAATTCAAAATTTAAAATTTAAAATTATATTTTGATTGCGGGGCCGACGAGGCTCGAACTCGCGGCCTCCAGTGTGACAGACTGGCGCTCTAACCAAACTGAGCTACGACCCCAAACAATTTAATTACGAATTATGAATTACGAATTATGAATTACGAATTATGAATTACGAATTATCACCTTAATTCATAATTTAAAATTTAAAATTCAAAATTTATAATGAACAATTCTTTGTGGACCCAAGGAGGATCGAACTCCTGACCTCTTGAATGCCATTCAAGCGCTCTCCCAAACTGAGCTATGGGCCCCTGAAAATTTTCAAGAAGCAAAATTACGAGTTTTTTTTTAATTTTTGACATAATAATTGAAAATAAATCTTCATTTCTTAATAATTATGAATGGAATTGACTCACTTTTTCCGTTATAGCAAACATAAATATAATAAGTACCATTGCTGAGATTTGATATTGGCACTGGAAATGAAGCAATTCCAATTTCCCTTTCAGAAAATTGCTTTAAATATATCTGTTGGCCTAATAAATTGAATAATTCAATTTTAATTTCTGACTTAGATTTTAATGGTACAATTAGTTCGATTTCATTCCTTGAATCTTCAATTATCGAAGGATAAACATAAGCCTCGACTTTATCCTTTGCAAATTCTTCTGTCTGGGATGCAGGTATTCCACACTGGATATGATTTGAATAAGGTTCAATCGAAATGTATTCATTCTCATAATAAGGCAATCTCCTGCTTTTTTCTAAATCTTCAGCACGGACATAACATTCAGCAATTTCCTTATTAAATCTACCCAGAGGTATATCTGCTGTGAATTGATATTTATAGCTGGTTGGATAAAGTCTAAATATTTCAAACAACTGTGAATCGGAAAATTTGACATATAGCTCAGTATTTATCAACGTGGATGAAGATACAATGTAAACGACGACTCTCTGATATTGATTTAATTTATATGTTGATATTGGTGAAATTATTATCCCTGCTTTTTTCATTGCATTGAAAATATTGGGTATTCCATAGCCTAATGTATCATCCGGTAATTGATTAGCCGATGCTGTCGTAAGCAGAATTGACCTTACTTCCCAGGGTTTCAATTCCGGAAATTCCTGCATTAATAGTCCAACTGCTCCTGCAACTAATGGGGTAGCAAGTGAAGTCCCTCTGGTCAAACCGAATGTATATGGTTCTGTTGCTGTGGCTGCATACACATCCACTCCCATTGCCGATACATCGGGTTTCATTTTACCATCGAATCTTGGCCCTCTCGATGTAAATCCGGCTGGTGTTTTGCCATCAGGTTGTACAGCTCCAACTGCGATTACGCTGTCGGCATCTGCAGGTGATATTATTGTTCTTGTGTTTGGCCCGCTGTTTCCTGCGGCTGTTATGCAAACCACTCCTCTTCTGACTGCATTATTCACAGTCTGGGAAACGATTGTTGTTCTGCCATTAAGTTCATCATAAGTGTAATTTGAATCTGTAGAATCAAACCTGAAATAACCCAGAGATGAACTCGTAACATCAACTCCAAGCGATTCCAACCATTCAAGGCCTGCCGCATAATTATCTTCTTCTATATGATGTTCTCCTAGTAGATTCTCTGTTTTAGCAAGCAGAAAATCAGCATTGGGAGCAATACCAATCAAATTTCCCTGAGAAAATCCTGATACAGTCGAAAATACTGCCGTACCATGATGGTCCTGGTCAAAGAGGCTGTCATTTTCATTTGCTGTAACGCTGTCATTATTTACAAAGTCATATTCGGATAATACCGAAGCATTGCCCATAGAAGAATGAGTTTTCCATCTGAAACCCGTATCGAGAAAGCCAATTAAAACGCCTTTCCCGTTTATCCCGAAACCGTGAAGCAGGGGTATATTCATAAGCTGGGCTTGCCTGTATGAAGGCCCGTAATCATAATCATTACAATTTTCGTAATATTGAAATTGTTTGTTGTCATTTACAAAAATTGATGGAGTTATTGTATAATCAGGATAGTCAAGTGTAGTCAACTTATTTCCCGTTGGCTGAACTTCTTTAACAAAACTGGAATTTTTTATGTTTTCTGATATTAATGAATCACATAGAACAACTATATAATTTTTCCACCTTATTTTCAGTTTAATTTCGGCACCGTGAAAAACACAGGAATCAATGTACGGCTTGTAAACAGGAGCATCTTCAAAGTTAATGATAGAATCTTGTGAGAGAACTTTGCTCCTTCTTTTTAAAGCTCTTTCATTAAATAATTTTAGAGTTGAATCAAATAGAGATGAACCTTGTTTGAACTCGACAGGTCCTTTGTCTTTGAAAAACACTCTATAAGTACCCGTTTGAGCATAAATAGAAAAAGTAGCAACAATAAATGATAAAAATGAGTATATAAAAAATCTATTTCTTTTCATCAAATATTTCAAATTAAAATTCTGTTTAAAATTTAAACGTTATTTAAAAATCTAATTAAATTGTTAATTTATCGTTATTGAATAAATTAAATGGTGCAAATTAATAATTTTGATTTATCTGTTAACTTAAATTATGGGAATTGTTTTAATAACAGGAAGCGGCAAAAGGATTGGAAGAGGCTTAGCTATTAGTTTTGCCGAGAAAGGTTGGGATGTTATTATTCATTATAATACCTCCGAAGAAAAAGCAAAAGAAACAGAGAATCACATAAAAAATTTGGGTGTGAAGGCAGTTATAGTAAAAGCTGATATAAGAAATTATCAGGAAATCAAAGATGCTTTTGAAAGTGGTGTTAATGAAGTTGGAATGCCTGATGTATTGGTTAATAACGCAGGAATTTATCCTCCTGAAACACGACTAAAAGACATATCCGATAATATGTGGGACGACACAATTAACATTAACCTGAGAGGCGAATATTATTTTACAAAGGTATTTTCAGATAAAGCAAAAGAAGGCAGAATCATAAATTTTTCAAGCCTCGGAGGATTGGAAATCTGGAAGCATAGAATTCCATATAATGTTTCAAAAGCAGGAGTAATTCAGCTTACAAAAGCTCTGGCAAAAGAATTAGCACCTAACTTTTCTGTTAATTGTATTTGTCCCGGAACGATTGAAATACCGGAAGAACCCCCAATAGAGAAAACAAAAATTAATGTTGATAAAATTCCGATGAATAGATATGGTAATGTTAATGATATATTTGATGCGGTATATTTCTTTTCAAACTGTTCAAAATTTATAACAGGACAGATTTTATGTGTTGATGGCGGTTACCATATAGCGAGATGAATTTAATTACTAATTAATAATTACTAATGAAATTAAATGAAAAATAGTAAGTTTCACAATAATGTAGGGGCAGATTCCAAATCTGCCTTTAATAAAAAATCAGATAAAAAACAAGTTAAAAGGGCATTGAAGGGCTATGACAATTTTGATTTCATTCACAGCAAGGATGGGCGTGTTATCAGGCTTCTTGCTGAGTATTTATATCCCAAGCAGGTTCTTGATAAGAATAATATTAAGAAAGGGATAATTTTCTTTGGTTCGGCAAGAGTAAAACCTGATGATAAAAATGGCGAGAATTCCAATTATTTCAATGATGCTAAAAAACTTGCAAGATTATTAACAGAATGGTCGAACACTATACCAAAAGAAAAAAGATTTCACATTGTAACAGGCGGCGGTCCGGGTATTATGGAAGCGGCAAATCAAGGTTCTCACGCTGCAGGTGGTAAATCAGTCGGTCTCAATATCAGCCTTCCGTTCGAGCAGATGCCTAATCAATTTATTTCAGAAGAATTAAACTTTGAATTCCACTACTTTTTTATGAGAAAGTTCTGGTTTGTGTACCTCGCTAATGCTATGGTTGTTTTTCCCGGCGGTTTCGGTACACTCGATGAACTTATGGAGATTTTAACCTTAAGGCAAACCAGGAAGGTTACAAAACCATTGCCAATACTTCTTTATGGGGAAAATTATTGGAAAAAACTGCTCAATTTTGATTACCTTATTGAAATGGAAATGATTCACAAAGAAGATGTTAATTTGTTCTCTTATGCAAATACACCTGAACAAGCTTTTGAAAAGTTGAAAACCGAGTTAACGAGAATACATAAACTTTAATCAATTATGAATTACGAATTATGAATTAAGAATGAACGGAAAAAAGAATATGAAAAAAGTAATTTTATTTTCAGGATTAATTTTTTTTCTGATTATCTTATCACTCAAAGCTGGTGAGTTAAATTATACTCCTGAAAAGCCGCAAAAAGGTGCATCAATAACGGTAAGCTACAAATCAAATGAAAATTTTAAGAGTGGTGAACAAATAAGCCTGTACATTTATTGTTTTTATCATGGTGAAAAGACTATTGAGGGTTTTGAAACACCGATGACTTATGATATCAACGAAGCAAGATTCAATGCCACATTTCAGTTTAATCAAAAAACAATTTTTGCTTTGCTCAAAGTCGGAAACGGGAAAAAGTTTGATACTCATCAGTCTGAATATTGGCAGGTTTTACTATATGGTACTGATGGGAAACCTTTACGTGGAGCTAATTTAAATTGTGCTGTATCTTTTATGGGAATGCTCCCGCAGAATGTAAGCAGAATAGTGTATTTTGATAAAGCCATTGAATATTTTCAACAAGAAATAGCATTATATCCTGATAATATTCAGGCTCAAATCGGTTTTGCATCCCTGAATTTCGATATGAGAAAAATTACAAAAGATGAATTTGATGCAGCATTAAAAAAAATAATATTATCAGGATTTGACGAGAACAACGAAGGTGATTTGAGGGCTGTGGTAAGGGCATTGAGAACTCTCGATAAAAACGACAAGGCTCAACAACTTGAGAGGAAGTTCATTGAGAATCATCTTCAAAGCGATTTAGCCGAAGAATTGGCAATGGCTCAATTAGCTAAAACAAACAACCTGAAAGAATTTTCAAGTGATGTTCAAAAGTATCTGAAATTATTTCCAAACTCACCTAATCGAGAAAGAGTTTTTTCAGCACTTGTCTCAGGATACTTGCAGGATGACAGGTATGATGAAATATTTACCGTACTTAATACCTATGCTGATGTTCCGCCATCGGCTTATGTTAGATTGGCTATGGCTTTTCTTGATAATGCGGAGAAATTAAGTGAGAAACAAATAAAAAGGAATCTCGGAAAGTCACTCGACATATTAAAATTTTCAATCGAAGAAGCCCGCAAGCTTGATTATCAATACAAACCTAAGCACTTGTCTGATTCAGAGTGGAAATTATCAAAAATGATGGAATATGCAAATATTCTAAAAATTGATGGCCAGGTCAACCACCTTGCAGGAAATATTGACGATGCTTTAAAATATCTGAATGAATCTAAAAAGATATTTGAAACAAATACTCCTCCGGATTTGTATCTTGAATTAATAGAAACATATATTGAAACTTATAATGACTCTATTGCATATAATTTAGCATCTGAAGCAATAATAGATTCAAAAAACAGTAAAGAGACTGATAGTTATCATAAAATTCTTTTCGACTCCTTAAACTTTAAAGGGGATTATAAAAATGTTTATGATTCTCTGTCATCACTTGGCAAGAAAAAAAGATTGATAGAACTAGCTGATGAACAACTTAATATATCTGTAAGCTTAGGTTCAGTATTTAGCCTTTTAGGTAAAGAATTAAAATTTGATAGTTTAAAAGGGATAGTCATTGTTATTGACTTGTGGTCAACATGGTGCGGTCCATGTAAAGAATCGTTGCCTGCTATGGACAATCTTTACAGTCTTTATAAAGACAGTACCAATGTTGTGTTTACATCAATCAATGTTTGGGAAAAAGAAGATGGCAAAGAAAGATTAGAGAACATTAAAAAGTTCTTTGGTAAATCAGATTATGATTTACCGATTTATGTTGACAACTCAAACGTTCTGCCATACAAGCTTGGTGCTACAGGGTTGCCGACAACTATTTATATAGACAAAAAGGGAATAATCAGATTCAAAGATATCGGATACGTGAATGCTGATTTCCTGATGAATGCAAGTGATAAAATTGATTTTTTAATGAAAAAGTAGGGGCAGATTCCAAATCTGCCAATATTAATTTATTTAAAGGGAGGAAGATGAAAAAGAAAAGCTGTACCTGGCCCAATAATGATAAACTAATGATTGAGTATCACGATAAAGAATGGGGAGTGCCTTTGCATGATGACAAAAAGCTGTTTGAGTTTATGGTTCTGGATGCATTCCAGGCTGGTTTGAGCTGGGCAATTGTCCTTAAGAAGAAAGAAGCATTCAGGAAAGCTTTCAGCAATTATGATGTTAAGAAAATTGCAAAATATGATGAAAAAAAAGTAGCTGAGCTGCTCAATAATGAGGGTATCATCAGGAATAAAATGAAAATTCTTGCAGCAATTAAAAATGCCCAGGCTTTTATAAACGTGCAAAAAGAATTTGGCAGTTTTGATAAATATATCTGGCAGTTTACAAAAAATAAAACTATAGTAAATAAATGTAAAACAATAAAAGAAATTCCACCTAAAACAGAAATATCTGATGCAATGAGTAAAGACCTCAAACAGAGAGGATTCGGCTTTGTCGGTTCAACCATTTGTTATTCTTTCATGCAGGCTGCAGGAATGGTAAATGACCACGTTGTCGAATGTTTCAGGTATAAGGAAGTGCAAAGAATTAATAATTAAAAATTGATAATTGATAATAAAAAAATAAATAAAATTTAGTAAAATAATGAAAATAAGATATGACAAAGAAGTTGATGTTTTCAATTTACAATTAAGCGATGCAGAAATAGTCGAAACTGACGAAGTCAAACCTGGCCTTATAATTGATTACAATAAAAATGGCAATATTGTTAATATTGAAATAATCAATGCTTCTAAACATATTTCACATCCAAACAAAGTAGAGTATGAATTTGCTTAATTAATACCGTTATTGAAATTGGAATTAACTACTCTTATCGGCTTTCTCGCAGCATTTTGCACAACTTTTGCATTTCTTCCTCAATTAATAAAAGTTTGGAAGAATAAACATGCAAAAGACATTTCTCTCAGAATGTATATCATGTTCATTGCAGGTATTACCTTTTGGCTTGTTTATGGAATTCTAATCGGTAGTCTCCCTATTATTATAGCAAACACAATAACTTTTATTTTTGCATCCATTATTCTTGTTTTTAAAATAAAGTATGGTTAAAAATATCAATAAATTAATATATATAACGTTTACTTTTTTGGGAATTGATTTTGTTTTAAAATGATACATATATGAAAACACTTACATTAAATATCTCTGATTCAATTTATGATGAACTTCTTTCATTATTAAACACTAAATATCCTGATGATATCAGTGTAGTTGATGATGATATATTTACCCAAGAAGATGAAACAGCTTACATTGAAGCTCTTGAGGAACTCGAAAAGGGTGAGGCAATAAGCTTAGAACAACTGAACAAAGAAATCAATGTTTGATGAAAAATTTATTTTTAAATCTCCATTATTTTAATTGTATAAAATTTAAAAAATAACTTGCATTTAATATTATTTATTCTTAAATTATATTTAATTATGACTTTATTTGTTAAATATATTATAGCAATTCTTTGCCAAATCAGTTTGTTGTTCTCAACAACAGGTGTAAGTTTATTGCACCATATATGCCTCCATATGGGACACTATGATGTATCTATGTTTTATGGAAATGTAAAAGAAGACGCATGTGGAAATAATGCATCATGCTGTTCAAGCATGGATGAGGCAAAGGACAATTCTCAGCAATCATTTACAATGATTGACTGCTGTGAGGATTTCACAAATTATGCTGTAATTTCTGTTTCTTTTATTTCTCAGCAAATCGAAAAATTTTCGACTAATATATTTTTAAATGAAACGAATTTTCTGAGTAATTATCAGAAACTTATAGATAATTCTTTCAATAAAATACACGTGAAGCCACCAGGAATACTTAAATTTCCTGTTTCATATATCATATCGTTCATTATACATTCGACAGACATCGGTTCCGAATTGCCTGCATAATTTTTTGTGTATAAACACATTAACAAAAATTTCGAATTTTATAGGTTTTTAAAAATCCATAACTTTTGGTTATGGTGAAATAATTTATTTTTAAAAATTTATTTTTAAGGTGTAATATGAAAGCGAAAATTATTATTATTTTGTTATTATCCATTTTTATAGTATCCTGTGGAGAAAAAAAATCATCTAATAGGTCCGTTGATAACGATCCTCTCAATGATGGTCCACCTATAAATCCCTTGGACAGTTTTGGTGTAATACATAACGAATTTTTAGATACTCATTTTGCACTTATGCATCCTCATAGTTATGATTGTAAAACATTTTATACTCTCGATGATCATGGAACTAAATATTCCAAATTTACTTACATAGATTCTTTAAAAACTCATATCCGTATTGCTGCAATAAATAGAGGATGGGAAGAGTCTTTAGTTGATACAGCATACTCCAGATTCGAAAATATATTAAACGCATCATCTATGTTGGATACTATTAATAATGTTATAATTTTTAAAGAAACAAGGTCAAATATTTATACAATTATTAATGCATCTATAAATTTGGGTTATATGTCCCAATCATCATATAATATAATAAGTAACATAGTGGATGCTTATTATAATGAAAATTATACTCTTATGGATAGTCTTTTTGAAGCACTTGTTCCTTCAATTTACACAGGGTATGAAGATCAATTATATATATTTAAATCAATTTATGAACATTCCAAAACTTATTGGTCAAATTTTGGTACTCCAGAAAATAAAGTATATGACCCTAAAAAAAATAATTTCTTGGCACTTGGAAAAGAAAAAAATAAGATAATGGTGAGCGATGCTGTTCTTTTTGGGGCAGCCGTGGCTGATGCAGTATGGATTTTTACTTTAGGTGGCGTTGGTGCTGTAATATCACCAATTGGTTCAGCAATGGCTTATAAAGCAATTTCAACGGTAGAAGCTATGTGTTTTTGTGGCAATGAATGGTGTAATTGTAATTAAAATAATTTCATTTATTTAATATAACAAAACATATATCAAATTTCATTAAATTTTATAAAAATTACTATTAATTTATTAAACTTATATTTTCTTTAAAATAATAGATTGGGTTTAAAATTGGAATCAGAAAAAAATAGTAAAGTTAATTTTGCTGAACATATTATAAGAGTAATTTTAATTACTGGTATTATAGTTCAAATTATGATTATACCAAATTTATTGATAACTGGTCAAATAATTAATAATGATAATATAATTGATGCATGTTTTTTATTTTCGTCAATTATTTTTTTAACATTAGTTTGCGAAAAAATTTTCTATGATAATTTGATAATTGATATAAGCATAAGTAATTTTTTTATACATTACAAAAAAAGAATTAGTTTTTATTTAAGTATTATTTCATTAGTTAGTTATTTTATCAATGTAAATATAGTTTTTTTATATTTTCATAATCAGAATATTTACAATTGTAATTTTTTATATATAATTTATCTTATATTAAGTTATATATTTTCTTTTTCTATTGTTGCAATCAATAAGATTGAATCTGGAAAATTTAGTATTTTCCTTTTTAAAAGATAATTTTAATAATTTGAATTATTTTTAAATTTAAGTGGTCCCCCAAAAGTGGATAAAAATTAATTATTAGAAAATTGTAAATGAATTGGGAGTATAGTCTGTAGTGACAGAACTGATGTAGAGATAGAACTCAGTTCTGTCTCTACATATATATAGTGTTTTTTTATTGTGTTGAGTGATGGTAAGAAAATGTACAGCATCCCTTTCGTTTTTGAAGTGATACTTTTCAATTATAAATCTATTTTCTTAATCCTAATCCCTCTCTCCTCATTTTGTTCATAGTTTGTTGAATAAATAAATCATAAAATTACTATGTTTGCAGTGCCGTTCTTCGACTCTCTGGACGGATGGTTATTATAACGGGATTTTGGAAAAAAAACTATGGATTTTGTCCATTTACATAATCATACACATTATTCTTTGCTGGATGCACTCTGTACACCCGAAGAATTAATTAATGCGGCTGTTGCCGATGGGCAGAAAGCACTTGCTTTGACTGACCATGGAGTGATGTTCGGATGTTATGAATTTTATCGGAAAGCCAAGGCAGCAAAAATCAAACCCATCATTGGATTTGAATCTTATATTGCTAATGGAAGTCGTTTTGAGAAAACAGCAGGTAAAACAAAAACTAAAAAGAAAAATTATTATCATCTTGTTTTACTTGCGAAGAACCAAACAGGATATAAAAATTTACTAAAGCTTACTTCTCTTGCCCATACAGAGGGATTTTACTATAAGCCGCGAATTGATAAAGAACTGTTAGAACACTACAGTGAAGGTATTGTTGCCTCCTCTGCCTGTATAGCAGGTGTCATTAGTCATCATCTCATCAATAATGACTACGATAAAGCTTACGAAGAAGCGAAATATTATAAAGATATTTTCGGTGAAGACTTTTACATTGAGTTGCAAAGCCATTTCCTGACTGATGACCAGATTGTTTTGAGTGAAGCACCAAAAATTGCAAAAAAACTCGGACTCAAACTTATAGCAACAAATGACATTCATTATCTAAATGGCGACCATGCTATTGCACATAATATTTTACTGAATATCAAAGATGTTACAGCCGCTACATCAGGACAGGTTGATATTTACAAATTGAGATACAGAACACCCGAAATGTATTTCAAAACCAAAGAAGAGATGATTAAGCTCTTCAAGGATTTTCCTGAAGCAATTGATAATACAAATGAAGTTGCCGATAAGTGTAATGTCAATCTCGATACAGAACTCCACATGCCTGAATTTCCATTGCCGAAAGATAAAATAAATTTATCTCACTCAGAATATCTCGAGGAATTAACTTTCAATGGAATAAAACAAAGATATAAAGTAATTACTGATGAAATAGCAGAGAGAGCTAAATTCGAGCTTAGTGTGATTAACAAAATGAACTTCCCAAGCTACTTTCTAATTGTCAGTGATTTTATCAATGCCGCAAAAGAATTAGGCGTATCTGTTGGTCCTGGAAGAGGTTCTGCCGCAGGAAGTATTGTTGCATATGCTTTGGGTATTACTAATATTGACCCTTTGCCTTATGGATTGATGTTCGAGAGATTCCTTAATCCTGACAGGGTTTCGATGCCAGATATTGATATTGATTTCAATGATGAAACCCGCGACAGGGTAATTGATTATGTGCGTAAGAAATACGGCGATGAATGTGTTGCTCAGATTATTACATTTGGTAAACTTTCAAGCAGATCGGTTCTTACAGATGTAGGAAGGGTATTGGGTGTTGAGCTGTCAAAGATTAAAGAAATTACATCAAAGATACCAGTTGTTCAGGGTAAGGTTACTGATTTGAAAAGTGCGCTCGAATTATCTGAATTGAAATGGGTAAAAAATTCTGATGACCCAAAAATCAGGGAGCTCATAAATTATTCCCTTCTTCTTGAAAATAAATTCAGGAATAGCGGACTGCATGCCGCTGGTGTGGTTATAGCTCCTAAAGACATCAGGGAATACGTACCTGTATATATGGCTTCAAAGGCTAAAGGGCATACGGCAGAAATAGCAACCCAATATTCGATGAATGAACTTGAATATGCAGGTTTGCTTAAGATGGATTTTCTTGGCTTGAGGACTCTCTCGATTATAGATAAAACTCTCGAAATGATTAAGATTAATCATGGAAAAGAAATAAACCTCGATGAAATTGATTTTAATGACGAGAAAACTTATGAATTGATTTCCAACGGTGACTCACTTGCTGTCTTCCAGTTTGAATCTCAGGGCATGCAGGATTACCTCAGGCAATTAAAACCTACAGACCTTGAACAACTTTCTGCAATGAATGCCCTGTACAGGCCAGGTCCGATGGCTAATATTCCTGATTATATTGACAGAAAGAATGGGAAAAAACCGATACAATATCTTCATCCTCTCATGGAAACTTCTCTGAAAAATACATACGGCATCATTGTCTATCAGGAACAGGTTATGCAGTTGGCGAGGGATATTGCAGGATTCACACTTGCTCAGGCTGACATTTTGAGACGTGCAATGGGCAAGAAAAAGAAGGAGGAAATGGACAAACTACAGCCTGCCTTTATCGAAGGTGCATCGAAGAATGGTTTGGATGAAAAGCATGCCAACGATGTTTATGACTTAATTGAAAAGTTTTCCAGCTATGGTTTTAATAAGTCTCACTCTATTGCTTATTCATATCTTGCTTTCCAGACTGCATGGCTAAAAACCTACTATTCTGCTGAGTTTCTGGCGGCGAACATGTCTGCTGAATTAAACAATCAGGATAAAATCGTTCAGTTAATTGAAGAATCAAAAAAATTCAATATTAAAGTTCTTCCTCCTGATGTTAATAAATCTTATGCAGGATTCACTCCTGTTGAAAATTCAATTCTCTTTGGATTAGCAGGTATAAAAAATGTTGGCAAGACTGCCGTTGAAAGTATTATCAAAGCACGAGAGGAAAAACCGTTCCAATCCTTTTTTGATTTTCTTGCAAGAGTTGATACAAAGCTTATAAACAAACGTTCATTAGAGGCTCTGATTTGTTCCGGAGCATTTGATTCAATGCACTGCGGTCACCGTGCGGCTCTGATGGATACAATTGAATCAGGACTCGAATATGCCAAAGCTTATCACGAAGCAAAAAATAGCCAGATTGAAAGCCTTTTTGGTGGAGGCAGCGAAGTCCATCTGGTCGAGCCGGCTATTAAAGAAACCGAAGAATGGACTGAAAAATTCCGCCTCGATAAAGAAAAAGAAGTGCTGAATTTTTATGTGAGCGGTAATCCATTAGACAGGTTTTTCCCTTATGTTGATTCTTTACCGACACTTCATCTCGGTGACAAAGACAGCAAACTGATTGGAGAACAGGTGCGTGTCTGCGGCATTATATCAGATGTCAAAACCCGTTATGACAGGTATCAGAATCCGATTGCCTTCGTTCGGCTTGAGGATTTTACAGGAAGGGCAGATTGCGTTATCAGGAGTAAAGTATTCTCTGCTTATAAGAATAAATTGAATACAGATGATATCGTTATGTTTTTAGGCAGGTCTGAACTTTCGGGTGAGGAATTGAAAATAATCGTTGATGAAGTTCTTACCTACGACGAAGCATCAGCCCGTTATGCCAAAGGATATAGTATTTGGATTGACATTGAAAAAAATGGCAATGATACTATAAACAACATAAAAAAACTCTGCATTGATGACGGCAAAACAAATACCCTGATATTTAATTTATACAACAAATCCAACAAAAACGTATCAAGATACGTGTCTTACGATGTTCATATTCCGGTTTCTCACAAAGTTGTCAATAAATTGATTGACTTTGTCGGAAAAACCAATATCAAATTTGTTCTTGAGTGAATTTACTTAATAACTCTTGTTACGAAATACTTGATTATATGTACAACATTAAAATTTCAATTTTCAATTATTAATTTTCATTGAATTTCAAATGAATCAATTTTCAATATTTTAAAAAAATATTATTTCTTATATTTTCTGGATTATTAAACTAATTTTAGTTTTAAAATTTAACATTAAAAATTTCAATATTTATTGAAAATTAGAAATTGAAAATTTTAAATTGGAGAAATAAATATAAATGAAATCTATAAAGTATTAATATATGACTAAAAACCCTGTACTACGCTGGATATTAATTATATCAGGCATACTAAGCATGATAGTTGCAATCATTGGAATCTTTTTACCTTTGGTTCCGACAACACCTTTACTTTTATTAGCCGCCGCATGTTTTGCCAAAAGTTCTGATAGATTTTACAAATGGCTAATCAATAATAGGTATCTCGGCAGTTTCATTCGGAATTACCGCGAAAGAAAAGGTGTCCATTTCAAAATAAAAGCCGGTGCCTTGACTTTAATGTGGGCTGCAATGATTTACACTGCCTTGTTTGTGATAAAAATTTTAATAATAAAAATAATTTTAATTATTATTGCAATAGTTGTTACTATACATCTTATTAGAATTAAAACTTTATACGATTAAAAATTAGTGAATAGTGAATAATTCAGGTTGAAAAATTTCATTTTTCATTTTTTATCCCTAAAAACCAAAGGTATGAAATGGAAGCATTAAATACAATTAAATGTCCAAAATGTGGAGCTGATATTGATGTCAGCGATGTTCTTTTTCATCAGATTGACGAAAAAAACAAATTGGATTATTCGCAGAAACTATTAGAAAAAGAAAATGAATTTAAAGTACTCCAAAAACAAGAAAAACAAAAAATTGAAAAAGAACTAAGGGAACAATTACAGGATGAAAATACCGAACTCGTTAAATCATTAAAATCTCAACTTGATGAAAAATCAAATCAGGTAAAAGAATTTAATAAAACAAAAGCTGAATTAGAAAGGATAACAAGAGAAAAAGATGAATTAAAAGAAAAAATTGAGGCTGAATCAGAATTGAAACTAACTCAAAAATTAAATGAAGAAAAAGAAAAAATTCAAAAAGATGCAGAAGAAAAAAATCAACTTAAAATATCTGAAAAAGAAAAAATAATTGATCAATTAATGGTACAATTAAAAGAAGCCCAAAGAAAAGCCGAACAAGGCTCTGTTCAATTGCAGGGAGAAGTTCAGGAATTGGCGATAGAAGAATGGCTCAGAACAAATTTCCCTCTTGATACAATTGAGGAAATTAAAAAAGGTGCAAGAGGTGCTGACTGTATTCAAATTATCAATACACACGTTAAACAAAACTGTGGTTCAATATATTATGAAAGTAAACGAACAAAAGATTTTCAGCAGACATGGATAGAGAAGTTTAAGTTAGATATGCGTGAAAAAGGAGCATTAATAGGTGTACTTGTTACTGATGTAATGCCAAAAGAAATGGACAGAATGGGACAAAAAAATGGTATTTGGATTTGTACATTTGAAGAATTTAAAAGTTTATGTTTTGTATTAAGAGAATCAATTGTATTATTAAGTAGCGCTGTTGCTACACAGGAGAACAAAGGGGATAAAATGATTATGCTATATGATTATTTGACAGGTAATGAATTTAAAATGCAAGTCGAAGCAATAGTTGAGGGATTTATACAAATGCAGAACGACCTCGAAAGTGAAAAAAGGTCAATTGAAGGAATTTGGAAAAAAAGAGAAAAGCAGATTCAAAAAGTATTATTAAATACAAATCATATGTATAATTCAATTAGAGGAATTGCTGGTACAGCCATTGGTCCTATTAAAGCACTTGAACTACCAGAACCCAATAAAGATATATAAAAAATTTAAGGAGAAATTATGGATACTTTGGAACTACTTAAAAAAGCTATTGAATTAAGAAAACCAATTACATATGAGTATAATGCTCCTGATAGGGCAATAGGACCCAGGCTTGGCAATCCGCATGCTATTTTTATTTCTACCTCTGGTAATATGAATATTGATATTTATAAACTTGATGGTGTAAGATCTACACCAGATAAATTACCAGCATGGCGACAATATAAAGTTAAAAATATTGAAAATGTAATTATTCATGTAGAGGAAAATATATTTGAAATTGCACCTGGGTATAATCCAGTTTCTAAACAATATTCAAGAGTAATTAAAAAAATATAATGAGTATTCAATATCAAAAAGAGTTATTCTCAAAAGATAGTATAAAATTATATATCAATTTTAGTGGTATTAGCCCAGAGAATTGTATAAATAAAGAAGACCTATCTCTCATAATTTATGCCTTTGATACAAAGAATTTTCAACAAATATTTTCGGAAAAATTAGAATATGAGCAAATTTTAGATTTATTTAACCAATTAAATAGCTTATCAATTATTAGAGATAATTCTTCAACATTTACAAATGAGTTTATTGAGGTTACAAAAGAATTACAAGAAATACTTCCTTTTATTAAATCAGTTGATAGTACTATAATTAAAGCAATTCTTGATAAAGCAAGAAAAGGTAATAAATTAAATTTAATTATTGATGCTCTTTCTGACATTGAAATCAAAGATTTAAATGCATCAATAAATCAAGCGATTCATGAAAAATCTTTAACAAATTTAAAACTTCTACTTGAATTGGAATCAACAACAAATATTCTAGAAAGTATCCATGATTTTGAAGATTTAAATGAATATTTAGCTGGTCAACCTGAAAAAATATTTCAGAATTGGATTGAAAAAAATATATGGACCTTAGGTATTGACTATATAAGAAAGCATCCTGCTCACAAAATTGGGATATCTTCTGATAGTGATTTGATAATGGAAACAACTGATGGTTTTATTGACCTCATTGAACTTAAAAGACCAAAGTTTGAGATTTTCTCATATGATGAAAGTCATAGAAGTTATTATCCATCAAAAGAACTATCAAAAGTAATTGGGCAGTGCATGCAATACCTTAAGATATTAGATAATTATAAACTTGTACTTGAATCAGAATATAAATATAAAATACTGCGTCCTCGAATTAAAATTATAGTTGGTCGTTCAATAGATTTTGATGATGATAGAAATGAAGCATTACGTATGTTGAATTCATGCTTAAATCATATTCAAGTAATTTCCTATGATTATTTATATCAATCTGGTAAGAATATTATTTCTTATTATAAAGGTTCTGATTAAGTTATTTCCTCTACTTTTGAATTATTAAATAATTTCAAATTAGGGTAGGATATTAAATAATGTACATATCTGAAAATGGACTAAAACCTATAGCAAATGGTGATAGGGTTATTGAGAAAAATCTTCCTTTACCAATGGTCACATATCCATATCATTACGGTACTTTTATTTCATTTCAAAAAGACTCTTATTCAAATATCTTTTTGTGTGAATGTTTTCGTGAAGCTTTAGAACATAGTTTTGAATTTAATTACAAATTTAATAATCCTAATTATTCAAGCCCTAGCATGGGATATGCGTATATTAATGAAAATATTCATTTTGAAAAAAATATATGCCATGTATGTAATGGGATTATTCCTCAATTAAGATGGTGCCATGAAATGTATGGTGGTATTTTTAAACAAAATTATGGTTGGTATATCAACAAACAATCACTTGAGTGGGGAATTGAACCTTTAAATAAAAAATTATTTAGGGAACATTGTCCACAAGACATCCTTGATCTTATATTAATTGACCCTGAAGAATTACCAACTTTATGTCGTGAAATTACAAAATATAACTCAATTAAAGACCATGATAAATATTGGGATCTATTTAACCAAATACAAAAACTTAGTAAGAATTACAATAAACAGAAACGAAAAATATCAAATATTATAGAAAATGAAGTTAGGCAAATATTGGGTTACAAAAAGGTCGGTGAAGCATGGGTAAGTGAAACATTATTATATAATCAGATTAAAAATTTGTTTCCTAGTTGTACTGTAATTCGTCATTATCGTCCTCAATATCTTAATGGTCTTGAATTAGATATATATATTGATGAGTACCAAACAGGTATAGAATATCAGGGAATACAGCATTTTCAACCAATAAAGCATTGGGGAGGAGAAGAAGGATTTCGCAAGACTCAAGAAAGGGATGATAAAAAAAAGATTCTGTGTGTTAAAGAAGGAATTAGACTTATATATGTAAGTTACGATAAAGTTCTAGATGATAAAACTATATATAATCTTATTTGTAATAAATGATATTCTGAATTTCAATTATTTTTAAAATCCTTTTAAAATCCTTTTAAAACCGTTTTCTTGACATATCACTCCCACAACCTTATTTTTGCATTCGTGTTTTAACTTCCTCCCATTGGAGTGGGAAATAGGGTGAAGTGAAAAAAAAGTCCCTCTCCCATTGGAGAGGGATTTAGGGTGAGGTTGTTCTTTGCTAAATAATGTCGGGCTGAATCCAGTCAATGCCGGTTGTAGTGAAACGGAAATCCCGATTCATCGGGAGAATGCACTGCCCCCTTTGTAAAAGGGGGATTAAGGGGGTTTTTAATTCCAAAAATGGACAAATCAGACACTTAAAAACACCGTCAAAAACGTATGATTTGTCCAAAAACGTATGATTTTGTCTTTCCATAACCACTATTCAATGAATTTATAGTGGATTTAATTTTAAATTTAGAATTGAAAATTTATTGAAAATTGAAAATTAGAAATTGTAAATTGAAAAAACAAAATAGTGAAATACCTGCTCCGGATGCACGAAATGCACGTTTTGGCTACTTCTCACCAAAAAACTTAGCATCCTTTCATGAAAAAAAATCCAATAATCCTCAAATCCCAAAAATCCTAATTCAGACAGTTTAAGTTTTACCTCAACACAATAAATTTCACCAAATGAGAACCATAATCAGTTATTAGTCTCAGGAAATATATACCTGATGTTAAAGTGGTTGTATTAATTTCAAGTTTATGATTCCCCGGAGATAAATATTTATTCTCAGAAAGCACAGCCAACTCTATTCCATAAGAATTAATTAAAGAAATAGTAACAACTTCATCTCTCAGATTGGTATAAGTCAAAGTTGCTATGTCATCGCAGGGATTCGGCGAAATTTGAATGTTATGATATAATGAACCTTCATCAACATTAACAGGATTGTTAGTCGTAAAGACTGCATAAGTACCTGTTGAAGTTATTTGAACTCTGACATAATAATTGATAGAATCAACAATTCCACCAAGTAAATTCCACTTTAGTGAATCTTCATTCCATTTGAATATGCGAAGCCAGTCCTGTGGTTTGTTTTTAAGCTCTTCGGGAGAATATCCGATTTGCAGAATAGTTGGAATTTCTGTACTAATAGGAAACGGATAAGTCGTAATTGAATGTACATTGCCCGATTGCTCTGCATCCATATCGAGTCCATTTTTGCTTGTATGGAAGCCGCATGATAAAATTGCAAATCTTGAAATTGTATTATTCGTTTGGTCGAGATATAAATTGACATCCCCATTAGGACCAGGTAAAATTGGTGTATAGCTTGAAATCGAATAACTTATCGGAACAAAAAATGTATCCTGGGAATCATCTAAAGCATTAATTGAAAATAAACCACTTGAGTTTAATGTTGTATCAAGAGTGCAATTGTAAATCATATTTCCATTGTCATAAGTCAAATCTTTGGTTTCAGGCAAATCCTGTCCAGTAGGTATTTCAAGTTTTGGGGATTGTGAAAATTCCTTATTCACATAAGATTTGAACATCAGGTTAGCATTCTCATCAAATTCCCATGTATTAACCTGGTTAAAGATTCCATTGACCTCTCTCATAAGAATTTCAATTGCATCATCAATTAATGTTTGTTCCTGTTTTCTTTCTGCACCCAATACACTTGTGACTATTTCTATTTTTTCATAAGTCATCCCTGTGGTTTTATCAACATCAATCATTCTCATTTTATCATCAACATTTGCGCCGATTACTTTGAATGAACCATCATAAGTATTCATTCCTTGTCTCAAAGTTAATTTGGGTTTGTATAAGTCAATAGTAGTATGTGATAAAACAATCCCTGAAGGATCTTTTACAACAATATCAACATCCCCAGCCCCAGTATTTTTATCATAAATATTAGTAATGAGTTCCTTCCCGACATTCATAATTGGTCCGGGCAAATAATCTAAACCCCCGCTAATTATTCTTTCTGAAGGTATAATGATAGGGCAGAAAACACCATTATATGTGTTTTCATAATCGGACTCAAAATCTTTCCAACAGTCTCCTCTATTATATACCCATTGTGCAGTGATTTTATAGATATTATTGGGATATCTCTTTGCGTTAGACATTTCGGATGCCCAGTCTCCTGAACCAGGATATTGACTTTTCATATATCCGTAATTATAGTTTGCAGGTAAACCCGAGCCATCACTTCCGACATATACATATTCATCATAAAAACCTAACATATAATGCCCTAGCTCATGCCCGATTGTTGTCCAATGAAAGTCATTTAATTTTGTGAGCCAGTCGTTTTGAGCAGTAAAGTATCTTGTATTATCTGAATTACCGTACCATTTACGGGGCAGTCTGACATTTGATTCGGAATGATTGAATATTATACCGTTAACATTCGCTGCAGGCCAGACCATGTTGTCTGCAAATACTCTAATATCGCATTCATCCCATTTCTGGCTATTGTCATATATGTCAATTTGATGGAAGCATAATTGTCCGTCAGAAACATCATAATAATAATTAGATAATTCCTTCAACCAACTTGCAAGACTATCAATATATTCACGCTTGGCATCCCATTCCAAGGAAATAATTAAATTGAATTTAATTGTCGTATGGTCAACAATTAATGTAGGATTCATATCGGCACCAAGCTCGAAAAAAGATAAATTTCCTATTCCATCGAATTTACCGTTATCGAGTACAATGTAAGACATTGTATCGCCGGCACAGGAATCATGTCCCGGTTTTACAGCAGTTCGGTATGTCGGAAAATGTTCAACTTTAATTGTGTCCTCGGCATAAGCTGACAGACTAAATTTACCTGCAGCATCTGTTGTGACTGAATCAATCTTACAGCCATTCAAATATAGATAAAATAATTTTTCAGCTATTGGATTGTTATTAATATCAAGAAGGGTGATAGAGTATGGTTTTTTACTTGCAATAACATCAGCCCACTGAGCATCCTGTATATATATTTTTTTCACATCTTTATTCATAATAATTTGTCCGTCTGAACATTCACGGGTGTATCCCAATGTTCCGTCATCATCATTTTGATAAAGTAATTTCCCTCCATCCGATGACCATGGATTCAATGCCCAGTATTGTTTGGACGGAAAACCTGCTATGATTCTGCCGGCACCTCTATCCCTGCCAGAATTGCTTCTTTTGGGATTTGCCATGAAAATATGAGGTTTATTGTTAACTATGACATTAAATGCCAATGTCCTTCCCGAAGGAGAAAAGAAAAAGTTCTCAGGATGTTCAAATGAGTAATTCAGAGTTTCATAAATTGTTCTTACTTCGCCTGAAGATGTATTCGCAACCAAAATGCCTTGCCTGCCGATTGTATAGAATCTGGTGGTGTCTGTCGGATAGGGTCTTTGAAAACTGACAGTCCCAAAACAGGCTATTAATTCTCCATCTTTTGACCAGCTTAAATGTCTTATAGTCATAGGTGCGGCAGGACCAGCGACGAGTTTTACCTTTAATTCAAGGCTGTCATCTACTTTGTTATTTTCATCAGGTTTAACCAAAGGTATCTCTTCCCCGGTTGAAAGGGTATATATGTATATGGATATTCCTTTTAAATATGCAATTTTTTTTCCGTCGGGACTTAATGCTCCGGCTCCGAGTGCAGGGTCAGATGAAGGATAATACTGGTCTTTCAATTCCCCGATTTTTGTATCTGCACCGGAAACAATATCAATAGACCTGCATTCAGTTACACCATTAACAGGTGGTTTTTCATAATATAATTTTCCCGAACTGCCAATCCATTGCGGATTATATCCCGTTATATCATATTCATTTAAAAATTGACCGTCAGTTGCTTTTCTTACAATTAGTTTTGTTCCCTGTGCATTAGTCTCGAATCTGACAAATATATCAGAATTTCGCGAATAAACGGGATAAGAAGCATAATAAACATTGTTCAGGTAATAGCTGTTATAAGCATAAGAAAAGCTTCCTGTATTTAATGAGTTTGTTCCATAGATTCCAGGTGGTTCTAATGAGTTGCTTGATAAAACAATTTTAAAGCTCTGAGCCTGTAAATGTAAAGCGAAAAGAAAAACAACTAATAACAATTGAATTATTACCTTGTAACATGCTTTCATAATACACCCCTGTTAATATTAATTTCATTCTTCTTCCTTAAATCAGAAAGTATTAGGATACATGTTGATTTTACGACAATTTAATCAGGCCTAACACAGCAGAACTTGAATCTGCCCCTACACTTATGTTTCTAATTCAAAAAAGAAAATTTATTAGCAGGAATAAAAGTAATAATTAATATTTTTTGTAAACTAAATAAAATATTAATTAAATCAAAATTTATTTTTTGAAATAAATCTAAGGAATGAAAACTTTCAGTGCATTCGGAAGGATTTCAAAACTGATAGGGGAGTGACCGACAGATTCTCCGTCCAATTCCAAATTAATAGGTGTATCTGATGTTATTTCGACTTTTTTTCCCTGATATAATGCCACACTCGGATGTTTGATAAATGTACCGTCATACAGATTTTTCGTTTGTTTCATTACATCAAATTTGCTGATTTTTTTAATTAGTGTAATATCGAGGAGACCATCGTCAGGCACAGCATTTGGTAGTTGCATCATTCCTCCGCCGTTGTATTTGCCTATACCGACACTCATGCTGAAAATCTCGGCATTAATTTTTTCTTCGTCTATCTTGATTTCACAGTTAACTATTTTCGATTTTAAAAGGCATGTAAATAGGTTTTTTAGGTATAAAATTTTACCTGAGCGGTTGCTGTCTTTGTCGTCATTTACTTTTTTTGCAACAGTGGCATCGAATCCCATCCCTGCTACATTAGCAAAGTATCTTGACGATTTTTTACTTTCATTTTCAAAGTGGGCTATACCGACATCCTGCAAAAAAGTATTACCTGATTTTATAATTTCGAGAGCTTGATTATAATCGCCTGGAATTTTCAAAGTTCTGCACCAATCGTTTCCTGTGCCAATGCCGAATAATCCAATTGTAATATCGGTTGAAGGGCAAATTTTCTGAGAGATGATAGCATTTACAATTTCATTGAATGTTCCATCTCCGCCAATAGCTAAGATATCTCTTACCCCGTTGGCTATTGCATTTAAAGCAAGGTTTAATGCATCAAGCCTTCCGCTTGTGAAACCAAATTCAAATTGAAAACCGTTGTTAGTCAATAGGTTAGATAATATAACCCAGTCCTTTTGTGCTTTCTTTTTACCAGCATTTGGATTAATGATAACGAAAAATCTTTTTTTCATTTATTAATTATTATAAGTAGATAGAAGAATTTACTTTTAAATAATATCAAATAAACCGAATAATTATTTGTTTTATAAGTATTTAACCACTAAATTTATTATCGTCGGATGTATAGTCAATAGAATTTGTTGGCTTTAAATTACCATCTTTTTGGTTTGTTTTTTCATCATCAAAATCAGCAGTGTTTCTGACTTCTTGTTCAAGTGCGGAAATCTGGCTTTGGAATTGGGCTTGTGCCTGGCGGACTTTACGCATACCTTTGCCTACCATATTTGCTACTTCGGGAATTTTTTTCGGACCGAAGAAAACAATTACAGCAAGTACAATAAGTAATAATTCACCACCGCCTATGTCGAACATATTTTAATTAAGAATTAACAATTAAAAATTTACAATTAACAATTCATTAGTTGCAAGTCGCCAGTCGTTAGTCGCAATTAACTTTTAACCTTTGACTGTTGACTTTCTACTGTTGACTTATGACTTCTTATCATTTGTCTTGTCCTGAAATACGTTGACCAAATTAATTGAATAATGTATGTTGTAACCCATACTTTTTTGGTACTGAAAATATTGTCATTTCTTTTCTTTCGTTCATTGGAATATCTTCAAGCTCCTTAGTGCAGCTACTTGTTCATCATTTTCCCTTCGCTTCATGTATTGCTTATGGGCTTGCTTAGTGAACCCTGCTATCTCATATAAGTTTTCAAGTTTGTGATGATGCCTGGTTGTATTCATTCTGAACCACTCAATTGCATAGTGATATTCTTTTTTTTTACATCATATCCGAGATCATCACTGCATATATCTACTACCTTGTTCAAATAATCTATTTCCAACTGCTTCTTGCCCAGTGTTTGCTCCAATTCAGCAATATACTTTAATAATTTATCAAACTTTGTATCTTTGCTATCTGCTTCCACAACCATAGTTACACCCTTTCTATTAAATGTAGAGTTTATATTTATCCACATATGTACACTTGTAGCTGAAACCCGATACAAATTTACAACATCTCTCACCTTTAATTTCTTATACTCAATTTCTTCGACTAATCTCCTCTTTAATTCTGTGTTGAATATCCTTCTTTGCCTTGGATAATAAAGTTGTTTACTCTTATTCTTACTGCTGTCCATATTTTTACCTCCTTTTTGTTGATTCAAAAGTCAACGTTATTTAGGACAGCACAAGTCAACACTTAAAACTCAACACTTAACACTAATCAACCTACTTTTGGTTGTCTTCTTTAAGCTTGTTGTTTTCCTTGTCTTCTTCAACGTTTGAAGCTTTCTTGAACTCCTTCACGCCGGAACCGAGTCCACGCATAAGTTCAGGTATTTTCTTCGCGCCAAAAAGAAGAATAATGATTATCAGGATTAAAATCCATTCCCAGCCACCGGGTAGTCCGAACATATATCACCCACTTATTAATTACGAATTACGAATTATGAATTACGAATTAAACTATAATTTAGAATATAACAAATTATTATTAATAAAAACTATTTTAGTGAATCAGCAATTGATTCAAATATCTTTATTCCATCGTTGCATCCAAGCTGTTTGTCGGAATATCTTTCGGGATGAGGCATCATACCCAAAATATTCCTTTCTTTGTTGATTATACCGGCAATGTTATTCATAGAACCATTCGGATTGCTTAATTCGGTAAAATTGCCTTCATTATCGCAATACTTGAATGTTATTTGATTATTTGACTCTAATTCTGCTATAGTATTATCATCAGCAAAGTAATTTCCTTCACCATGTGCAATAGGTATTCTCAATACATCACCGGTTTTTATCTTCGATGTAAAAATGTTTGAGTTATTCATTACTTTTAAATTTACATCGGCACATACAAAATTCAGGGACTTATTTCTTAGTAGTGTTCCGGGTAATAAACCTGCTTCTGTCAGTGTTTGAAAGCCATTGCAAATACCCAAGACATATCCGCCTTTGTTAGCAAAAGATATGACTTCATTCATGATCGGGGAAAATCTTGCAATAGCACCACAACGTAAATAATCGCCGTAGGAGAATCCGCCGGGAAGTATTACGCAATCTATATCAGAAGGTATTGATGTATCTTTGTGCCATAGAAATACAGCCTCCTGCTTTGCATTTTTCTTGGTTGCAAAGTATGCGTCATGGTCGCAATTTGAGCCGGGAAAAACAACTATACCAAATTTCATATTCAATTCACAATTCACAATTAACAATTCAAAATTTCTTAGTTGAAAGTCGTCAGTCGTTAGTCGTTAGTCGTAAGACGGTATTCATTTGAAATAATAATTATTTCCATTTTGATTTACTACTTTCCACTTCCGGCTTTCGACTTACCACTTTCGACTATTGACTTTCGATTTCCGTTAAATTTATTTTGAAATCCTCGATAATAGGATTCGCCACCAATTTATTACATGCATCAATTACTGAGGCAGTAGCCTTTTCTTTATCATCTGCCTCAACAATCATCTCAACATATTTCCCTATTCTTAGATTGCTTAACATTGGAAATTCAATTGCATGAAGGGCATTCTCAACAGCCTTGCCCTGAACGTCCAAAATTCCTTTTTTTAATGTTATTTGTATTGATGCCTGATACTGTTTCATATTAATTACTAATTAATAATAAATAAAGACGAATTAAAACATTTAATCATTACAAATTTAATTAATAATTATGAGAAGGTAATCCTTATGTGTTGAATTACTGATAGCTAATCGGTTGTAGGAGTGTAGTATTAATAACGACAAAAAAATCATAGTTTATACTATTGACTAATATTGCCCCCCCCGTTATATTGTTTTTGAATTATATTATAATTCTTAAGGCATATACTATTTATCTTGACGTGCCGGGAAAATGTGTTTATGGTCCACCCAACAATGAAACATGCAAAATCAATTGTTGTTCATATCCATATGTTGTATCTTTTGATGAGTATAATAATTATGAATTTTTGGATTTAGAACCTATAGGTTATTACCCAGATCCAACCGAAATTGTTGGAGGTAGATGTGGAACACCACCTGAAGAAGCATGTTCTACTCAAATATGTAATGATTTCCCATTCACAAACATCACAAACTTATTATGCGATATGCCTTGTAATGAAATGTCGAATTGGGAACAAAAAACTGAAAATGGTATTGAAATAGCTGACTGCCCGGGTTGCAAAGTTAATATCACATATAAATATAGAAGTCCAACCGTAGGCAGTCAATGTCAACCAGAATATTATGATCTTCAATTGATTAAAGTTGAACCTACCAATTCAAACTGTAATGGATGTTATAGTAATTTCAGCGGCCTTTATGGAGTAGCTCTGGGTTGGATGCTCATGAATGCCGCACAAAGATATTTACCATATGGCGATTGTTTTGAATATTTCAGGGTAATAAATACATCATGCTGGGGTGAGTTTATTGAAATATTGTCTTTGATCCTTGTTGGCCTGAATTTTGTTGTTATTCTGTATATAGAATGTGTAATTTACCAAATTTTCAACCGGTATTAATTGACAGAATCGGGGAAAATTATCAATTTTGTGACCCAATACATACTCATTTATGCGCTTCTGTATGTAATATCGATGTACCAGGATTATTAAATAAACATCCAAATAATGTAAATGAAAACAATATTAATTCATATAATTTTATTTCATATATTAGTCCAAATCCGGTAGATGATGGGACAATAATACATTTGAATTCATCTTATATTGGTAATTTAGATTTTGAAATATTGGATATTTTTGGTAGAATTTATAAAAGACAATCTTATTCAAAATCCGGATATGAAATGTTAATAAATGTTGATGCAAAGCTGTTTCCATCAGGTATCTATTCATATAGATTTTTATTTAATGGAAATTTAATTAATAAAGGATTATTAAATATTATCAAATAATTTAGTATTAATTTTTAAATTAAAGTAATAAAATTCGGATAATTTCTTATGTTGAATTATTCATTATATATATTCTTTGCATTTATCAGTTTTAATACATTAATTTCACAAGAATATAAATGGATTCCAATTGATTCTGTAGCAGAAAAATATAATGGGACAAAAATTGCTTACAAATTTGTTGATTTACAATGTTCAGATTCAATTAATTGTATAACTATTGGAAATTTAAATACTCGTTACCCCTGGAACCGTGTATCTCATGATGGAGGTAGAACCTGGGTGACAACTTTAAAGGATACTGCTATTTTTTATGTGGATAGTATAGGAAATAAATATACTGTATATAAGCCACCAAAAGCAATGTGTTTATCATATCCTGATACTTCTTTATGCATAATCGCTTGTGACTCTGGGTATATATGGCGTTCGACGGATAATTGTGAAACATGGAGTAAGTATAAATTACCAACTGAATGGGAATTGCTCGATTTACAAATGTTTAATAATAAATTTGGTGCTGCAATAAGCTATTATCAATTGTTTTTAACATTTGATGGTGGTGAGAATTGGGATAGTGTTAGAGTAATAATACCTGATAGTCTATTCCCGGAAGTTTTTCTTGATGTAATGATACCTGAAGATAGTATTATTATAATGATAGCTTATAAAAAAGAGTTCAAGGATTATATATTGTATTCACAGGATAATGGGAAGAGCTGGGAAGTTTTTCATAATTTACCTTGCAGAGTTAGTAGATTGCATTTTTTTAATAGGAATAGAGGTATAGCCGTTGGTGGTAATGTTATTATTAATGGACATTATAGGCCTAGAGATGCTGTATTGGTAACAGATGATGGATGTAAAAATTGGAAAGTAGTATTAGATTCTCATTTTAGTGAAAGCGCAAGCCTTTGGAAAACAAGTTTTTATAATAATTTAAAAGGTGTAGCTCTAAATTATAATTGGTGCTTTTGGCGAACAAATGATGGTGGTAATACATGGTTTTTTGATGATAGTCCAGAATATCCTACAGTTAATGATATATTCGTTGATATGGAATATTTTAAAGAAAATTCTTTAATGGCAATTACTGAACAAACTGGTTATACTTATTTATATACAAATGACTATGATAATGTTCCATTTTCAGAGGAAGAAATATCAAGTAACCTATATCCCAATCCATCCTCTGAAAAATGTTATTTAAAATTAATTTCAAATATCAATCCGGATAATTCAAAAATTGAAATCTTCAATAATTTAGGTGAGAAAATAATCACTGATATTTTTAAGAAATCAGATAATGGAAATGAAATAACTTATGAGATAAATACTTCAAATTTGGCTTCAGAGCTGTATTATCCCAGATTTTTCATTAGAAAAATTATGTATAAGATACAGGCAATGAAAAATGCCTGGAATTATCCCAAAG
>MHAY01000055.1 GCA_001804705.1 Ignavibacteria bacterium RIFOXYC2_FULL_35_21
AGTATCCTGATGAACTACCATTTTGATTTTTCCGGTTTTTTTTATAATTTTATTTGGTCACATGACACTATGTGCCAAATGGCATTATTCATAATTCGTAATTGATTAAAACCTGCTCCGGATGCACAAATCTGCTCAATTTTGGCTAAATCTAATCAAATTTCTCGGTGAAACACTGTGCAAAACTCTGTGAGACTCGCTGATACTAATATTTATTCCCTACGGGAAAAAGGTGGTTTTGATGTTTCATTTTTACTAACATATAATCGTTATGCGATAGAATTGTTATATTATTTCATAAAAGTCAACTGTCAACAGTCGAAAGTCAACAGTCGAAAGTCAAAAATAAAACTAACGACTAACGACTAATGACTTATGACTTATAAATTGTTAATTATTTTTCCTTGCTTTTTTCATTTAGTTTTATTTAATTTGTTAATGAATGTTAATGATATTATTAAGGAAATAACATGAAAAAATTTACATTACTTTTCGCTTTACTTGCTATGCTTACTTTAGTAAGCTGTAAAAAAGAGGAAAATGTCTTAAATCCTAAGACCTTTACTTTTGTTTCCCTTACTGCAACTAAGTCCGAAATTGCAATCAATGAAGTTACCGACATCACAGCAACTGCTACCGGAGAGAATTTAACCTATGGATGGTCTTGCTCCGAAGGTGCAATTTTCGACGACGGGCCTGATGTAAAATTCAGCATCTGCCATTCAACAAGAGTCAGGGTAACATGCACCGTTTCGGATGCATCCGGCAATTCCGAATCGAAAGACATTTATATTCAAATAAATCCGCAATGAAATACATAATTATTTTTTTCATTTCACTGTCTTTGCTCAACGAAGCATCAGCCCAATGCTGTTCAGTCGGCTCACCTGTTGGTGGCACAACGAACATCGGCATCGTTCCGGAAAATAATATAAGAGCCACACTTTTTTACCGCTACGGCTACGGCAACCAATATTATCAGGGTGATGCATGCTACCCGGGTGAAGTATTAGTAAAGCAGGCTTACTCTAGTTATTCAGGCTTGCTTGCAGACTATGGACTGACTTCAGACCTGACAATCGGAACAGAGCTTGGATACTTCGTCAACAAGGTGCAGGATTATGGTGTAAACGGAGTTAAAGAAACATCGGGACTATCTTCTGCAGTGTTGATGGGAAAGTATAATATATTTAATGATAATGAATCTGAGTTTGAATTTACTGCCGGAGCGGGTGTGAAAATCCCTTTTTCTACCACTCCGCAAGAGCAAAAAGGTGTTACACTTCCAAGGGATGTTCAGCCTACACCCGGTGCTTTCGGTGCCGTAGCTCAATTGTTTTTTCATAAAGGTTTTTCCGAGGCTACGACTCATCTCTTTCTGGTTCACAGAATAGAGATTAACGGAAGAAACGAAAATGATTATGATTACAAGTATGGAAATATATACAATACATCACTCTTTGTAACAAAAAAGATTATCCCGAATCTAATTGGAATTCTGCAATTAAGAAACGAAATTAAAGATAAGGACACAGAGAGAGAAAAAAATGATGAAGAGATTAAGGAAATTTCAAATTCAGGAGGCATATTATTTTTCATATCGCCGCAACTCAACTTTTCATTCGGTGATGTATTCGTTTCAGCCCTGTTTGATTATCCGCTTTACAGGTACTACAACAGCCGCCAGTTGGCAGGCAAATACTCATTCGCAATGAATTTCATTTGGCAATTGGATTTGTCGGGTGATTAAAAATATTTTGAGTGTTGAATTTTGAATTTTGAATTGAAAACTAATTTTTTTTAGAATTTTTGTTCTATTGAATTGGTATATTTTCTCCGTGTGCTTCTAAACTTTCAACATAAAGTTCAATTGCTTCCTTTACCATTGAAACAGCTTCATCAAGATTATCGCCATAGGTGATACATCCCGGTAACGATGGTACTATAGCTGTAAACCCACCTTCCGGTTCTTTCCTAAATATTACTCTATAATTTAATTTATTCAAAATATACTCCTTAAGTTAAAAATTTTGACGAAGTATAAATATATTTATTTAAAATTAAATTATTAAATAAAGTGCTATTTTTTTCTCTTCTTCAATAATTCAATAACTATAGGAACTATTGATAAAATTATAATTACAATAATTACCAAACTGAAATTGTTTTTTACAACCAGCAATGTTCCGAAGAAATAACCTGAATAAACAAACAAAGCAACCCATACAATACCTCCGATAACGTTGTATGAAATAAATTTTCCATAAGTCATTGCACCAATACCTGCAACGAAAGGAGCGAAAGTTCTTATGATAGGAATGAAGCGTGCAAGTATGATAGTCTTACCGCCGTGTTTTTCATAAAAGCTGTGCGTTCGTTCGAGATATTCTCTTTTCAGGAACCTTACCTTCTCTTTGAAGACTCGAGGCCCTACATAATGCCCCATCCAATAATTAACAGTATCGCCAAGTATTGCGGCAATAGATATTGATACGAAAAGCATAAATGGATTTAACACACCGATTGCTGCGAATGAACCTGCTGCAAATAACAATGAGTCTCCCGGAAGAAATGGTGTTACCACTAATCCTGTCTCGCAGAATACAACTACGAAGAGTATGAGATAAGTCCAGAAGCCATAATGGTTGATTATTTGACCAAGGTATTTATCAACGTGAAGGATTAAATCAATTATATCGCCGTTCCAATTCAAATTAGTATTTTGGATTAAGCTAAAAACAGATGCAGTTAAATCAATCATTAAACATTCAAAATTTTACAAAAAACAAGTTTGCAATTTAACAAGATTAAGTGTATCCTTAATGAAAAGATTTTATTTCAATTTTAATTCATTTACTTTCTATCATACATCCCTTATTCGACATCCGTGTTTCTAGAACAGTCCGCCCGTTCTGAACGAAACTCCGACTATTACAAATAAGACGGCGATAATTGTTACAGGAATAATATGATAAGAAAGTTTCTTTAAATTATTCTCGTTGAGATTTGGTATGATTTTAAAACGTGCATGAATTGCCAATCCAATTGTAGTCAATAATAGAAATAATTTAATAGTAACCAGGTGAGACATATGGTCATGCGGCAGGAACCAGCTTTCTACATCGGGTACAAAATCATAGGCAAGCCAAATTCCTGTTATTACTTGAATTATTAGCGATGGTATGCCGACCTTTTCAAAACCGGATTCAAAGTGTAGCAATTCGCTAACATTTTTTGTTTTTAAAACCCGTGGTAATACTGTTAATGACAAAATCAGATGTCCGCCTGCCCAGACTGTTGCTGATATGACATGAAGCATGAGAATGTATTTATGCACTTTGTAATCCTTAAATTTTAAGTCAATTTATAAAATACAAATTAAGCAATAATTATGAAATTAGTATTAGTTAATAAATTATTTTGTTTTTATTAACTATTTTTATTTATAACAAATATGAAATTATTTATTATAAAGTTCAAGGAATATTTTTTTATTAAATAACAATGATTTTCATATTTTAGATTAATTATGAAAAAATCCTTTTACATTTTTACATTGATAATTTTTTTGTTCTCTTTTTCGTTTGCTAATAATAAGAAAGAGAACAAGGAAAATTTGTCTGACTATGTTAATCCGTTTATCGGAACTGGAGGGCATGGGCACACATATCCCGGTGTTAGTTTGCCGTTTGGGATGGTACAGCTTAGTCCTGACACAAGATTGACAGGTTGGGATGCAGCTTCAGGATATCATTTTACCGATACTATTATATATGGTTTTTCTCATACACATCTGAGTGGTACAGGTTTATCTGATTATTGCGATATCTTGTTAATGCCGACTATAGGCAGATTACAATTTAACAATCGGATATACTGCTCTTCGTTTCAAAAGAAAAATGAAATTACTCAACCCGGGTATTACTCTGTAATACTCGATAAATATAATGTAAAAGTTGAATTAACTGCTACTAAAAGAACTGGGATACATAAATACACTTTTCCTAAAACATTAAACGCAAGTATTTTGATTGATTTGAATCACAGAGATACTATTTTGGATTCCCAAATAGAAATAATAAACGACAGTACTGTTGTGGGTTTCAGGCGTTCAAAGGGCTGGGCAAAAGACCAGAGAGTATTTTTTATTATTGTTTTTTCTAAACCGTTTTATAAACATATAATTGAATTAAATAATAAAAGTAATGGTAAAATTAAATCAGCTAATGGAAGAAACATAAAATCATCTTTTACATTCAATACTCAATATGATAGTATAATTTATACAAGAGTTGGTATTTCAGGTGTTGATATAAATGGAGCAATTAAAAACCTTCAAAAAGAATCAATGAGTTTTTCATTTGATGAAATCAAACTAAAAGCAAAAGCTGAATGGGAAAAAGAACTCAGTAAAATTAAGGTTGAAGGTGGAACAAAAGAGCAAAAAATTACTTTTTATACTGCTCTTTATCATACAATGCTTGCCCCGAATATTTTTTCGGATGTTGATGGAAGATACTTGGGGAGAGATAAAAAAATCCATCAAACAAATAAATTTGATTATTATACAGTGTTTTCACTGTGGGACACATACCGTGCTGAACATCCATTATTAACCATTATTGATACTAAAAGAACAAATGATTTTATTAATACTTTTCTTCGGCAGTATCAGGAAGGAGAATTATTACCAGTTTGGGAATTGGCTTCAAATGAAACTTTTAGTATGATTGGTTATCATGCCGTACCTGTTATCGTTGATGCTTACATAAAAGGCATAAGGAGCTATGATATTGAGCTTGCATTCAATGCAATCAGAAAGAGTGCCGATACAAATCTTTTTGGATTAGCATCTTACAAGAAAAATCATTTTATTAGTTATAATGATGAAGAAGCATCAGTTTCAAAAACCATAGAATATGCCTACGATGACTGGTGCATAGCTCAAATGGCAAAATTAATGGGTAATGCAAAAGAATATAAAAGATTTATTCAAAGAGCACAATCTTATAAATTTTTGTTTGATTTCAAGACAGGATTTTTAAGAGCAAGAAATAATTGCAGATGGTACACACTATTTGACCCTAATGAAGTTAACAGGAATTATACAGAAGCTAATTGCTGGCAATATAATTTTAATGTTCCACAGGACATCCAAACTTATATATCAATGATAGGAGGTTCTGAAAAATTCGAGACAAAATTAGATGAATTATTTACAACAAAATCAAAAATGACCGGCAATAAATTGCCTGATATTTCGGGATTAATAGGGCAGTACGCACATGGCAATGAGCCGAGTCATCATGCCACATATCTGTATAATTATATCGGTAAGCCTTGGAAAACACAAAAATATGTAAGAAAAATATTGGATGATTTTTATAAAAATAAACCTGACGGATTAATCGGAAACGAGGATTGTGGGCAGATGTCAGCATGGTATGTATTCAGTGCAATGGGCTTTTACCCTATATGTCCCGGACAGAAAGAATATGCAATTGGCTCGCCATTATTTAACAAAGTAACTATCAATTTAGAAAATGGGAATCATTTTACTGTCGAAACTGAAAATGTTTCACAAAATAATATTTATATTCAATCTGCAAAACTCAACGGAGAAAATTATACAAAATGTTATATCACACATGATGATATTATGGCTGGTGGAACACTTGAATTTGTAATGGGACCTCAACCTAATAAAAACTGGGGAAATAGGGTAGAAGATACACCTCATTCAGTTATTAAAGATTATCTCTTATCTCCAACTAACCAGATTATTGATGGAAATGAAATAATTAAACCATTATATTGGTTGTTAAAGTTTTTAAAGAGAAATTTTATCTTGATATTTCTCTTTATAGGTGTTGTATTATTTTTGATATATATGATATAAAGACCTAAGTATAAACCTTGAAGTCCAAAAAATTTGTACGAACCAGTCCGAGAAAAAAATCTAGAGACACAAATTTTAATCTGTTCACAATTATTTTTCTTTTACCAGGTACAGATTAACCGATTAATTATTTTCTGATTATCTCTTAATACTTCAACTATAGATATTCTGTTGTTCAGGTCAATTTCTATTGCTTGTTCGGGTAAAACAGTAT
>MHAY01000056.1 GCA_001804705.1 Ignavibacteria bacterium RIFOXYC2_FULL_35_21
CGAGGATAATATAGGTGTTTACTCTTTTTCTTACTGCTGTCCATAGTTTTTCCTCCTTTTTGTTGATTCAAAAGTCAACGCTATTTAGGACAGCACAAAAATTTAATTGTTAATTATTAATTGTGAATTGAAAATTCAGGAAATTATTCACTATTCGTTATTCACTATTCATTAAAAACTACCCTGTAGTTTTCCTGTATCTCCAGGTCGAGAGGCTAATCATTAGAAGAGCTAAACCAAAGAGCATCCAGAACTGCTTTTGCACCTCAAAGAATCCCGAGCCTTTGAGGAGAACTCTTCTCATTATTTCAATGAAATGGGCAACAGGATTAAATAATGTGATGATTTGCGCCCAGCCGGGCATGCTGTCAATGGGTGTGAATAATCCGCTCATCAGCATAAACAAGACCATAAAGAACCATGAGAGAAATAATGCCTGTTGCTGGGTTTCAGCTATTGTCGAGATAAATAATCCGATAGCTTGAATGACAAGAAGGTAGGTCGAAGCAAGAAAGAATATGAGAAAAATGTTTCCTAAAATCGGAACGTCAAAGATAAGTTTTGCTATGACCAATCCCAATGCGAGTTCAAAGTTTGCGAGAAACCAGAACGGGAGCAGTTTTCCGATTATAAAATGTCTTTTCTTGATTGGTGTAACGTTTAATTGTTCTATTGTACCTATTTCTTTTTCCCTGACTATATTCATACTCGAAAGAAACATCCCGACGACAGTAACAAGCAGAACGAGAATCCCGGGCACCATATAATGTTTGTAGTCAAGCTCCGGATTGTACCAGTATCTTACGATTGTATTAATCATGCTGAAATTAGAACGCATGAGGTTGTATTTGAAATCTGCTATAATATCCTGATTGAAGCCGAACACAATTGATGATGCGTAAGACTGAATAACCGCAGCAGCGGCTCCGTCTTCGGCATTAATGATAAATTGTACTTTCCCTTTTCCGGTGTTGAGCAAATTCTTTTCAAAATGCTGGGGTATTATCAAGGCCATTCTTGCCTTGTTGACAGCCAAATCATTTTTTACACTCTCATCGGAATAACTGCTTCCTACATATTTAAAATAATTAGTAGAGACGAATTTGTTAATCAGAGACCTTGAAAAACTGCCGTTGTCCATGTTCATTACAACCATGTCAACCTTTTTGATTTCGAATGTAGCGGCATGAACGAGTACCAGCAATTGAAATAAAGGCAGAAGGAAAATAATCGGGAGCATTTGCTTATTCCGAAAAATCTGGATGAACTCCTTTTTTATTATAAATAGAATTGTTCTCATTCTAATTTTTTTAAAATTAACCAAACAATTTAACCAATTGGTTAATTCAAAAATATGAATTTAATCTAATTTACCAAAACATTTATAATAATTTCAATAAAGTTAAAAGGCTATCACTATTGCCCCTTATTAAATGGGATTAGTGGATTGTTATTTAATTACATATTTCCGGTATATATTATTTAGATAAAAAATTAAAATTTTCGCATAGAGTTTACATATCTGTAACATACGAAACTCCTATACCACTCTTATCTCTTAGGGATTACATAAAATCAATTACGAATTATGGCCCTTCGACTTCGCTCATGGTAACATTATTACGAGTGGTGAATATATATTTATTCTTTCGAGATTGTTCAAGAGTTTGATTAAATAATCCCCAAAATTTTTTAATTTCGACACTTAATAATATAAAATAGAAAAAATCAAATTGGAAAAAGTTGATATTACCATTATCGGTGCCGGTGTTGTCGGGCTTGCAATAGCGGCAAATGTATCTGACAAAAGCCGAAATGTTTTCGTTGTCGAACGTAATGAGTCATTCGGACAGGAGACTTCCAGCCGCAACAGCGAGGTTATACATGCAAGCATTTACTATCCGCGAAATTCACTAAAGGGAAAGCTCTGTCTCGAAGGCAATGAACTTATGTATGAGCTTTGTAAAAAGTACAACATTCCTCACCGAAACACAGGAAAGCTGATTGTCGCTGTTAGTGAAGAGGAAGAAGTACAGCTCCCTGAACTGCTGAACACTGCAATGAACAATGGTGCAAAAGCCGTTAAAATCATTTCAAAAGATGAAGTAAAAAAGCTGGAGCCAAGCGTCGAGGCAAGGGCTGCCATACTTTGTCCTACATCCGGGATTGTTGACTCGCACAGTCTTATGAGGCATTACGAAGCTATGGCAATCGAGAATGGTGCTAATGTCATCTATGGTATTGATGTTGTTTCTATTGATAAATCCGGCGACGGCTACATTATCGGTTACAAGGACAGAAGAGGAGATACGGGGAAATTCCAAACACGAATACTGATGAATTGTGCAGGATTGGAATCGGGAAACATTTCCGAACTCGCGGGAATTAATCAGGACGAAGCAGGCTACAGGATTCAGCTTTGCAAGGGTATCTACTTCCGTGTTAAGCATGGCATAGAAAAATTTCCGAAGATGTTGATTTACCCTGTTCCTCCTATTCACGGTCACGTAGGTATTCATACCACACCCGACCTTGGCGGCGGAATGAGGCTGGGACCTCATTTCTACTGGACTGAGGAAACTGATTATAATGTTGACGATAGTTACAGAGAGAATTTCTTCAATTCAGCAAGACAGTTTCTTCCTTTTCTTAAAATCGAAGACATTCAACCGGATATTGCGGGATTTTATCCTACTCGTCAAAAGCCCGGTGAAGGATTAATTGATTTCATCATCAAGAATGAGTCCGATAAGGGATTAGACAACTTCATCAATCTTGTCGGCATCGAATCCCCGGGATTGACTGCATCACCTGCGATTGGGAGATATGTGAAAGAGATGGTAAATGAAATTAATAATTGAAAATTGATAATTGATAATTATAATTCTGAGTGATTAATTTTAAGTTTTGAATTATTGGTTAATTCTGTTCCGAGCAAATAAAATAGCAGATTTAGCACCATCTGCCTCGAGGTCGGGTAATTCAGTTAATATTTCCTTCAAAGTCAAACCGGCTGACAATAAATCGAGTATATCATTTACCCTGATTCTCATACCCCGAATGCAGGGCTGACCGCCGCATTGTTCGGGATTAATTGTTATTCTGTCGTTTATTATCTTCATAATCTTTTTCTTTAATTATTTCCAGACGTAAATTTTTAAAATAATTTCAATTCATTAAATAATTAATTCACTTAGTAAAAAAGAAAAAAAGATTTTGTAAATTAATCCCTGAATTAAATTGCGGTAACTGAGAAAAAATGAATTACAAATAAATCAGCAGGCAGGTGACAATATGAAAACAAAATTATTTGTATTTGTAAGCTTATTCGTTATTACAGCTTTCACAAACCTGAATTGCATAGACTACTACGTTTCACCTTCGGGTGATGACAATAATACCGGTACTGAATTATTACCATTCAAAACAATTCAGAAAGCAGCAGATGTGGCTGTCGGAGGGGATAATATTTATATCAAAGAAGGTGTATATAATGAACATGTTATTTTAAAAAATACTAAACCTGACTTGTTAATTATCAGAAGTAATCCTGGTGATACTGCTATAATTGATGGTACAGGATTCGATGTTTATTGGAGCGGAATAGTCGATATTGTTGGACAACAAAATATTCATATTGAAGGATTAAGAGTAATTAATTCAAATGGAACCGGCTTTTGGTGTGATTCGTCAAGAAATATAACAATAATTGCAAATAGCACCTATAACACTGCCTCCTCAGGCATTGCAGCATGGAATAGTAATAGTATTATTATTTACCGTAACAAAATTGATAATGCATGTTCAAATATGTCACAGGAATGTCTTACTGTTGCGGGATGTGACTCTTTTGAAACCCGGGATAATTCTGTTTCAAAATGTTATAAGGAAGGGATGTGTTTTAAAGATGGTTCAAGAAATGGTGAAGTTGAGAGAAATATTGTATATGATGTGATTAATAAATTAGGAATTTATGTAGATGCCTGGGATAAGCACACATTTAATATTAATGTCTATAACAATGTTGTACATAATTGCAATTCAGGTGTTGTTCTTGCTTCTGAAATGGGCGGATTATTAGAAAATATTTGGGTTTACAATAATATTCTTTATGATAATAAATTCTTAGGAATTGATGTATCTTATAACGGTGATGACACCACAGTAAAAGTTCATCCCATAAAAGATGTTTATATTATTAACAATACTGTTGTTAATAATGGACAGGAATGGGGTGGTGGCATTGCAAACAGCAATAGAGATGCGACAAATATAATTGTAAGAAATAATATTTGTAGTAATAATCTTTCATTTCAAATCGCACACGAAGGCATTAATCCTTCGAATATGGAAATTGACCATAATTTAATCTGGGGTTTCAGAGATTATCCCGATGAAGAAAGAGGAACTGATTATGTAGAAGCTGACCCTATGTTTACTGACACAACAGCTAAAAATTTTCACATTATTCTTGGTTCTCCGGCAATTGATGCAGGTTCACCCACTGATGCGCCAATATTTGATTTTGAATATAACTTAAGGCCTTATGGCAATGGATTTGATATTGGAGCATATGAATATTATCCTATTGGAGCAGTTGAAATTGAAAATGATGAAACTAATATTGAAATCTCTCCCAACCCTTTCAGCGATTTCTGTGTCATCAAAACAGAAGCTTTTGCAGATATTGAAATATTCGATTCGTTCGGAAGGAGCATCATAAAAGCTAAGGGACAGATTGTCTGGGAGCCTGATTTTAATTTATCTGAAGGTGTTTATTTTGTTTCTGGAAGATTCAACAATAAAACTCTGACAAAACCGCTCATTTTTCTCAAATGAATTTAATTTTCGGTTGAGATATGAAAGTTCTGAGAGTAAAAAATATAAATGACTGCTTCGAGAGTACGAATGTCAGGGATGCTATTGTTGATTCACCTATCAACAAGAAATTTATTGACTACCTTGGTAAAATGGGAAAGCTGATTTACGAAAACTCTCTCGAAAAGCCGTATTTCAAGGTGATTGTCAGGGCAAAATACACAATCAAGGGTTCGCAGGGTAATAAGACAATACGTATGATGTTCCCCGAAAATGCTGGTGATGAATATGTAGATGAGATTGTTGATTACATAAATAGATTTAAAAAAATTGATAATTGATAATTTAAAATGCAAAATTTAAAATGTAAAATGCAAAATGCAAAATTTAAAATTTAAAATGTAAAATTTAAAATGTAAAATGCAAAATGCAAAATGTAAAATTTAAAATGTAAAATTTAAAATGTAAAATACAAAATGTAAAATGTAGGGGCAGAAAATTTTCTGCCCATTATGATAATCAAAAATAATGCAAAATTTAGGGTCAGGCCTGCGTGTCTGTCCATAATAAAACACGAATTGAAAATTGATAATGTAAAATTTAAAATGTAGTGTCAGGCCCTTGTGTCTGCCCAATGATGAAAGGAACAAATATGAAAAACCGTGGTAAAAAAGAAATTCGACCAAGAAGAATCTTACAATTTAAAATTTCATTAATTGATATCGAACCAAAAATTTGGCGCCGTTTTTTAGTGCCTGACGATATTGATTTTGAAAGATTCCATAATATTATTCAGATAATTATGGGCTGGGAAAACTATCATCTATTTAGTTTTGAAAATAAATTCTGCCTCATTGATACCGATAAGGATGGATTTGCTGTTGATTTTATGTGGCCAGCTCTCAAACAAAGAAAGCAAACATTCATAGCTGAAACGGTCTTCCTAAATAACATATTTACCACACCAAGACAGAAAATGATATATACTTATGATTTTGGAGATACTTGGGAACATGAGATTGTCCTCGAAAAAATTCTGGACAGGGATAAAGAACAATCTTTGCCAAATTGTCTGAATGGTGAAGGCAATTGCCCTCCTGAAGATTGTGGTGGTGTTCCCGGTTATTATGATTTCATTGAAATAATGCGTAATAATAAACACCCCGAACATAAAAGGATGGTTGAATGGTACGGAGAAGTATATAACCCTGATTATTTTTCACTGGATGAAGTTAATGCGGTTTTTGTCAGTCGAAATTAAACCTGACGTGGATTTAAATATATTTAACTTCTGTTCAAAAGTATATTGTTATTTACAAAAATCTCATTAATTTTAAGTATTGTAATATTTTAGAAAATAATTCTCTGGTTAAAATATGAAAAAGTATTTTTTTATTATTTTATTATTTATTTATTCTTCAATTGTTTTACCTGCTCTAAATCCACAGCAGGACACAGTTGTCAAAGATGAAGACAAGGTGTATTCATCTTTGGATACTGCATTGATGAATCCAACATTAGTTTATAATCTCAGCCTCGATAACAGCGAATTAAGAGCCTTGCCGAAAACTATAAGCACTTTTGTTAATCTGAGAGAACTTGGGCTGATGATTAATAATTTAACAAAGCTACCTGAGTCTCTCGGTAAACTGACAAACCTCCGGAAGCTGGATTTGTTCCAAAATAGGATAAGGAGCCTTCCTAAAAGTATTATCAATTTACAGGAACTTGAGTTGCTGGATTATTCTGACAACGGCATAAGCAAAATACCAGAAAGCATCTTTACTTTAAAGAAGCTGAAAAGGCTGATTCTCAGTTCAAACAACATTGGCAGTGTTCCGAAGAACATTGAGAAACTAACTAACCTCGAGTATCTCGATTTGATGGGAAATAATTTATCAAAATTACCTGATAATATTGCAAAGCTGACCAACCTGAAGCACCTGAACCTGAGACAAAATAAATTCTCTGACAAGGAAAAAGAAAAGGTTAATTCATTGCTTCCGAATACAAAGGTGAAATGGTGAAATATATGTAGGGGTAATTCATGAATTACCCCAACGGCTCGTATCAATAAATATCAGCAATTTAAAATTAAGAATTCAAAATTATAAATTAGAAAAAGAGGGCGAACTTCAATACTTCTGCCCAATGTATAAATGCCCTAAAACCGAGTATTGTGCCGAATCCTATGAGAGTGAAACCTGCAAATTGGTGAATACGTGCCATAAACTGTGGAGACATCTTCTCGCGGTAATGCGTAAGTATTCTCAAGACTATATACAGCCAGAGGAAATTTCCCAAGCCAAAACCTAATGAAAAAATCACATTGTTTATAGCTGTGTCTTCAATAATACCAAAACTGTGAACGTTCATCGTAACATAAGCCATAGAAGGAAGGAAAGTGGGATTAGCTATATTTGACACAGCAACGACAAATCCAAGAAGAAAAGGTCCTTTGTGAGCAAGATTATCGAGGAATTTGTTTTTTGGCTTTATTATATCATTTTCAGTGTTTTTGATTTCATCCCTGATTCGGAATTGGTATATTCCAATAATGATAACCGATACAATAACCACAATCTGGAAAATGAGCAGTACAATAGGATATCCATTGAAAAAGTTAGTAACCAGTGAAACGATTGCCGAAGCGGCAAACATTGAGATGAGGCAGAAAAATACGTCCATTAAGCCTGTACCTAATGAGGCAGATAAAGCATGACGAAGTCCTTTGTTCAATCCCAGCTTTATTGCCGTTACAGCAACCGGACCCGGCGGGATGCCCATTACAATTCCGATTATCACTCCGGCTAAAATGGATACAAGCATATTTTAGTCTTTTCAATCCCCTATTTTCAACATCAAGGAAAACAAAGATAATAAAAAGTGTGTAATTTATTACACACAATAATATTTTTTTTTCATTATATATTTACATCTTTATACATTATTGACCCATTTTAATATTACTTACTCATAATAAATGTCATATTAGTATTTTCATAAGTATTTAATTTTCAATATGCAATTTTTAATTTTCATTGAATTTTTAATGAATAAATTTTCAAAACATTCATTTAATTAAATTATTTGCTCACAAGCGTAATAAATTGATAAATTGTTTTTAAGTTTAAATCTATTTTAAATTGAAAATTGCAAAATTGATTGAAAATTGTAAAATAGAAAATTATAAATTGTTCTATTAGAAATAATAATTAATGTTCAAGACAACAACAGGGATAGTTATTGCCGGTACAGGCGGGGATTCAGGAAAGACATTTGTCAGTTGCGGGCTCATTGCCGAATTAAAAAGAATTGGCTTGAAGCAAAGCATCTTCAAGAAAGGTCCCGATTATATTGACCCGGCATGGCTGAAACTATCATCAGGTACTGTCGTAAGAAATCTCGATACATACCTAATGGGTAATGATAATGTTATCAAATCTTTTCTGAGTCATTCTAAGAATTCTGATATTTCAGTAATTGAAGGTAACCGGGGATTGTATGACGGATTTGATTCTTCCGGCACTCACAGCACTGCCGAACTGTCAAAGCTCTTGAAAGTTCCGGTCGTTCTTGTTCTTAATGCTACTAAAATGACAAGGACTGCCTCAGCCATTGTTTTGGGATGCAAGACACTTGAC
Organism: Ignavibacteria bacterium RIFOXYC2_FULL_35_21; assembly: GCA_001804705.1. Classification (GTDB taxonomy): domain Bacteria; phylum Bacteroidota; class Ignavibacteria; order Kapaibacteriales; family UBA2268; genus XYC2-FULL-35-21. The sequence goes on from MHAY01000056.1 coordinate 8,463, forward strand.
AAAGATGTCGTAATCTCGGGTGTTATCTTAAATCAGGTGGGGGGCAAAAGACATGAAAAAATCCTCAGGGAAACAATAGTAAATGATACAGGTATTTCGGTTTTAGGAGCAATTCCAAGAATGAAAAATGCTGAAATTCTGCCATCACGTCATTTGGGATTAATCACACCCGGAGAGTATTCCTCAGCTTCGAAATCAATTGAAATAGTTAGGAAAGTTGTTAGCGAACATGTTGATATTGACAAGCTCATTGAAATTGCTAAGACTGCCCAAACAATTAATTTTGAATTTCGTTCTGAAGAAATAATAAGAGATGGAAAAGGACTAAAACTTGGGTATTTGAGTGATAAAGTATTTTCATTTTACTATCCGGAAAACTTTGAAGTAATGGAAGAAAGAGGAGTAGAATTAATAGGAATTTCCTCCATTCAGGACACTCGCCTGCCTGATATTGAAGGGCTGTACATTGGCGGGGGTTTCCCTGAATCAAACATCGAAGAACTGATTAACAACCGCAGTCTGATGAATGATATCAAATATAAAGCAGAGAAGGGACTTCCGATATATGCCGAATGTGGCGGTTTGATTTATCTTTCCGAATCAATTGAATACAATGGCAGCACATTCCCTATGGCAGGTGTATTTCCAATTAAAATCAAATTGGAAAAAGAACCCCAGGGACATGGCTACATGATTGTAAAAGTTGATAAGCCAAACCCTTTTTTTGAAGTTGGAACAGAAATAAAAGGGCATGAGTTTCATTACTCACATGTCATAACCCAGCACTCAACACTCAACACCCAACACCCAAAACTCAACACTCAACACCCAACACTCAACACCCAACACTCAAAAATTCAAACCTGTCTTTCTGTTCAGCGTGGTAAAGGAACAATTGACGGAAGAGACGGACTTTTTTATAAAAATGTATTTGCGAGTTATTTGCATATTCATGCACTCGGATGTCCGCAATGGGTGGAAGGTGTAATAAGGATGATGAGAGGGATAAACTATTAATATACCTTGCTGCTTGTTTGGAATTTTGGAGTCCTGATTAATTTTTTCATACATCGAGAGCCTTGAACAAATCTTCCGAACTACCGGATGAATAATTTCCAGAATCATATTCGGTTTTTGATTCATGAACTTCCCCGATAAATTTTTCTCTCTTCTTTTCGTCAAGCCTTTTTTGAATAATGTCAAAAAAAATCTCTTGGGATTCCAAAGGCATTCCATCTACTTTTTCTAATAAATCGTTGAACCGGTGCATAAATTCTCCAAATGATACGAAATGTTAAACGAATCAGTTTTTGGATTATTATAGTAACATTTCTTATATATACCTTTCTTTCTTGTCAGCAAGGAAATGGTTTGAAGTATAACAAATTATTATAAATATTTCTGATTATTCCTTAAGTTCGTAATCATAACTGAAGTTCAAACATATTGCTGGAGCTGATTATGCTGACTAGCTTAAGAAAAATTGCTCTGTGTATTTTTTCTTTTTTTACTGTTATTACTTATCCGGGGATAACTGCCGCAAAGCCATATGAGAATTACTCCGATTTTCTTAATGAAATTAAAAACATCACGATTGATTACACAAATGCTTATCCTGTTACAGAATATTTTCTGACACGCGACGTAGCAACCATCAGTCTCGATTCTGGCATTGTGTACCTGTGCAAACCAATAAATAACAGGAGATGTTTAGCTGTTTTTATTGGAAAAGGTACTTTAATGTTTGAACCTCCAATCAAGGTTGAACAGGACCAGCTCGAAAGATTCCTGAAAACAAAAAGCCTGAATGCCGCATTTTCGGCGATGCTGCTATTTTGCGGGGATAGCACTGTTAACGAAATAATGAATAATAATTTGCGTGTGAAAGCAGTAAAATCGAAAGATGCTGAAATGATGATTGATAATTTTATTGAATATGAATCAAACCATGAAAAAACTGCTTTCAATTCCACTATATCAAAAACTTTGCTCGAGGATGAATCCAATGATATCTTCTATACATACTTCGATATGGATGATTACGAAGACCTGTTTTTCTGCATTGATTCGTATGAAGAAGAAGAAGTAACTCTGCTCAGGGGTGAATGGTACCCAGTATATGGCAATATGAATGAAGATATAAACCAGTTTCACTTTATGGGTGAAAATCCTGAAGAAATTTCATATGATTCAACAAGAGGAAAAAACAATGAAATTGATATTGTTAAGCATATAATTAATTGTACAATCAACGATAAACTTGAATTAAATTGCACTGATAGTCTTGTAATTGCTACCCGTAAAAATGGATTAATATGGCTTCCCCTCGAATTGTTTTTTGAACTAAATGTAATATCAGTAAAAGATGCAGATGGAAAAGATATGGAATTTTACAAAGGTGAAAAATCCCCGATTTTATGGGTAAAAATGCCTCATGTTTATAATGCTCCTGATATATTTTCAATTAAAGCTGAGTATTCAGGTAAAATGTTAGAAAGATATGGTGATTATATCGTTTTAAAATCATCATTAGGGTGGTACCCAAGTTACGGTTTTTATGAAAGAACACTATTCGATTTAACATTCAGAACTCCCGAAGAATATGCATTTGTGAGCATTGGTGATTTAGTTTCAGAAAGTACAGAGAATGATGTCTATATTTCTCATTGGATAACACCATATAAATGTATGATAGCATCATTCAACATAGGACTGTTTACCAGAAAGGAATTTAAAGTTGAGGGTTGCTCCCCTGTTGAAATATTATATCGAACGACAGATCAATGGAAAGCAGTTGCTGAAGATGCACAGTTAAGTTTAAGTTTTTATTCAAAATGGCTTGGTACTCTTCCTACGAAAAAGTTCTATGCGACCGAACTTCCTGCAGGTCATGGTCAATCATTCCCAGGTATGATACATCTTTCATCGGGTGCATTTTTCAGTCAATCAAAAACAGGATGGGAAGAAAGTTTTGTTTCACATGAAGTTGCACATCAGTGGTGGGGTAATAGTGTAGATACAAGATCATATCGTGATACCTGGCTCAGCGAAGGATTTGCAGAATATTCATCATTTATGTACACACAGATGGTATTGAAAGATAACGAAAAGTTTTTCAAATTCCTCAGCAGGTCTCGAACGGAAATCATGAACCTAAGAAAATCATTTCTTGGCAGTGGTTTTGAACAAGGTCCAATCGCACTCGGACATCGCATCAGTTCAAGCAAAACACCCGGTGATTATAGCCTGATAATTTATCAGAAAGGTGCTTGGGTTCTGCACATGCTCCGTAATATTTGCATTGATTTGAACACGCTGAAGGAAGATGTATTCCTGAATATAATGAAAGAATTTTATAATAAATACAAGGGAAGCTACGCATCTACCCGTGATTTCCAGAGAATTGTCGAAATAAATACAGGTTTGGATTACTCTTGGTTTTTTGACCAATGGGTTGACGATACAAAAATACCCACTTATAAAGTTGCAACTAAATATACACAAACACCGGAAGGTAAATACAAAATCCGGGTCAGGGTAAAACAGGAAAATGTTCCTCCGACATTCAAGATGTTTGTACCTATAGCAATATTCGGTAAGGAAGACCAGGTGGTAAGGGTAAGGACATTTATTACAAATGAGGTTTGCGAATTCGACCTTCCCTTAATTCCTTTTGAGCCTGATAAAATCCAGTTCAATGAATTTGAATCCGTACTATGTGATTACGATGATGAAAGCTGGGATTGATTTGGAGAGAATTTTCAATTTATAATTTTCAATTTTCAATAAATTTAAAATATTTAATTTAATAATTTAAAAAATTATATATTATTTGGTTAAGATAAATAATCCTGCTTAACATGAATAAATATTACAATGGCTGATAAAAACAAAAATATTGACACTCTGATTGCATTGTTGAGGGATGTTAATGACTATAACATTGCCCTCGAACAGCATTGGTACAGGATTCCCGTAAATAGTGCGCCGAGTATTGTGCATGAAAGAAGAATTAAATATATTGCTTTTTACCAGACTAAAAAATTCGGAGCTGATGCTTTCGTGGTAAGATGGTTTGCAAGAGTTAAGAAAATAAGAATAGTTCACCGCCAGGATTTGTTTGGTAAAGAAAAGAAGAATATAAAAAGCAGGAAAATTTATTATAAACTTGAATTTGAAAAATTGAGAGAGCTTCCGAAACCCATACCAAGTTTAAGGCACAGGCCCATAATATTTGTTCAGACAACATTCAAAAAGTTTCGCACCGCAAAAGAAATAAATGACCTGTTTATTGAAAGCCCGATTGAAGAGAGGATGTGGGATGCTTTCAGGAAAGAAGAAATTAATGCTGAACGCCAGTACGAGGTGATTTATGGCAAAGGGAATAATCAAAGATATTATCTCGATTTTGCAATGTTCTGCAAATCCCGCAACCTCGCTGTCGAGTGCGATGGCGATACTTATCATTCAAAATTAGAAGATGTTAAAAAAGACAAGCACAGGGATAATATTCTCGAGAGCCAGGGTTGGAATATTTTGAGATATACAACTGATGACATCAAATATAAGATTGATAATTCAATAATGCAGGTGAAGGAAGCAATCAATAATTACGGTGGGATTGAAAAACCTAAGGGCGAATTTCAATATGTAATTACAAAACCATCAAAACAGGATAAATTATTTTATATATAGAAGTTATTACCTTATAACACCGAATGTTTTTGTTAAGCTTTGTCCACCACCGGAAAATCTCACAAAATAAATACACGGTGAAAGACTTCGGCAATCAAAATTGATTGTTGGATTAACTGACAATAATGAACCCTCATACAGCACAGAAACACGGTTTCCAAGCATATCAAATATTTCCAATTTGCAGTTTCTACTATTAATTCCATTTATTGTTATGTTGATAAAATCCGAGGTTGGATTTGGGAAAATTGAAATATTGTCAGATATAATTACAATATCATTTACACTGTTTGGCTTATAATCATAAGCATAATTCATAACAAGAGCCAAAGCAAGTTTAGTATTATTTAAAAAATATTGTTGATTAAAATATTTGACCAAATCATGTTCCGAATGGTATAATGACATATCGTCCAGCATATCGGCAAGTCCGATTGCTGAGAATCCATTATGCCAAAAATAGTCGGCATCACCCGAAAACCCGATGTAACTACCTTTGATGGTTTTTATTTCAGGTATCAGTGAAATATTATGTAACAAGCAAATATTAATAGCTTCTTCAGCAAAATTTAAAGATTGAGCTACTTTTACATATTTAATTCTAACCAAACCGTCATTATCCATATCCCATCCAAGCATATCAAGATTAATGTATAATTTGATTTTTTCACTATTTTTTTTTGCCAAATTTGCATAATAACCACTGCCTACCGTTCCAAATTCTTCTTCATCCCAGAAAATAAATTTAAGATTGTATTGAGGTTTATAATTCCTTATTAACCTCGCAATTTCAATAATCGCAGCACAGCCACTTGCATTATCATTTGCACCGGGAGATAGATACTTTGTTTGCCCGTTGCCATCTTCAAAACATTCAGAATCAAAATGGGCTCCTATTATAACAATACTATCCTGGTATAGTGTTCCATCCATTTCCCACATTATATTTTTACAAGTAGCAGAACATGTCTGATAATTCGTTTTGTATCCTAATTCTCTGCCCTTAGCATACAAATATTTTTCAGCAAGTTGATTACCTGCCGTATTGTACTTTCTTTTGCTAATTAAAGTATCCCTACCATCAATTTTAACAATTTGTTCGCCCGACAAATCCTTGACAGTATAAATAAGAGAGTCAATTGAAACAGAATCAATGAGGGTATTATCTATGGTATAAGAGAACAATGTTGGAAATTCTATAATGAACAAACAAAAAGAGATAATTATTCGGTTTATCACTTTAGCCCCCTTTTTAAAATTTAAACAAATGTCTCTTTATTTAATACCTAAGACAATGTAATTTATTAAAAAGTTACAAGAACGATAGATGAAAAAAAGAAATATTATTTAAATAATGAATCTAGAATTTTATGAACTTCATAACTTCATTTCTATATTTCAGAAAATATATTCCGGATGAAAGATTTGTAAAACCAATACAAATTTGTTGGATTTTAATAAATACTCATATCCTGAGCTGAGATTACATTTCCATTCCATTTTGTTTTTATTTGGTTGAGCAAATCATTATCCGAATCACCCCAATAAAGCTGATGATAGAGCAACAGTAAAGAGGGATTTATTTGCGAAGCTATTTCACCCAATTCATAAGTCGAGGTATGATATTGGGGATGGTACTTCTGCCATTTTGCTTCCCTTGTCTTCAGTTTTTCAGCCGAATAAACCTCGTGAATTAATATATCGGCTCCTTTGCCCTTTTCAATTAATTTTTTGTTAGGCCTGCAATCGCCCGATATAACAATTCGCTTGTCTGGAGTAATAACCAGAAAGCCATAAGATTCTTCCCAGTTCCCATGTTCTACCTGAAAAGCTTCGACTGTAATATTACTATCTTTATAAAATACTCCTTCTTTAAATTCAGTTACATTAACTCTCCAGCCTCTGTCATTTGCCTGTTCAAGACCATGAAGACGAACATTAATATCTTCGTCGTAAGCTTCGAGTATATTATTAGTCATAGATTTCAAGCCTGTAGGCCCATAAGCTTCAAGCGGAACATCACGCCCCATTACCCATGGAGTAAAAATCAGGTCGGGATAGCCGACAGTATGGTCGGAATGAAGATGGGTAATGAACACATGATTTAAATTCTTTACATCAAATCCTTTAAATTTCCCCCCATATTTTGGATTTAATTTTGAAGCATTTCTAACTAAACCGGGACCACAATCGAATATATACGGTGTATTGTTAATCAACAAAAGAACCGAAATACCCGAATGCTCCGGGTCCGGATTAGGAGTGCCTGTTCCGAGAAAAATAATTTTTGTTATTTCAGAAGGGACATAATCTTTTGCATTAAACTGATAATATCCACCTAAGATGATAATTAATAAAATAATTAATCTACTTATAAATGGAATTTTCATATCACTACCATGAATATTACAAAATTATTTTTAAGAATTATTTTAACAAGAAACAGAATTATTTTTTAACCATTTCTTTTAATAAACCTATAATTCTTAATGATGTTTTTGCTATATCAATCATGATTGGAAGCATTTCATTTTCTTTCCAAGTTGTAGCTTTGGTATAAATTGACACAGCCTGAAGCATGACCAATTGGCTTTTTATAGAAATAAAAATATTTTCACAACTATTTTGATTTATCTGCAAACTATAATTAGCAGCAGTTAATCGATCAATTCTATTTAATGATCCAGCATCATGTCTTAAATCTACTACCCTACCATCAGGACGTCGAACAGAAACTGTTTCAGTGATGAAATTTGATCCTTGTAAAAATAAGACATATGGGAAATGTTTCTCATCAACCATAATATTTCTTATTTCATTTATATTTTTGTGAGAACGTTCAATGGCATTTCCAGCAACCATTATGTCTTGATCCTTATTTTTCCCAACTAAAATACCCTGACTAATATTTTCTATATCTTTTCCTTGATATTTCGCTTCAGAAACTAATACAATTCTCCAATTGTTCTTCTTGTCTTTAACCTCAATAATACCACCATCGGGTTTTATTGCTGATTTTTCGACGAAAATTGTGACACCTAAACGGTTATCAACCTTGTTGAGTTTTTTATTAATTTCTTTTTTTCCAATTTGGTCTCTATATCGAAATTCTAATTTAGGAAATTCATTTTGTAAAGCTTCAAAAGCATGTTTTGAAACATCTTTTACTGAAACATCGTGTTGCTGTGCAGAAATACCAAATATACCCTTAGGGCCTTGGCTTTTCACATGCTGCTTAGTTAATCTATCTGTTTGTGTTTTTTTCATCAGGAGACTATTACATTCAATTAATCAATTTTGCAAATGAATTAAATACCTCCCCCACAGTAATGTTCTTCAAAATAGTGTAAGGCTTAACGAAAAAATTCCCTTCAATTTGAGAAAGATGTAACTTTAAATAATCATTAAGCTTAGGGTCAATATCTACAAGAATAGAATTTCTTGCTTCTTCGATACAGACACGACCAGTGGTGCCTGAACCAGCAAAAAAATCTAAAACCGTAGAGCCTGGATATGATAATCCACGGATGAATCTTCGTATAATTTCTACGGGTTTTTGAGTAGGATGCCCAACTCTTTCTTTAGAATTGCCATTAAGCCTGTTGAACTCCCAAACGTTTGTTGGATTTTTTCCTTTATCGATACTTCTCGGATTTAAACGTTTATCTTTTTTATAAAGTATTTTAGTTTCATCATCGAATGGAATTCTAACAGAATCAAGATTAAAATAATACTTTTCAGTTTTGGACAGCCAAATTGCTTCTTCATGTCTATTGGCAAAAAAACGATGCGCACTCATTCCATTTTTATAATACCAAATTATTAGATTTACAAAGCGAAGATGTGTTGAATGTCTTGTATAGTGCAGTATTTCTAGTAAATCACCTTTCTTAAGATCTTGATATTGGAATCCACCAAAAATAATGCAATTTCCTGAGTTCGATAAAATTCTGTAAATTTCATCTACCCATGTCTTTGCCCATTTTAGGTAGTTTTCAAATGTATCCCAATAATCTAGATCTAAATTATATGGTGGGTCAATTAAGACTAGTTGTATTGAAGAGTCCGGTATTTGTCGTAATACTTCAACGGCGTCATTGATAAATATCGCATGAATTGTCTTTTCCACTTTATGCAGGTTAAAATCAATATCAGAACTGTGTCGAACTCCATTTTTCCTCTGGATGTTTATGGCGATATGGCCTTTGTTGAAATGAGATTTATTCGGCATTTTACCAACTCATATTTCTTTTTAATATAAATAATTTAGTTATTTGAACAGTCTGTTTTTTTTATAATCAAGAATAATTGGTAACTCTTTTATATGCAATATACTAATTTTTTTTTTTAAATTTTAATATATATATCATGTATAGTTAACCAAAAAATGGATTATTTATGATCGAAAGTAAAAAATGAAATACTCCGAAAAATATAATATTTCATATAAACTTTATCATTACCTCACAACCATGAACTTCTGAATTGAATTTTTAATTTTTAAAAAGTAAATACCATTTTCAAGATTTGAAACTTCAATGCTATGTCCTGAATTGATTGCTCCATGCCATAAGCTTATCCCAAGAGTATTGATTATCTCTGCTTCACCTTCTAAACCTGAAACGATGAGATAATCCGAAGCGGGATTCGGATATAAGACGAATACCGGATTTAAAACAAAATCTTCTCCGACAGATGTTGATGGTTTTTTCAAAAACCATGGGATGGCAGTCGAATCTGTTTTCAGAAAATCCAGTAAGAGATTAGCCACTTTCGTGCGTCCACTTGGGGAAGGATGAGTGCCGTCATTGACAAAGTCAGCACGAATCCAAAACAATCCGTCAGCCTCTCTTGGCTTTTCACCTTGTGCCCAGAGATAAGGTCCCCACGAAAGCCAGGGTGATTTTGGATTTGTTCCCGAATAACTTATAGCAGTATCTCCGTTGATTTGTTCTTCGAGCAGCCACTTGACTGAGAATCCCGTTTCGTAGGCATAAGGCTCAGGATTAAGTTGTGTGGTTGCGTAGCCGCCATAAGTACGGCTCGATAAATACGCAATTTTTATGTTCACATATTTTTGTTTCAATATTTTTACTATAGCTTTCAGTTCTCTTTGAAGTGTTTGTGCATGAACAGGGAAAGCATCCTTTGGCTGGGCATCTGCTTCCTTTAACCAAACAACCTGAACCTGTTCAGGTTTCAATCCCGCATTGTAAAGTCTTGTTTCGATAATATTCCAGAATGTTGCCGATGAATTTGATATTACAACTGCTGTCTGTCCGCTCTGAGCTCCGTCAATGATTGTACATCTCGGATTCTTCATAGTATCAATATCTGCAATTTGTTTGAATGTAGAAAATTCCTGTGTGCAATTCGACATACCTACAGACAGTAAAACTATCTTCCCGTTTGGGTCGGTATTACCTAATGTGTTCAATGGAAGGATGCTATTTCCAATTTGAATACCGTCAGAATTATGTTGTACAGGTCTTTCATTCATACCATTCGGATAAAGCCCTCCTTCAAAGTTCTTCCATTTGCCAGTTCCGAGTTCTGTAAGAGGTAACGTATCATTCTCAACTGTATCAATTTTTACCGGCAGGTGAATGTAGCGAGGGTCATGCATCTCCTCGCGGTATTTTTGAGTAACATAAGCATTTTTCTCAATTCTCGAATCTCCCCAGTTGGCATAAGCACCTGGGGGCCAATTAGCATCAATGTAACTGAATCCCTTTATTTCTGTGTGAGTCTCAATAAATTCCCAAAACTTCGCAAACCAGTTATTCCAGTCATTGACACCATCTGTGCTGTCAGCACTTATGTTCATCCCCTGTGCTGAAGACTCGCTCATATATACAGGCTTGCCTTTACTTCTTGCCATTTGAAGAAATCTTTCTGATTTTCCCTTTCTCGTAATCTGCCCTCTGTCAAAATCAGGTAAAGATGCATCGAAATGATTGGGATGGAAAACATCCAAACCGAACCAGTCTGCATACTCATCGCCGGGATACCACCTTGCACCTCTTGCATCAACCGAATCGAAATCATTGGGTGCATCAGGCTCGTAGCACCAAATAAGAGCAATAGAATCCCTGAAACCACGTGATTCAAACATATCGGAGATTTTCTTGTACATTTTTACATATTCGTAAGGATGATATCCGCCTCCGTTCCATCCTGGGCCCGCACCATTGAATTCACCTCCTATACGGAGAAACATTCTCTTTCCATAATTCTTAGATAATGTAATTATACTGTCAATTATATTATCATATTGAGTGCTATTTGCGATAATGCTGTCAGTGGCAACATCACTAACAAGGAACAAACTTAATTCAGGGAAAAAGCCAACAGAGTCTGCTGAATGATAAAAATTAGCTAATCCTTTATATGATTGTGCAGGTCCGCGAGTTCCGGGAATACTAAAGAAAAATCCGCGAACAGCCGGTTGAATTGTAGAATCAAACAATGCTTTTGTCAGATATCCTTCGAGAGGGTCCTGTGTAGTCTCATAGGTCATCAGCTGGGCACCGTGATAAACTCTTCCGTCGGGTGGCTCGAACTTCGCATCGGCAGCGCAAAGGTTTGTTGAAATAATGAACAGCAAACAAATTTGTAGTATCTTTTTCATTATTATTTCTTATAATATTTTAAAACAAATTATGCTTTCTTGAATAACACAAATTAATATATTCGGTTGCAAGATTAGTAATAATTGTTAACGGGGCAGAATATGAAAAAACTAATCTATTTATTTTTTTTAATATTAAAAAAAAGAGGGAAATTATATAATAATCCGTCAAGGATTTGGAATCCTTGACGGAATTGGTATAGATTAAAACATAACTCTCACATTCATAGATATTTTATCAATAAGCGACTTTGCATCTTTATCAGATAAGTCTTTTTCATAATATAAAGACGTTCTAATATTTTGGTTAACTATGTAAGTAATTACCGGCACTATTCGTTGATATTCAAAAATATATTTTCCGTTAGCATCTTTGTCATTTGAATTAAATTTGTCATAATGCAAAGCAAATTGCCAACTTTCATTTGGCATATAACCGGCTTCGACAGCCATACCGCTGTATTTGAATTTATCTGCGGGTTTTGTTGCAGCCAAAGCCCAATTCTCGTCCTCCGCCATAACATACGCAGCCTGCAAATCAAACATATTTCGATAGCGAATGTTCAACTGTGGTGAAATCCTGGTAAATTTATTTTCTATTTGTGTCAGTTCAGGAATTTGTACGCCTGTGTTTTTTGTATCCGTTCCACTGTAATAATGGATTGTTACAGTAGAGCCTTCAAAATCCTCAGAAACGGATTCAGGCAAATTCAGAACTAAACCACCCCACATATTCAATAATTGATTAACAGATACTCCCTTGGTGCCGGGAGATACTCCTAAATATAATGTGGCATAATCATTATAACCAAAATATTGTATTCCGGGACGGGCACTGGACATGTTAACAGAGTTTTCACCTCCTCCATCGGAAGTTTTTTTCAGAAATACTTCGCCTTTAAGGTTCGGTAGTTGAGGAAGTCTGTTCGGGTATGATGCAAATTCCATAGGAGAAATATTACCAATCTGCAAATTCAGGTAAGAAGTTGTTAATAGATTGGTAAAATTAAAATAAAACCAATTAAGTTTAAAACCTCCTGTGGTATATTCCATTTCTGTAAAAAATGATATGTCCTTATATATTGAACCCGCAACAAAAAACTGGATCCAATTAGGATTGCCAAAAGTCCAGCGGTTTGTTTTTTCTGTTGAAGAATCCTGTTGGAATGAATTTGTTTCCATCATTACAGGGGTAATGTTCAATCGAAAACCAAACAGGTGTGAAATTTCGTCAAGCAGCACTCCGCCAGCGGTTATTGGATAATTCTTATCACTTGCTTTCTCTAATTGATAACCGTTCTTCAGGAACTTCTCGCCCTGAGGATTAAGCCGCGGAAAAACAGTATGGCAATAATTACAGGCTACACCTGTCTTTCTTGACCATTGGCTTGTCGCTTTCAAAGGAGTATAGCTGAGAAAACCAACAGTAATAAACATAACAAAGATGAGTATATATCTTCTTACACTCAAACAAGTATAAACATTTTTCATAAACAAACCTCCATTTTATTTATAAACAGATTAAAAAGTATTAATTAATGGATATAATTTACGATTTTTTTTTAAAAAAAAAGGAAATGCTATGCAGTATAATAGTTTAGCATAACCTAAATTATCATTGATACCGCACAGCTGTTTAAGGTATGTTAATTTTTTTTTTGGTTTAAGAAATAAATTTTGTAACAAAATCGCTTTTTTTGTGTTATTGCTATATCTACCGAGCATAAATAAAAAAAAATCTTTAAATTGGAAGATTCTGATTGTATAATTTGTAAAAAACGGAGAAAAGATGAAAATTAAAGTTATGTCGTTTATCACAGCCGTGTTATTAGCTGTATTAATTTTATTAACTTCTTGCGGTGATGACGGGAATCCTATTGACGGAACATCACCTAACATACAAACACTGACAACGAACACTGCATTCATCGGACAAGCAATAATAATTAAAGGTGCGAATTTCGGGACATCCCAAGGCAGCGGTTACGTTTCATTAAATGGTGAAAAACTCGATGATACAAGCCATTACTCATGGTCTGACACCAGGATTGTTATTATTATCCCATCCTGGGCAGTAACAGGCGGTGTTGAGGTAAATGCCAATGGCATGACAAGTAATTCTGTAAATCTTACTGTAAATGCACTTCCCGAATCTTCCTCGCCTTTCATTGATTATTTAAGCCAGGATATTGCCCAACCCAGGCAGACAATTTCAATTTACGGCAAAAACTTTGGAAATCTTAAAGGTTCTGTCGAATTCAAAGGTGCTAAAGTCGAAGACAATGATATTACTTTTTGGGGTGCAACAAGAATCAGCGTCAAAGTACCGGATGAAGCCTTAACCGGAAAAATTGTTGCATTTACTTATGACAGCACAGGTACAAATACTGCCGAGTTCAGGGTGCAGAACCCTAATCCAATTGTAGATATGGTGAAAATTGACACGGGAACATTTGTCATGGGTTCCGATAACTCCAGCCTTGCAAATATTTCCTGGTGTTCTCCTGCACATAATGTTCAAATTACAAAAGCATTTTATATCGGTAAGTATGAGGTATCACAAAAGGAATACGAAGAAGTCATGAACGGTTCAAATCCAAGCAGGGAAAAAGGCGATTCATATCCTGTTGATGGTGTTACATGGTTAAATGCAGTAAGATTTTGTAACCTTGCATCAAAAATGGAAAATTTTGATACATGTTACACAATAAACGGTAATGATGCAACTTGTGATTTTAATGCAGACGGTTACAGGCTTCCCACTGAAGCAGAATGGGAATATGCCTGCAGGGCAGGTACAACTAGTTTATATGCAGGAAATATTGATGAATTAAGCTGGAATAATGAAAATACACCAAGTAATGATGGTAAACCTAAACATCCGCAGAATGTCGGAACTAAAAAGCCTAATGACTGGGGAATTTATGATATGCATGGCAACGTCTATGAATGGTGCTGGGATTGGTATGATGCAGGTTTTTATGAGCAGAGACCTAATCCTGATGTTGACCCAACAGGTCCTTCGATAACTGATGACAAGCAAAAAGTTTACAGAGGAGGTTCATATAGTCATGGCCTTTTATATTCAGCTTCTGCATTTAGAGAAGGAAGAAATATTTCAAGTGCGAATTTCGATCTTGGATTCAGAGTAGTAAGAAAAGCAAAGAATTAATTCAAAAATGAAATATAATTATAAAAGTCAACCAGTGTGAATTACCACAGGTTGACTTTTTTTTGTTGCTTTGAAAATAATATTTTATTAAGTTAAACAGTGATTGATATTCGAACACCAAGGGAGGTGATAAGAGATGATTCAGAAAACATTTGATTGCGTTGATTTACAAAGAAAAATCAGAAATAAATTAGTCATGGAAGCAGATATGAATATTGACAAATTTTTCGAACTTTTAGATAAAAAGGTTAAGTCAAGTGAAGTAAATAAAAAATTAATCGAAAGATTGGAATTAGAAAAGCAGATGACAACTGCTTGATTTAATTTTGAAAAAACATTATTTTGTTTATTATTTTTTAAAGGAAGCATATAAGAGAAAGTAAATAAAAATTTATAAGCGTGGTCTTGTTCGCGTGATTATATAAAAAAATTCTTATTCTATTTCAAATCAAATAATCAAGGGGCTTCTATAGCCCCTTGTTCAATTCTACATCATATACTTTTCTTCTTACTAAAAAGCTTATCAAATTTCTGATATACAACCGGAACAAGCACGAGTGTTAATACCAGTGAACTGAGTAATCCGCCGATTAATACTACTGCCAAGCCTGATTTCGATTCGGAGCTCGCCGCTGTCGAAAGTGCAATAGGGAGCATACCGAATACCATTGCAAATGTAGTCATCAGTATGGGCCTGAATCGTGTCTGTGCGGCTTCGAGTAATGCTTCATAAGTGTTTAATCCTCTCTCAAGTTTCATCTGGTTTGTCCTGTCAACCAGCAAAATTGCATTCTTTGCTACCAATCCAATAAGCATAATCATACCGAGCATAGAATATATTGATATTGACTTCATAGTCAATGCCAATCCGAGAAACGCACCTATTATTGCCAGCGGTATAGAAAACAAAATCACAAACGGATATTTGAATGAATTATAAAGGGCTATCATTATCATATATACGAACAGGATACCTGCAAGAAGAGCATACATCAGGCTCTGCATAGAATCCTTCATATTTTCAAGTTCTCCGGTCAGTCTGAATGTAACTCCTGAAGGAAGCTCCACATTCTTTAATTTGGCAAATATGTCATTGGCAATCACACCGCTGGTTTTGCCATAAGCCTGTGACATAACATTGATGGCAGGAGCCCTTCCCTCGCGTTCGAGTTTTGTGGGACCAACAGTCTGATAAACATTTGCGAATTGCTTTAGCTGAATCTGCTGTCCCTTATTGTTCATAAAAGTAAGGTTAGCGGCATCATCAGGATTGGAACGGTCAAACTGGTCAAGCTGAACACGAATATTATATTCCGTCAAACCCTCTCTGTATTTTGAATCATCATCTCCTGTAAGAGCTATACGCAGGTTTTGTCCGACATCCATTATCGTTAATCCAAGAGCAGATAATTTTTCCCTGTTAATTTCAATTCTTAACTCGGGTTTTCCTTCCTCGGAGGAAAGACGAACATCATTTGTTCCGTCAACGGTTTTGGCAATGTCTGCTATTTTAGTCGCCGCCTGAAGCACCTCATCAAAGGTTGCTCCCTGAACGAGAATCTGAATTGGTGTCCTTGTAGTCGTCCCCATCAGTGAAACGGGACTAACCCTGCACTTCAATCCCGGCAACTTAAGTACTTGTGCTTTTATCCATTGCCCTATGGCACCTGTTGTTGCCTTTCTTTCATTTTTCGGCACAAGAGTTACATAAATATCTGCCGTATTATTGTTATAAAATCCGAACAAGCCTTCGGATGCGGCACCAACGCTCGTCAAAATGGTTTTCACTTCAGGGAAAGTGCTTATTATCTTCTCAACTTTTTGAGTAACCTGATTTGTATATTCAATCGAGGCACCCGGGTCGAGTTCTACAGAGACAACCATTTCGCCTCTATCCACCTGAGGCATGAATTCATTACCAATAAAACCCATACCAGGCAGCATTAACGAAAGAACAAGAAGAATTAAAGTCATTATTGCAACCTTTCCTCCATTATGCAGCCCCCAATTCAGTACTCTTGAATAATATGAAGTAAACTTTTTAAAGAAATTTTCAAACCAGGTGCCGAACCGTCCCATCAAAGAATTTTTGGCAAGATGTTCAAGCTTGGTGAAACGCGAAGCGAGCATTGGCGTTATTGTAAACGATACAAGAAGGCTCATTAAAGTCGAGAATACAACAACAAGTGCGTATTCTCTGAGGAAGTTTCCTATTACACCGGTAATCATAGCAAGAGGTATAAACACGACAACATCAACAAAAGTAATCGAGAGAGCGGCAAAGCCAATCTCATTTCTTCCTTTCAAAGCCGCATCTCTTTGGTTTTCTCCCATCTCCAAATGGCGGTATATATTTTCAAGAACAACGATAGAATCGTCCACAAGAATACCGATTACAAGCGACATCGCAAGCAGTGTCATCATATTCAGGGTGAATCCGAAGATGTACATCATGAAAAATGTCGAGATAAGTGACGAGGGAATAGCGACTAAAATTATAAATGAATTTCGGAAGCTGTGAAGGAAAATCAGCATAACAAATGCAACAATCAAAATCGCAAGAAAAAGGTCAAACTTCACACCGTTTGCCGATTGCATTATAAATTCGGATGCATCCTGTGCAACACCGAATTTTAATTCTATTTCCTTGTTCTCCTTTTCAAGTTTCTTAAATTCATTCAATACAAGTTCGCTGACTTCGACTGTATTTGCGTCAGTCTGCTTTTGGATAGTAATACCAACAGAGTTAATACCGTTAAGCCTGTTTATGTTTGTTATATCTTTTGTTCCGTCTTCCACTTCGGCAATATTACATAGCTTAATTTCACCACCCTGCCTGCTCCTTGCAACGACAAGGTTTCTCAGTTCTTCGACAGAATTAAATTTACCTGCCACCCTTACAACATATTGTCCTTCGTTTTCTTTTATATTTCCTGTCGGAAGGTCGAGATTAGCCGCTTTTACCGACTGGGCAATAGCAAATAATGAAAGATTATAGGATTTTAATTTATGTGCATCAACATTAACTTTTATTTCTCTTTCTTCACCGCCCAGCATAGTAAACAATCCCACACCTCCAAGCTTTGATATTCTCGGCTGAACTCTGTCTTTAATGAACTGATAAAGCTGTCGGGGAGGAAGCTTGCTATAAACCGCCGCCCTAATCACAGGCAGTTCGTCAAATGCAAGTTTGGTTATTACAGGAGCCCTGACATCTTTCGGAAGCTGCTGCATAATCCCATTGACTTTCCTTTGAACATCCTGAATAGCAAAATCAATATTAACATCGAGTTCAAACTCAATCCTCACAAGAGTCATTCCTTCCAAAGATGTAGAGCGGATTGTTTTCACCTTATCCAAACCTGACACGGCATCCTCAATAGGTTTTGTAACAGATGTTTCCACCTCACTTGGCGAGCCACCGGGATAAACCACTGTAACTATTGCCATAGGGAGAGTCATCTTCGGCATTAAGTCGTAATTCAAGGTTATAAATCCATAAATTCCCAGTACACCGAGAAATGAAAATAATACGATGATTAGCGTAGGCCTTTTTATTGATAGTTCTGTAATTGTCATTATTTTTTACCCTACTTTACAATTTTGACTGAGGAATTATCCTGTAAATTTATTTGTCCGCTCGTAACGACATTTTCTCCGGGCTGTAACCCATTCAGCACCTGTATAATATCTGTATAGATTGCACCGATAACAATGCTTTTTAATTTAGCTTTATTATTTTCAACCACGTAAACTTGAGGTGATTTGATGCTTCCGACCAATGCAACTCGAGGTACAACCAGCGATGAATAAGATTTGACGGTATTGAAAGTACAGTTAACAAACATACCAGCCTTCAAAGGACTGCGGCTGTTGTTTTTCATTTCTATCTCAACCGGATATGTATGAGCTTCATCAGATTTGGAATTAATATTTTTAATTGCACCTATGAAAGTAACCTCGGAATACACATCAGTCTTAATCTCTACTTTATCGCCGGTTTTCATTTTGAACACATCTTTTTCGGCAACATTCACTTTTATTTTCAGTGAGGATATGTCAACTATGTTTGCTACCGGAGTGTTTGTTGAGACATAAGTTCCAACCTCGACATTTCTTAAAGTAACAATTCCCGAAATCGGTGATTTGACCTTTGTGTCTTCGAGCTGCCTTTTTGTAGTGATATATTGCGATTCGGAGGATTTAAATGCAACAACCGCCTGTTCGAGTTGTGCGTCATTAACAGATTTTTCTTTATTCAATGCTTTATACCTTTCGAGGTCTTTCTTTGCTTTTTCGTAATTAGCCTCTGCAATATTATAAGCAGCCTCCTTAAGTTCATCATCAACTTTAGCAAGCAAGCTCCCGGCACCTACACTTTTTCCGACATCAAAATAAAGAGCTACTACTCTGCCCTGAGTTTCAGAAACAACGTTGACTTCTCTTTCGGCATAAGCTGTTCCGACAAGAGTAAGCTCCTCATCTAATGAACTGAGTTTAACTTTTTCGGCAGTTACAGGAACAGTTTCTAACCTGACAGTACTTTTTGCTCTTTTTTCCATTGTCGCTTTGTTTGTCATTAGCAGAACTACTACTCCTGCAAGTACAACAACAATAAACACTAATAATAAAATCTTTTTCATACCTGTCCTCTGTTTATAAATATTAATTTCAAATTATTGGCCAATGGCTTTTTCGAGCTTTGCAATTGCAATCTTAAATTCAACAATTGCAGATATATGATTTATGTCAGCAATCAACAAAGCAGTCTCTGCATCCACAAGCTCCGAATTAAGCACCATGCCTGCTTTAAATTTTTCATTAGTTACTCTGTAATTTTCTTTTGCATGGCTGCTGTTTTCCTTAGCGTACTCAATTTTCTCTTTTGCTTTGACAAGCGACAGATAGCTTTGGGAAACCTCCAGATTGACACCATCGCGAATCAGTTCCGTTGAGTATCTTGTTTGCTCCAGCATAGCCTTTGCCTGTTCCACCTGATGCGATGTTGTCAGCCAATTCCAGATGTCAAAAGAAAAATTCAAACCCAAATCCCAAGTGTTTCTGAACTCATCTTTAGTCGGCATTATTCTTTGGTTTGGACGTGAGTAGTAGTAATTGGCGGCTAAATTCACCTGCGGATACCACCCTGCATTAGCCATCCTGACACCCGATTCGCTTGATTTAATCCTGTATTCCATTCCCTTTAGCTCAGGTCTGCTCTTATAAGCTTTTTCAATAAGTGATTCGAGAGTTGGCATATCACCGTACTCATCTTCTGCAATTTCGGAAATAGATGTGTTCTGCAATGTTGGCAATCCGATTAAATTATTAAGTGCCATTCTTGTTATTTGAACTGCATTTTCAGCATCAATTCTAAGCAATTTCAGATTAGATAGCTGAACTTTGACTTTCAACACATCATTGTCTGTAGCAAGATTCTGTTTATAGAAATTTTCTATATCTTTCAAATGTCCTCCCACTTGTCCTATGTTTTCGTTAACCGTTTTAGCAAGCTGAAGAGCATTAAAGTGGGACCAGAAAGCATTTTTTATATCAAAAATTAATTGGCCTCTATCTTTTTTCAGGTCTTCCTGTGTAGCCAAGGAATTGTATTCCATCATGTCGCTATTGCCCGATAATCTCATACCGGTAAAAAGTGGTTGTTGGAGGGTTAGCTTAAGTTGATAATTATTCAAAACAACAGGGAATATATCAAGTCCCGAAGTATCCCCCGGAAATCTAAATTTTTCTACCTCACTCAACCTTGTATAGACGCCTGTCATTTTTAATGAAGGCAGCCTCGCTGCATTGACTTCGCTAAGTTTTTCTTCGGATGCTTCCACCTTCGATTTGGATATCTTCAGTGTCTTGTTCTGCTCGAGTCCCAGCTTTATACAATAGTCGAGGGATAATACTTTTTTATCCTGCGCTAAGCCATAATAAAAAATCAACGGGAGCAGAAATGGCAATAAGAAATTTTTTAAATTCATTTTAAACCTATTCTATTATTCTATTTTTTCGTTTTCAAGACATTTATCTGTTTTGAGATTGTTATATACTTTTTTCAACAGGGTAGTAAGAGTATCAATTTCTTTCTCAGACATATTTTTAAGAGCTTTCCGAAGTTCATTAATAGCAATAGGAACAAGCTTTTCACGCAGGCTTTTACCTTCTTCTGTAAGATAAATCAAATTATTTCTTCTGTCCCCGGCATCTTGCACCCTTACGATAATATTTCTTTTTTCCATGTTATCAATCAATCGCACGACAGTTGTTTTTTCCTTTGAAATTGATGCCGAAAGAACCTGTTGTGAAATGCCGTCTTTTGACCACAAAGACATAAGAATACCCCATTGTTCGGCGGTAACCTCATACCCATGTTCAGCAAATGATTTTGTTATCGAATTTTTTAATGCCCTTCCCGTATGGCCTATTAAAAAACCAAGTTCCCTGAAAAGCTGATTATAATTTTTCATAATAGTTGCATTAGCAATAGTTGTAACTACAACTAATTTATGAAAAAATATTTTAAATAAAAATAAATATTTTTTAAAATAATTTATTGGGATGAATAGCCACTATCTTCAGATAGTGGCTATTCATTATTAAATTATGGAATTGCTATAACACCGGGAACTGTTTCTTTTGAAGCTCCTGTAACGGAAGGGATATTCCCCGAAAGTCCGCCAAGTGTCCTGTAAGCAAGATAGGCGAAGCATAATGCTTCTTTATAATCAGATGGTATTCCGAATTTATCAGACTTGTCAATTATTATATCAGGAAGTTCTTTTTTTAATAAATCAATTAAAAATACATTATCGGAGCCTCCGCCCGATGCTATTATACGTAGTGGATTATAAGCAAAGAGACGAATGTTTTCAGCAATACTCCATGAAGTAAACTCGGTGAATGTTCTGACATAATCTTCTTTCTTTGTATTTACAGAGCCGTATTCATTAATTAAAGATTCAAAAAAATCTTTGCTGAAAAGTTCCCTGCCGGTGGATTTTGGAGGCTGTTTTTTTACGAATGGAATTGATTTCAAATTATTCATTAATTCAGGAATAACAGAACCTTTCTCAGCAATTTCACCGTTCTTGTCATATTTTAAATCAAAGAATCTCTGAACTGCCAAGTCAATGAAAACATTTCCGGGGCCTGTGTCGAATGCTTTAACATCCTCTTTTTTACAGTCAGCAGGTAAAATTGTAATGTTTGATATTCCTCCAATATTAATTACTATTCTATTTTCATTCGTATCCCTGAGAAATTCAAAATCAAATATCGGTACGAGTGGAGCACCCTGCCCGCCAAGTGCAATATCGCCAGACCTGAAATCTCCGACTACTGTCTTATTCACCAATTTTGACAACGCAGAGATAGAAGCTCCCTGAAAAGTTGAGAATATTTGCATACCGGCAATCTCTCTGCCTTCTGGTTCATGCCATAGAGTTTGTCCGTGAATACCAACAGCATCTAACTTTTCAATTGGGAATCCCGAATCCATACATAATTTTCTAACAGAATCTGCAAATAATTTAGCTAATGCAAAATTCGACAATGAAATATCTGAAACAGGAACAGGTTCAGTGATAATTCTGAAAATTAACTCTCTGATTTCTTCAGGTATTTCATAACATGCTGTGGCTATAATCTCAAATATATGCTTGCCTTCATGATTTGAGAACAGTGCTATCGCAGTATCCACGGCATCAACAGATGTGCCTGTCATTATACCGCAGACATACCTCGGTTTCGATAGCCATTCTGATGAGTTAAGAATATACATATTTATTATACTTTAAATATGCAACAAATTTTAGTTAAAAAATAATTTTCAATTATCTTCTGCAATTTACGTCAACAAATTATCCAAATAAATTGTTAATCACAAAAAGGTGTTGCAATGATTAAGGCAAGGTATTTTTTTATTGTTTCAATGCTGTTATTATCCGCACAGTTGCTGTTCACTCAGGAAGTTCAGGTACCAATTGACAACGAAAACAAAATCAACGTAATTGACAAAGAAATGGAATCAAAATTGGCATTATTTACCGAGTATCCTGATTTTATTGATGCAAAGCTGTTTCAACTAACCGATTCATCTTATATTCTTGAAATTCAGTATAAAGTTGATGAAAGATTAATGAGGCAAAGAAAAAATTTGTCAAAAAGCGAGGCTGATAATCTTAGGATTCAGGTTACAAACTGTATAAAAGAAAAATGTCCCGTTGCTTTAATCAATCAGGAAGGAAGGTCAACCCTGCTGTGGGGAACGACATTTCTCGGTTTATATTCCTGGGATTGGATGGTACCATCAATAATTAATTCCGATAATTCTTCGGTAAACGTTTTTCTTGGATTAACAACTGCGGCAATGAGTTTCTTTATTCCATATTTGTTAACAGATAATGCACCTGTTAGCGATGCTGCTGCAAATTTGAGTATAACGGGTGGTCTTTTAGGAATCTTCCATGGAATGTTTCTTTATGGTTTGTTAAATGATTATGATTATGACTTTTTTTATGATACTGAGCCAACTAATTATTATCTGTTAACTTTAGCAATGAGCATTGGTGAAACATTTGGAGGCTATTATTTAGCTACTTCCACAAATATGACTGAAGGCAAAGCAAGTATGCTGTCGGGCATGAGTGCTTTTGGAATTGGATACGGATTTGGCATTCCTTATATTTTTGGTGCTGATGACTCCAAAGTATATTTTGCAAGTGCTTTGCTTGGCAGTGGAGCCGGATTTTTCTTTGGTAACATGCTGGCAAATGGACAAAACTACACAGTAGGTGATGCAAGTATGTTTTCAACACTGACCTTCCTCGGTGCTTATACCGGCTTAGTGCCAAATATAATTGCCGAAACAGGGGATGGAGAAATTGTTGTTGCAAGCATGCTTGCCGGGGCAACAGCCGGAATCATCCTTGGAGATAATATTTTAAAAGGAAAGGATTTCACGAAAAGCCAGGGAACAATGACAGCAATCGGAACACTTGCCGGCGGTTTAATGGGTGGTGCTATCGGATATCTTTTAGATGATGCTACTGAAGGCAATGGTAAGATAACAATGTTAATGAGTTGTGCAGGAGCTATTACAACATTCGGAATAATGTTCAATCATTATTCACACCAGGCTCAAATTCCCGAGAATAGGACATCGCTTGAATTTCTGTTTTCTCCCGAAGGATATACTTTTTCAAACATGAACAAGGGAAAGGATTATTTTAATCCAAAATATTATCCTGTTTTTTCGCTGAAATATAATTTTTAATAGAGCAGATACTTTTTTTAAAATTAATTAATTTCATTTACGACTTATCATTTTTAACGGGGTAATTTTCTCTTCTGTTATGAATGACATAGTGATTGAAATAAAGAATTTGTTTGTGAATTTCGCAAGGTATTCTGCTCTTGAAAACCTGAATCTGAGCATACCGGGAGGCAGTTTTGTCTCAGTTGTGGGTCCTAACGGAGCAGGTAAAACTACATTTCTTAAAGTCATACTTGGTTTGCTCAAACCAAATCAGGGTTCAATTACTATTTTGGGAAAGCAAACTGATGAACTTTCTCCTTTCGACTTAGGATATGTGCCTCAAGTAAAAACATTGGACAGGTCTTTCCCAGCAATGCCAATCGAACTTGTTTCAACCGGATTGAAAGCAAAATGGCCCGGCAAAATGAAACAAAAGGATAAAAAACCGGTAATGGAAATACTCGAAAAAGTCGGTGCCGGAAATCTTGCAAAACGCCCTCTTAACAAGCTTTCCGGAGGTGAGCTTCAAAGGGTTTATCTCGCAAGGGCATTAATCCGCAAGCCAAAAATACTTGTCCTGGATGAGCCAGCTACCGGAATAGACTGGATAGGCGAAAACGACATTCACAAAATCATTGATGATTATAAATCCGAATTTAATGCGACTATTATCATGGTTACTCACGATTGGGAGGCGGCTTACCATCACGCTGACCACGTTTTAATGTTAAACAGGCATATCCTCTGTTTCGATACTCCTGATAAAGCATTTACCGAACAATGCCTCAGGCAGACTTTTGGACATGTCGGACATCGCCATGAAATGATTTTCGTCGGGAGGCACCATGATTGAAGCATTTATGCAGTCATTTATGTTAAGAGCTATGCTCGCGGGCATTCTCGTTGGATTTATGTCGAGCTACTTTGGTGTTTTCATTGTTCAGAGAAGGATGAGCTTTATGGGTTCGGGCCTCTCTCATGCCGCTTTCGGAGGCGTGGCTCTCGGCATACTTCTAAGTACAGAACCGCTCTGGATAGCAATTCCATTTACAATCATTGCATCAATTGGTATCACATTATTAAAAGACAAGACAAAACTCGGTAGCGATACGTCTATCGGCATCTTGTTTGCTATTTCTGTTGCTCTCGGTATTATTTTTCTTTCATTGAAACGCTCATACACTGCCGATGCTTTTGCTTATTTATTTGGCTCAATACTATCTGTTCAAACTTCCGACTTAATAGTTACAATGATATTAGCCTTATTAACTGTTCTGACATTTTTCTTTTACTGGTCCCGATGGGCTTATTCAACTTTCGACAGGGAACTTGCCAGCACCGATAGAATACACGTAACTATTGATGATTATGTATTGAACATCCTTCTTGCAATAACAATTGTTGTTTCAGTCAAACTCGTAGGCATTATACTCGTAGCGGCATTTCTTGTTATACCTGCGGCATCGGCAAGACTAATAGCGGGAACATTTTTCAGTATGACAATTATTTCAATATGCCTCGGCGTTATTAGTTCAATAATTGGTTTAATAACATCTTATATATTCGACCTTCCGAGCGGAGCTACAATAATACTCGTTCAGGCATTAATTTTCTTCATTGCTATAGCATATAGCAAAGTTTCAATTAAAGAGTCAATTTAAAATTAATTATCAGACTCATAATCGGTAGGTATCGGAAGTTTAATCATAATACGTGTATAATTTCCCGGGTCGCTTTCTGCCGCAAATTCCCCGTCATGAAGGTCGAGAATCCTTTGAACGATTGACAAGCCCAAACCGGAACCCTGCTGTTCGTGAGCTCTGCGGTCGAACTGAATATAAGCATCGATGCCCTGAATCTGTTCGGTAGTCATTCCTCTGCCGTGGTCGATGAAGGTTAGTATATAATTATTATCTTTAACAAACGAGAATACTTCAATTCCGGTACCCGGGTCGGAGTATTTATTGCAGTTTCCAATAATTTCTTCGACTATTTTATTTATATATTCTTCATTCATTGCCACAGGTGAATCGGCAAGTTCAATCTTAATATCGTCCTGCCTGCCTGCCTGCATTATATTCATCATGATTCTATCATAAATAATAGGCTGAACTGAAGGACTAATGTCCTTCTTAAGGTTTTGAATGTCGAAAACATTAGTGGAAATTATTGTAAGCCTTGCATAAAAAAGGTAGTTTTCGAACAGTCTCTTTAGTCTTTCTGCTGAAGAATGAATATCTCTTATAATTTCCAAATAATCTTCCGAATCTTTTATATCGGATTTACTGA
The DNA here is from genome assembly GCA_001804705.1 of Ignavibacteria bacterium RIFOXYC2_FULL_35_21. Taxonomy (GTDB): domain Bacteria; phylum Bacteroidota; class Ignavibacteria; order Kapaibacteriales; family UBA2268; genus XYC2-FULL-35-21. The sequence goes on from MHAY01000056.1 coordinate 34,515, forward strand.
ATGTCTTAATAAGATAGTCTGAAAAACCAAGAATCTGATTAATAGGTGTCCTGACTTCATGGGGCATGGTCATTGTGAGGTCCGATTTGAGTGTTTCGATTTTTTCACCGAGCTGGACTTTGCTTTGTGCGAGTTTCATCGTTCTCGAAGCAACCATCTGGTCAAACATCCCCTGAGCTTTCGACTGGCTTTCCTGCAATGTGAATTTTTCAATTGAGATTCCGAGTAACATAGAAAACATTTTTACATGTTGATAAAGGTGATGTTCCGGTGGATAGAGATTGTCGAGAACATTAATTAACACTAAAGCTGTTACACCGCCTGAAGCGACAACGGGACATATTATATAATTATTCTTTTTATTTGAAACCTCATCGGTAAAAAATCCGATGCTTCCTGTCTGCAACGATTTCCCAAGTGAACCGGAATCAATTATTTTTTGGAAAAACCGTGTAACTTCGCCTTGATAGTTATCAGGTAGAACAGAGTTAAATTCAAATTCAAATGTTTCCTGATTAAGTAAATATAAAGACGCATAACTTGCAGATGGAAACTGCAACAAAACACCTAAGCCTTGGCTTATCAATCCGGATATGCTTTTTTCCTTGACAAGTGAAGTACCAAATTCTTCGGTGGCTTTATAAAAAGCTTTTAAATCTTCTTTGAGTTTAATATCTTCTGCCATATAAATAAATAAAAAATTATTTTAACAAAAGAATTCCAACTGATTGCCTGTATTCGGAAATAATACTATTATACATTTTCGCAAAAGTATCGGGCGGAATATTCAATATCTTCCATACTTCTTCGCTGGGAGTATAAACAAGATTATCGCCCGGATTCCCAAGTTCCATTATTCTGGCAATTACATCGGCTAAATGAACACAAGCCGTCAACTCGGGAGTACCTTTGCCAATACCCTGACTATGATGATATTTGATTGCATGATTAATTGACGAAGGCAACTGCCATTTATCGGCAAGCATCTCGCCAACATCAGTGTGAGTGAAGCCATAGATTTTACTTTCGGCATCCCGAATCAAAAGCTTATTATCAAGCCCATATTTAATGATTTTGTCATATTCTTCGCCAAAAGTCCGTATGAAAAATAGTTTACCAATGTCGTGGACAACACCTGCAAGAAAATAATTTTCTGTATTTTTTATGCCGATCAATTTTGCCAGTTTTTTTGAGATAATCCCTACGGCTATCGAATGTTTCCAGAAGTCAACTATGTTAAAATAAGCAAGAGACTTAATATTTGAAAATACATCAATAACCGATAGTGTAAGAACAATGTTTTTTATTTCGCTGAATCCAATATAAAAGATTGCCTGAGAAATTGTATCGACGCTGCTTTGCAATCCATATGCAACTGAGTTTACAATTTTCAAAATTTTTAACGTTGAAGATTGATCTTTTAAAATAATATCGGCAATATCTTGTACAGTAGAGCGCGGGTTCGACAAGGCTTCCAGCAACGATGTGTATATTGTCGGTAGAGTTGGGAAATCACCAATCTTATCTACCATTGTACTTATATCAAGTTTGCCTGTCATACTATTATTTTCTCGCAATTATATTCACCGCACTAATAATACCAAGGTCAATCAGGTCTTTTTCGTTATCATTTCTTGGCTGCCAGTTAAGCCTTTTCGACAATCTTTCTAAGCCAAGGTTTATCATATCCTCGGTTAGCTCATCTAATTCGTCGCTGTCTGATGTTTTGATGGAAATACATGATATATTCCACATCTTTAGAAGTTTTATGTGCTGTTCGTTTATTTCAACACCGGTTGAAATAAGCGTCTGTCCGAAAGAGTTAACAACAGGTTCGCTAACAACCATTCCGGCATTAACATTATTTGTAGCAACAATCTCAGCCATTATTTATATTCATTATAAATAATATGTAATATGATAAACTCAATATAATTATTAATTCTTATTTTTTCAACTATTTTATAAATAATATTATTCCAAAAATATTATTTTCTTATTTTTTGGTTATTAAAAGGACAAATTTCTTTTTAGAAGTTATTTTGTTACAATGTACTATTAAGAAATGGCAATACAAATTTGTTCCTAAATAAATACGGAAATACTTATTAACTCACCTTACGCATAAATTTTACAAACCTTAGTCAAAACCTTATTTCACCCTTTTTACCTTAGTAACAAAACTTATTATTCTACAAATCAAACCTTATTACCTTATTTTGATTTTGATTTTTGGTTGAATAGGCTAATAAGGTTAATATAGCCGGTTACTTTACTTTTTACTAAGGTTAAATGTACTAATAAGGTTTTTAAAATTACATAGGTAATGAGTAGTAATAAAGTTTTCAATATTGCGTAACATGAGTTATTAAAGTAAAATATCACATAATGGAATAATCACTTCAATTTATTTCCATATTCCTTGAACATAAATTCAACTACTGCTTCCGCTTCCTTGGGTTTCAGGGCTTGATTCGGCATTTCGGGATACTCGGGATTCACCTTTACAGGATTCAATATAAATTTCACCATGCCTTCCTTATTATTTAGATATTTTATTAATATTTCTTTATGCGGCGGGCCTACAAGCTTTTGGTCGAACCTGTGACAGGCTGTGCATTTTGCCTTATATATTTCCTCACCGTTTACCTGAGGTGCTTTCTTTCCTTCTTTTTCGAGTAAAGCAATCTCAAACTGGCCATATTTATCTGCAAGAGTCAGAATTTGTTGTCTTGAACTTAATGATAATGCAGACTGGTCTTTCAATATTATAAAGGTAAATGCTAATAATATTAAGTAAAATGAATATGAAATTGATTGGTATTTGTTGTACCTGACGCCCGCATAAGACAAGTGCATGAAAATCAGCAGTGCTATTAAAGACAGCATTCCAAACAGGAAAGAGCCGCTATTCATTAGTTTATCAGGTGTAGCATAAATGTCTATTGCGAGAATAAAAGGTTGTATGAATGCAAATCCCAGGGCGAGCCAGGAATTGATTTTTTTTGCATAATCCGAATAATCCTGAGCTTCATTCTCTTCGAACTTATCCCAATAAAAATATTTCACAATAAAAGCAGTTGCCGATATCGAAAACGAAATAGTAATGAACTGAATAAACTTAATCACAGCCTGGGTTGTAAACACAATATCGAAAAAACCACCTGTAAAGCTCCAGTTATCCGAGTCGGATGACAGATTAATCAATCCGAAAAATAATCTTAATGAAGCCATAAGAAAAACTATTCCGGCAATTCCAGCGATAGTGTTTATCCTTTTTGTACGGTTTTCATTGTTCTGCACTTCAACGGGTATTAATGTGAACTTGTATAAATATATAAAAACAAGTGCTAAAAAGAATACGCAAAATGAAATGATGAAAAATAGAATAATATCATTGTTGACCTTATTCAAAATCTGGATGTATATTAATATAATGCTGAATATCGGGACAACGCCTAATCCCAGAGTCATAGTTTTGTTTGGGGTAATGAGTCCTATGTAATCCTTTGATAATTTGAAATAATTATTATTATTTTTTCTTGAAGCTGTGATTTTATATATAAAAGACAATATCAGGCTGGCCAGTAAAACTCCGGAATATATTGAAAAAATAATCAGAGCCAAACTTAAAAGATATTTGAGAAGCTCGAGGTTGGCTCCCGAACTTGGAATAATCAGCTTATCAAAAAAATCCATATAATAACCTCTTCATCCTTATCATCATAATAGTTTTTCTACCGACAGCACAAGTGCTACGGCAAGCACATAAAGATTTACATTCATAAAAGCAAATCTGATAATATTCTTTTGTTCAAATTGTTTCAGCAGGGTTCTTGTTCTCCACATCAGCCAGCAGCCTGCAACAAATAAAATAATATTTGACAGCAAATTATCCGACATGCCAAACAGTGGTATCAACATACAGCTTGCTGCAAGAGAGGCAATCCACACATACGTTATTCCCGTTAAATTCTGTCTGCTTATAATGTCAGTAAGAGTTGGAAATCCTGCTCTACGGTAATCTTCTTCGTAAATCAGCAGCAGAAGCCAGAAATGGGGAATCTGCCAAATGAAAAAGAATAAACTTAACGCCCAAGCCTGGGGATTTGATAGTTCACCTCCGCCCCCTGCCCAGCCGATTAAGGGTGGTATTGCACCGATTAATGCACCGGGAATTACGGCAAGCGATGTTTTCATTTTTAATGGCGTATATACTAAATTATACCATAATAAAGTGAAAACTCCAAGCAGGAAAAGTATGATATTACCTGTCGCAAAGAGTAAACCTGCACCTGCCATTGACAATACTGATGCTATCATAAAACCCTGCGCAGGTGTAAGCTTTGCCGAGGGTATGGGCCTGTTCATCGTTCTCTTCATTAATGAATCAGGCATATACTCCTGAAATTGATTAAATGCAGATGAACCGCATGCAAGCAGGAATACACCAAGAATCGGTAAAATTATCCCTTCGTCAATTTTTCCGGATGCCAATACATAGCCCAATGCTGTGGATATTGCAACAAAAGATGTAATTCTGACTTTCCCCAGCACGAGGATTATTTTAAGATAATATGTAATATTTTGCACTATATTTTTCAAGATTAATTGATGACTAATATGTTAATAATGCATACTTCTCAGTTGTAGTCTTATAATAATTGAATGCACCTGTAGAATCGGCAATCCATTTTTCAAATTCCTTTTGTGTTAAAACATGTATCTTTGAATACATATTCGAGTGCCTCAATCCGCAGTATTCAGCACAAGCAATAATATAAGTTCCAACTTTTTCAGGGTGGATGACCATGTAATTCTGCCTACCGTAAATCACATCTTCTTTGATTCGAAACGCAGGTATATACAAAGAGTGATTGACATCCATCGAATTTAGTTCAAGTTTTATTGGCCTGTTAGCAGGCACATAAAGCTCATTCGATTTCTTTCCGTTGTTATATTCAAACTCCCAAGCCCACATTCTTGCTATAACCTTGACCGTCATCGCTCCTTTGGGTACTACACGTGATTCGTGGAACACAGCATAGCCGAAGTAAAACATCACAAGTACAAGTATTGTGGGAATAACAATCCATAAAATTTCGAGAGTATTATTACCTTCGATTTGAGATGCTTTCGGATTTCTTTTCTTGTTGTATTTGATGACAAAATATATCATCGCAGCAGTTACTCCAAGTAGAAAAAGAACAGAAATACCTACAATCAACAGCATAACGCTGTCAACCGATTCTGCATATTTAGTAGCTTCACCAAGCATATTTCACAACCTCATCTAAAGAATACATCGAAAGCAGTTAATACAAACACAGATAGCAGCGTCATCAGGGCTATTGCAATAAAAACTTTGAAAATTTTCTCTTCAAACTTTATGTGCATGAATATATTTATAACAAAAGCGGATTTCACAGCCGCAATTAACAAAGCAACCGCTAAAGCTATGTTCCCTAAATTAATTCCCGATATGCTGACAGTGGTTACAGTTAAACCTACCAGCACAAGCCAAATGAGAACATAAGTTCCATAACCAACCGAATGATTTTTTTCAGAATGTTCGTTAGCCATCCTTCACCCTTAGCGCATTAAATAAAACAACGGAAACAAAAATATCCATATCAGGTCAACCAAATGCCAGTATAATCCCGAATTCTCGAGCTTAACATAATTTGTAGGTGTAATACTATTTCTGGTGATGAAGACAAACATAAACACCAGAATCGTCATACCCGCGATTACGTGCAGGGCATGAAGCCCTGTCATTGCATAATACATACCATAGAACAAATATTCACCCCTTGGTTTATCAATTAATACATCCGAACCGGGAAAAAAGCCATGCTCAAATTTTGCCGACCATTCAAAATATTTATTTACTAAAAAACCGAGAGCAAGAATTTTCGTAGAAGCGAGAAGAAACAGTGACAATCCTTTCCTGCTTCTCTGCATCGCTGCAATAGAGAGAGCCATTGTCATACTGCTCGTAAGCAGAATGATTGTGTTGAATGTTCCGATCCCCACATTCAGCTCTCTTGCCGCAATATGAAACTCATGATAATACTGTAGTCTGTATGCCATATACAGCAAGAATAAACCTCCAAACAAAAGAAGTTCGGTAAACAGGAAAAGCCACATTCCCATCTTGGCGCCTGTGTCGTCGCGGTGAACATGCTCTTCATGTAAATTTTCAGTATGATTTTTTATAACAGTATCGCTCACTTAGCCTCCTCTTCACCATAATTGTAGGGCCCATGAGTAATCACAGGTATCTCATCGAAATTATGAACAGGAGGCGGCGAAGGTATCGTCCATTCCAGTGTCTTACCGCCCCATGGATTGGCTTCCGCCTTAGCTCCTCTTTTTATGCTCCTGTGAAGGTTTCCAAACATCAGTAATATTCCCGAAATCAGTATCCATGAACCGACCGTTGATATTATTTGTAATGTCTGAAACTGTGGCAGGTAATCCCAATATCTTCTTGGCTGTCCCTCGTATCCAAGTATGAACATTGTAAAGTACAACATGTTGAATCCGATAAAAATCAATGCGATTGACCATTTTGCCACTTTTTCATTATACATCCTTCCGAACATTTTCGGGAGCCAGTAATGAAGTGCGGCAAAGAAAATCATGACAGTGCCGCCAAACATCACATAATGAAAATGGGCGACTACGAAATATGTATCGTGTACATGAACATTTGTTGCAAGGGAACCGAGAACCAGTCCGGTCAATCCGCCGATTGAAAACAGAAAGATAAACATCATAACGAATAACAATGGGGCACCGGGTGTGATTGAGCCTTTATACAAAGTTGCAACCCAGTTAAACACTTTCACTCCGCTGGGTATAGCCACTAAAAATGTCAGCAGTGAGAAAATAAACCTTGAAGTATCACTTATACCCGTAGTAAACATGTGGTGAGCCCAAACGAAATAACCTATAAATGCTATTGCAAGGCTCGAAAATGCTATAGCTTTGTATCCAAAAATCGTTCTTTTTGCAAATGTAGGTATTATCTCAGAAACCGCACCCATAGCCGGCAAAATCATTATATATACTGCAGGATGAGAATAAATCCAAAATAAATGCTGAAAGAGAAGAGGGTCGCCTCCCAACGCAGGGTCGAAAATACCAAGTGAAAATGCCCTTTCAACTATAACAAGTATAATTGTTATACCAACGACCGGTGTTGCAATCACCTGTATCCATGCAGTCGAATATATAGCCCATACAAACAATGGCATTTTAAAAAATGTCATTCCGGGTGCTCTCAGCCTGTGAACTGTTGTAACGAAGTTAATACCGGTCAGTATAGAAGAAAAGCCGAGTATAAAAGCCGCAAACAATGGCAATGATACATTTGTTCCAGTTCTAAGACTGTACGGCACATAAAATGTCCAGCCTGTGTCAATTGGTCCTCCCTGAAGAAAAAGAGAAGCAATCGCAAAAATACCGCCAACAACATATAACCACCACGATAACAAATTCAAACGTGGAAAAGCAACATCCCTCGCACCAATCTGGAGGGGTAGCATGAAATTACCGAAAACGGCGGGTAATCCGGGAATGATAAACAAAAATATCATTATGACACCGTGAAGTGTAAAGAATGCATTATATGTCTGTGCATCCATTATAGTTTTACCCGGAGTCAGCATTTCCAGTTTCATTAAAAAACCGAGCGTAATACCAACAAGCAAAAATGCCATCATGCCTGTCATGTACATTATGCCGATTCTCTTATGGTCTGTAGATAGAATCCACTTGAAGATTCCCTTGTGCTTGCTCTCTGCCTGCAGAAAGTTTATATATGGTTTTGATTCACTATTTTCACTCATTTTTCCTGGCCTGCGATATTATTTTTTCTTCCTTTAACTAATAAAATTGATATAAATACAACCACGAATAACAGGAGAATACCACCTGCAACTTTTGTAAAGTTGAAAACATATTTTTTACCATCGGCATCGTAGCTGTAACAGAATTGGAGAACCTTGTTAATCGTCGGTGATGATTTCCCTTCGCTAGCCTCAATCAGAGCCATTTTCAAGTCGAAGGGCAAAAACGTTGTCCCGAATAAATAACGTGATATTACACCTTTTGGTGAAAGAACGATAACAGTAGAAGTGTGAATAAAATCATCGGCTGTGTCCCTCATGAAATAAAAGCCGACGGCATCAGTTAAAGCCCTGATGCTTGCACTGTCGCCCACCATAAACTGCCACGCATCCTTCGGTATCTTCTTCTCCAATCCTGCAAGATAATTATTCTTCCATTTATAAGCATCGGCAGCTGTCTCATTTTGGTCGAAGCTTAATGTAATTATCTGATATTCCTTTCCTGCTTCCATGTCCATTTTGTCTATTGTCTCGCTCAATCCGTTAAGAAGAGGCGTGCATATATTCGGGCAATGATAATAAACGAGTGCAAGAACGGTCGGCTTGTTTATTATTGAATCCAAACTTAATGTATCGCCTGTTGAGTTGACAAATCTCAGGTTCATTGGTATCGTTTTATCTAATTGTTCTTCGAGTCCGACTACAGGTTTCTTTTTTAAATCCGAGTAGGAGTTAACAATACACGTAAACATGAGGATTAACAGCAATATTAAATTTTTTAGTTTCATAACATTATTTCAAATTGTTTGATTTACTTTTATTAATCCTGATAGATAATTATATAAAATTGACAGGTCATCTTTAGACAACAGCATAATATCAGGTTTGAAGCCGCTCTGTCTGTTTGTTATAACAAAATTCAAAAATTCGTTAGCACCTCCTCTCCAAATCTGAGATTTCAATAAAGTTGAAACGGCTTTCATCTTATTTACGGCAATCGTATTGAATATATCATATCCTGGTTCATTAGGATTATTTTTTATATGTTCGATAATTTTTTTCACATTATCTTTATCAGATTTTGATTCATCTGCCAATTTTACGACTGCCATGCTGACTGGTATCTGTGATGGGACCTTTCTTCCGGCAGACAGACTGTAAGTTTGGTCCATATCTTTAATTTCACTTTCAGTTACACCCGGAAGCTCAGGAGTTATTGTTTTCATATAATGGATGATATCCAGCCTGTCTTCAACCGAAAGGAAATCATAAGAAGTCATGCCCGTTTTAGGAATTCCCTCCTGCAAAGTTTTAAATATTTGGGAAAAGCTGTTTCCGTTTTTCCATCCTTCCGATTCATGATAATTTCTTGGTTTAGGCTGTAATGCTATTCCCCCGGGGCCATCGCCGTTGCCCTGTTCTCCATGGCAAACGGCACAATTAGCAATATAAAGCTCTTCGCCTTTTTGAATTTGCTTCTCACTTGGCTTCTTTATTGTAACTAAATCAATACCAACCGAAACTTCACCCTTAACAGGTGTCAAATCTTCAATAACTTCTGTAGTATCTTTCAGTACGGGCGGTGTCTCGTTTGTATGAATAATATCGAGCTTATGAATGTAAATAAGGCCGATGAAAACAAATGCTGCAATAAAATACGGATATATTATGCCGAACCACCTGACAGGTGTTCTCAGCACATTCCTGAAATTTATTTCTATTTCCTTATCTTTCATATCCTGCATTTGTTTTTCCTTTTTTCCTAATCTACATTACAAATGAAACTCAATGCTCCGTTTCAGTTTCGGGTCACCTACCGGCAATAGGTTTGTATTTTTTGCCCTCATTGTAAAAATTAATATTATTATTCCTACACAAAGAATGGGATAACCAAGCTCGTTCCAGCTAAATGCAATTCCCGACTTGCTGTAATTCGGCATCACCAGCCAATACAAATCATAATAATGTGAAAACAGTATCCAGATTGCTGCAAGTTTCAATCTCTTGGGGTCTTTTTTTGACGGCTGGGTTAAAAGTAAAGCATAAGGTACTACGAACCTGAAAACAACCATTCCAAGACTTATGTATTTCCAGCTACCTTCCCAGCGGTTAATGAACCAATACGTTTCTTCAGGCAAATTAGCATACCAAATCAGCAGGAACTGGCTGAAAGCAATGTATGCCCAAAAGTTTGTGAAGGCGAACATCAATGCACCCAGGCTGTAATAATGGTCGCTTTTTATTTTCACTCCAAACAAATCAAGCTTGGCTAACCTGACAACTGCAAAAGTTGTAGCGGCAAGTGCTGCCATTAAACTACCGGAAAAATAATAAACACCGAAAATTGTCGAAAACCAGTGAGGCTCGAGGCTCATAAGCCAGTCAACAGCTACTATCGTTATTGTTATACCAAAGAAAGGCATGAAGATGGCGGCAAAGATTGTGTTCCTCTTTGTCAGGCTTTGTTCCATGGTTTTGTCCTGCTTCTTTGAATTGCCAATGAAAATAAAATAGAATAACCACCATATAATGAAAATAACCGCCAGCCTTACAAAAAAGAATGTTTCATTCAGATAGGGAGATTTCCCCGCAAGAATAGCATCCTTTGCAACTGCTTCAACGTGTGACCAATGGAACACACTGTGCATATTTAACAAAAATGGCAGGGCAAGAACCGGTACAATAAAAATTACTGCACTTAAAAACTCTGTTATTCTCCTGAATACAACACTCCATACAGCACCTACAAGATATTCCAAGGCAATTAGAAATAGTGAAGCAACTCCGATGCTGAGAACAAATGACGAACCGATTATGCTGTTATATGCAGTTCTTTCGGGATTTGTGATATAAGAAACAATGACAATAATCAAACCTAAGATAGTAAATGCCAAGCCTGCATATTTTGCTTTTATGGGCAATTCTTTTTTCTGATAATCCAATGTGAAGCCTTTATCGCTCATTTCAAATCATCCTCCTTAGCATTGACTGCCCTTTGTAAAGCCCTGACATACAGAATGACAGCCCATCTTTCGTCGGGAGTAAGTTGTTGAGCATAAGAAGGCATTATGTTTTGTCCTTCCGTAATTACAGCGAAAATTCTCCCGTCCGTCCAAGTCCTTACCTTATCCGAATGTAGGCTGGGAGGATTAGGAAACTGCCCGTTGAGCCTTGCATCTCCCTTGGCAAAATTTCCGTGACAGGGACTGCAATACGTATTATATTTCTTCTTACCGAGTGTAAGTGTCTTTTCATCGGGAATAAACGGATTCACTAACTTTTCTCCTGCAATATCAGGCTGTCCTGCGAACATGTACGGCATAGAACCTCTGGCAACCGTCCCTGAAACAGGATTTCTCATTCCGAATCCGTCTTTAAATATCTTACTGTGACTTTGAGGCATAACTCTGCTTTGCTCCATCATCCAGTTGAATGGCTCCATATAAAGTAATTTATTCAATGTGAAATATGATGCTCCCGAAATAATAATAGCTGTGAATAAAAGAAAAACCATAAATTTTAATTCAAATATTTTCGGCTTTTTATTTAACTCTGCAATATCAAAATTAATTTCACTGATTCTCTTTGCACCAAGTTTTTCAAATAACTTTTTCACCCTAACTACATCAAATAGGGAATCCTCTGCTTCGATGCTTATACCGAATTTATCATTCGACACGCTTTTCATATAATCAGTGTCATGCAGTGGATGGCTTAAATTCGGAAATCTGAAATAAAGAAATAACATTGTCAGCACTGTACCGACAGAGGCAATTAAAACAGTAACCTCAAATGTTACCGGAATAAATGCGGGAAAAGCAAAGAAAGGCTTTCCCCCTATAACGACAGGATAGTCCATAGACATTGACCACCACATGAAAAATAATGCACCAATAGCACCCGTCAAACCGAGTGCCAGTGCGAAATATCCAAGCTTTGAAGGCGGAAGTTTCATCTTGATGTCCAAGCCATGCACGGGATAAGGAGTGTTCACATCATACTTTGTATAACCTTCCTTCTGCACTGCTTCCACAGCCTGAACGATTTCATCGGGTGTATCAAATAGACCGGTAACTGAATATAAATTTCTATTTTCCATTATTGAGCACCTCCATGATGAGTTGGCTGTCCCCCGGTAATAACACTCTTAACTTCGGCTATTGAGACTACAGGCATTGTCTTGATAAATATCAGAATCCATGTAAAGAAAAATCCGAAACTGCCTATCAAAATTCCTGTATCAATCACTGTCGGTGTGTAAATACCCCAGCTTGACGGCAGGTAATCACGTGAAAGTGATGTAACGATAATCACAAATCTTTCGAACCACATTCCAACATTAACAAGTACACCTATTATAAACATTATCGGAATTGAACGCCGGATTTTCTTAATCCAGAACAATTGAGGAAAAATAACATTACAGCTTACCATCGTCCAGTATGCCCATGCGTAATCGCCGAATGCACGGTTGACAAACGCAAATGTTTCTATCGGATTGCCGCTGTACCATGCTATAAAGAATTCCATTGCATAAGCATAACCGACCATCGAACCTGTAACGATAATGATTTTATTCATTTTCTCGAGTGTATCAAGCGTTATGATATGCTCATAATTGAAAATTTTCCTTACAAATATCAGAACGTTCTGCACCATAGCAAATCCCGAGAACACAGCTCCTGCAACGAAATATGGCGGAAATATTGTCGTGTGCCACCCGGGAAGTATTGACACTGCAAAGTCAAAGCTTACTATTGTATGAACCGACAATACAAGCGGTGTTGCAAATCCTGCGAGAACCAGGTAAACCATTTCGTAATGATGCCAGTGCCTGTTAGAATGTCTCCAGCCAAGGCTTACGATTGAATATATAACTTTCTTGATATTGTTTACTGTTTTGTCTCGTAGAGTTGCAAAGTCGGGGATCAAACCGACATACCAGAAAATGAATGACACCGTAAAGTATGTTGACACTGCAAATACGTCCCACAAAAGCGGTGACGTGAAATTAACCCAAAGCGAGTTTTGATTCGGATAAGGGAATAACCATCCGTCTAACCAGGGCCTGCCTACGTGAATTAACGGGAATAGTCCTGCCGTCATAACGGCAAATATTGTCATACCTTCTGCGAATCGTGCTATACCCGTTCTCCATTTTTGCCTGAATAAGAATAAAATTGCCGATATTAATGTTCCTGCATGCCCGATACCAACCCAAAAAACGAAGTTCACAATATCGAATGCCCAGCCCACCGGATTGTTGTTTCCCCACATTCCGGTACCATACACAAATGTCAATCCAAGGCATGTTGCTCCGAAAAGCATTAAGGTAACAGATATTGTCAATGCAATATAGTATTTCTTATTAGGCCTGGTCTCAAGCGGCTTTGATATAAGATCGGTAATCTCGGCAAAGGTTGGCCTGCCTTCAATGACCGATAGTTCCCGTGTATAATCAACACTCACGATTGACCCTCCGCCGCTTTGTTCCTCAATCTTGCAATGTATGTTACATTTGGCTTAATATTCAACTCTTCCAAAACATGATACCCAAGTTTGTGATTTCTTATATAATCAATTGGTGAATCTTTTTCATGTGCATCGCCGAAAGTAATGGCTTCTGCCGGACATGCTTCCTGGCATGCGGTTTTGACTTCACTTCCTTTTAATGGTACTCCGTTCTTTATAGCTTCCTGCCTTGCTTCCATTATTCTCTGAACGCAGAAAGTGCATTTTTCCATCACACCACGCGAACGGACTGTAACCTCGGGATTCTGCATCAGGCTCAGTGAATCCTTATTATAATAGCCGTCTGCAAAATGATTTCTGAAATTATAGAAATTAAATCTTCTTACTTTATAAGGGCAGTTGTTCGAGCAGTAACGTGTTCCGACGCACCTGTTGTAAATCATCTGGTTCAGTCCGTCAGGGCTGTGGTTAGTAGCAACAACGGGACAAACATTCTCGCATGGTGCATCATCGCAGTGCATGCAAAGCATAGGCTGGTTACTGGTTTCAGGCTCTTCCGGCGAGTCGCTGTAATACCTGTCAACTCTAATCCAGTGCATTTCCCTTCCTACTTTTACCATGTCTTTCCCGACAATCGGAACATTGTTTTCGACATTGCAAGCAGATACACAGATGCCGCATCCAACGCATTTGTTCAGGTCAATTGCCATTGCCCATTTTGTGCCTGTGTATTGCACCCTGTTAACTATCGAAATATCTTCTATTTTCGGTTTTCCTTCTCTAAAGAAATCCGGATTTTTAATATAAGCGGCAACTGTTCCTTCCTGTATAATGCTTCTTTGTTTATGAAACTCCATCACCTCAGGTTCATTGATTGCATGATGCTCCTGTGTCGAAGCAAATTTATATTTCCCACTTGCTTTTGAGATGCTGATACCTGAAATTAGCATTGGAGTATAATTTTTCTTTGAAATGAATTGTATTCCATCGAAACCAACTTTTGAGCCGACTGTTCCGCCAACTTTCCTTCCATAACCCAGTTCTATTGAAACAACACCATCAGCCATACCAGGTTGAATCATAACGGGGACTGATAATTTCTTTCCACTTGCTTTGATTTCTATGTAGTCGCCGATTTTTACACCAAGTTGTTTGGATGTATTCAGAGAAATTGATGCATAATTGTCCCATGTTACTTTTGATACAGGATGAGGAAGCTCCTGAAGCCATCCGTTGTTTGCAAACCTGCCGTCACCGATTGTGTAATTCCTCGTTAACATTAGGATAACACCTTTTGAATCTGGGTAGTGGAGCAATTCATTTGCACTCGTATAAATCTCTCCAATTGTTTGAGCAGGTGCTTTATAATTCACAACACCATCATGGAGTGCGGCAAACCAGAATGAACGGAAATCCGATGCAACTGAAAGCGAAGGATAAATATTCTGTTCCCAGTTTTTCATCATATACTGATGGTAGCCGTCTTCAGAATAATTCTCTGCATTTCCACCTATCAATAGATGAAGTATTGATTCCTTCTGCCTTGTATTATATAGAGGTGCAATAACAGGCTGTTGCAAACTAAATAGACCTGTCCTTGTCTGAAAATCTCCCCAGCTTTCAAAGTTGTGATGAATCGGCAGAACATAATTGCTTCTGACAGAAGTATCATTTTCATTTTCACACATTGTAACAACAACAGGTACTTTCTTCAATGCTGATGCATATCCATAATCAGGTGCAAAATGGAAAACAGGATTTGTATCAAAATGCAGAATAACAGCCACATTACCGCCATTCATTGAATTAATCAACGATTCAATTTCAGCATTTTCGGAAAGAGGCATTTGTTTAACATTTCCTCTTTCCTTATTATATAAAGCATTATTTCCAAGTACATCATTCAAAGCATTCACAGCAATATGAACTTCTTCGGAAAGAATATCCCCAGCATAAACAATTGACTTCCCTTTGTTTGAAATCAAATCATTCACAAGAGAATTTAATACGTTCTCGGATAGTTTATATTTACTTGTAATTCCTTTGAGATTGTATTGCCCAATTTTTGCTGATAGTGATGGATTAAGTGTTGTCGAAGTAACTTTCCTGACAAATATAATTTCATTCAGGAGGCTCATTACAAACTCAAACTGCGCATCAGGTTTTATTCTAAGCCTGTGGTCCGAGTTCATTCCCGTAAGGCTCATACCACCTTCGGCAACATATAGCCTGTTGAAATTCTTTGCATCATCAACATTTCTCTTTCCTGCAAACAATCTTATTTGCTCGACAAAGTTTCCTTCATTCCCGAGAAAATCTGATTCAAGTGAAAGTATAACATTTGCATCACCCCAGCTAATCACAGGAAAGTTTGATTCACCATAGCATTGCTTCCATGCAGACTGCCTGTTTTTATCATTGAAAAGTTCATAAGAATATACTTTCCCTGTCGGATATTTTAATTTGAAATCTTCAAATAGTTTTTTCTGTGAAGGTGATAGAACAGAGTGAGTAATAATAGCAATCTCTTTATTATCTGCCGAAGCTTTATTCATAGCCTCTATAATTTTATTATCAATATTTTTCCAATTAGCCGGTTTGAATTTACCGTTAGCTCCCGACAAAGGCTCCTTCAGCCTTTCCGGGTCATAGAGATTAAGAATATTTGCCTGTCCTGCCGCACAAATCTTTCCTCTGCTAATTGGGTGGTCGGGATTGCCGTCAATCTTTATAGGTCTTCCTTCCCTGGTTTTAATCAAAATTCCGCAGGTATTTGAACATCCTGTGCAGGTCGAAGCATAATAGTTTGCTACACCGATTGTCAAGTCGTCAGGCTTTTTGTTGTAAGGAATAATCTCGCCTTTATCCCGGTAATCAGTGCATGCAGTTGCAGCAAAAGCCGCAGAAGCACCTGCCAGTGCAAGGAATTTCCTGCGTGAGTGAGAAGGTTGAGCATCGAGATTGAACTCCTCGGTCATTCCTTCAGCAAACTCATTTTCTTTTGCTTTCGCAAAATTGAGGCTGTTCTTTAAATCATCCAAGCTAAGCCAGAATTTCTTATTTTCTTCATTCCTGCTCATTTAACCGAACCTCTTTTATTTCTTTTAACAGCTTCAGGATGTACAGACACTTGTAAAGTGTTGTTGCCCGCTAAACTTTTTCTATCTTTTTTCCCGGAGCCGACAAGCTTAGTTGCCGCCAGTCCTGCTGTGCCTATTCCAAGCACACCGAGGAATTTTCGCCTCTTCAAAATTTCATTATTTATATTTTCTTTTTTCATATATACTCACTTTGCATTTCATTCTCTATCTGTGACATGCATTGCAGTTGTCAGGACCATTCTTAATCTGCCTTGCAAGTTCAGGTAATTTCTCATGTGCATTGCGGTGGCAGTTAAGGCATGAGCCCATCGTAAACGAGTGAACCTGCGAAACCACATCCATCCTTGCCACATCACCATGACAATTCTTGCAGTCAATTCCTTTGTTAACATGAACGCTATGATTGAAATAAGCATAATCAGGCACGCGGTGAATTCTCTTCCATGGAATTGCTTTTCCCGATTTAAAAAATCCTGTCAGTTTAATTATTTCCGGTTTGTCTTTTCTTGCTATTGTGTGACAGTTCATACAAATTGATGCCGTTGGTATCGTTGCAAACCTCGACTTTTCGACTCCTGTATGGCAGTACTGGCAGTCAATCTTCATAGTACCCGCATGAATCTTATGTGAAAAATTGATTGGCTGTTCCGGAGCATAGCCGATGCCGTCGCGTTCGGGACGCGATATAAAATAAGTTAAAGTAAACGATAAAATAATAACAAAAACAGTTACAGGTAGCCTTACTTTAAGAGCATAATCCAATACAGTTTTCTTCACCTGCTGCCTTCAATAAAATTCAACATCAATGAATGGTACTTAGAACAATAACAGAAAATACTAACCAGAATAATAGAGAGTGTCTTATAAAAATAACTCTCAAAGAACTTTAACAATTAAAATCAGACAATAACATCTTTAATTAACAAACTGACAACATGTATAGTTTTCAAAACTAATAAAACCACAAATAACATACAAATCTCATTTTTTATAACCTTTTTGTTATTAGGCATTGGCACTTGATTTACAGTTATTTAGGCAAAACTAAAAAAATATTATTTTTTCATTTTTCTAAAAATTATTATAAGCAACACTGAAACATTTTCCCATTTTTTTTGTTATTACATAAAACAATAATACAGAAAGGGAAAAACTATGAAAAATATTCTAATCTTTCTTTGCTTGTTAATTTTAATTCAATTGAATTTACTTAGTCAGTGGGAACAGTGTAATACCGGATTATATGGTGGTAATATCAGAACCATAGCCAATGATGTTGATAATATTTTTATAGGTACTAAGGAAGGTGGTGTATTTCTTTCTACAAACAGAGGAAACAATTGGAAAGCAAAAAATAATGGTTTAACAAAATTGTATGTTCAATCATTATTAATAAATGGGAATAATATTTTTGCAGGAACATGGGGTGATGGAATATTTTTATCCACTGACAAAGGAGACAATTGGACTGTAAAAAACAATGGTTTAACAAACTTATATATTCAGTCACTCGCAGTAAGCGGAAATTTTTTATTCGCTGGAACACTAGCAGTAGGAATATTTATTTCAAGTGATAACGGGAATAATTGGATTCAAAAAAATAATGGTATCACAAACAGTTTATCCATCCAAACAATTACAGTAAATGGAAACAATATTTTTATCGGGACTATGGGAGGTGGAATTTTTCTATCAACAAATAATGGCGATAGCTGGTCGGAAAAAAATGAAGGATTAACTAATCCCGATGTTCGAGCAATATCAATGAACGATAGTTTATTAATTGCAGGTACAATGGGTGGTGGAATATTTGTATCTTCTGATAACGGAAACAACTGGATAGAAAAAAATAATGGACTGACTTACCCTGATGTTCAGGCAATAACAATAAATGATAATTATATTTTTGCCGGGACTCTAGACCATGGTATATTTCTTTCATCAGACAATGGTAACAGTTGGGAACGTAAAAATAATGGACTAATAAATTGGACCATCAATGCTTTATCCTTAATCGGTGATGATGTCTTTGCAGGAACTAATGGTAATGGTATATTTACAACTTCTGATAATGGGAATTATTGGTACCCAAGTGTATCTGGTTTAACATATTTAGACATACTCACACTGACAACAAATGGAAATAATATTTTTGCAGGCACTAAAGGTGGTGGAATCTATCTTTCAACAGATTATGGAGAAACATGGATTGAAAGGGATTCAGGTGTGACAAAATTAAATGTCAACACAATTGCAGTAAATGGAAATGATATTTTTGCAGGTTTGGAATGGGGTGGTATTTATTATTCCTCTGATTATGGCATTAACTGGTCAGAAAGAAATTCAGGTTTAAAAAATTTAGTAGTACGTTCGCTTGTTTTTTATGATACCAATATTATTGCCGGAACGGTAAAATATGATACTTATATACCAAGTGGAATTTACATTTCAACTGACAACGGGAATATCTGGTTAGAAAAAAACAATGAATTAAAACATGAATCTGTTTTATCTTTTTTAGTAAAAGGCGATAGTTTGTTTGTCGGTACTTTAGGAAGGATTTTTCTTTCAACTGATAAAGGAGATAATTGGGTTGAAAAATATGAAACTAATTTTGGTATTCGTTCATTAAAATTATGTGGAAATAATATTGTAGCTGCTATTGAAGCAAAAGAAGGAATAGTAATTTCATCAGACAATGGGGAAACATGGACTGAGAAAAACTCTGGATTAACGAAAAGGTTAGTATATGCATTAACGGTTATTGATAATAATATTTTTGCCGGTACAATGGGTGGTGGAATTTTCTTATCCACTAATATTGGTGAATCCTGGACTGTTATTAATTCAGGATTAACAAATAAGATTGTAATGTCATTAACAATAAATGGAGATTATGTATTTGCAGGTACTGAAGAAGGTAAGATATTTAGAGCTAAGCTTAGTGATTTTGGAATTAACATTGCGAATGATGATATGCATTTGGGAAATAATTTAAAAATTTCTCCCAATCCCGCTTCCTCATCCATTAATGTTGCTTATAATTTGCAATCAACAGGCACTGCACAACTAATAATAACAAATTCTTACGGTCAGCAGGTATATAAAACAAATGTGATTAATATAAATCTGGATCTTGAACAAAAACATTCAATAGACATCAGCACTTTTCCTAATGGTTTGTATTTTGTTACTCTGCGTTCACCTTCTGTGGCACTGACCAAGGGAGTGGTGGTGCTGAAGTAAAAGTGTTGAGTGTTGGATTTTAAATTGTAGAGATTTAAAATTTTAAATCCCATTATAAATTATAAATTTTGAATTTTAAATTCATTGAAAATTGTAAAATTGAAAATTGAAAATTCTTTGTCTTGGGTGTTGGGTGTTGAGTTGCTTTGCGAACTTCGCAGCTTCTTTGCGACATCGCGTGAAACAAATTTGTTTTGTTGTGGGTTACCGGCTATGGATGCTGAAATAAATTCAGCATGACATTGTATATAATTCCTATTTTGCATTTTGCATTATCAGTTAATATATAACCTCTATTCGTAATTCATAATTCATAATTCGTAATTGATTTGTTGTATAATTATTCAATAAAGGTTAATTTTGTAATCTCGATAAAATACGGCGGGGGTAGCTCAGTTGGTAGAGTCCCAGATTGTGGCTCTGGTTGTCGCGGGTTCGAGCCCCGTCCCTCGCCCCAAAACCCTGTGTTTATCTTACATAGCTTCGTAACCGGACATCTCGGACATTGCGTGTGTGATAATACTGAGGTTCTGTGTTCTAAATGAAAATTTAATTATAAAGAAGGAAATTGAAAATACTATTAATTCTTTCCTTTTTTTATTCCGAAAATATTATGACATATTAGAATTGTTCTTTTTTTTGAATAGCCAATATCTTCAGATAGTGGTGGTTTTTTTAACAGAGTTCCAATGTAGAGATAGGTCTTAGGCCTGTCTCTACAGGGATAAATTACATATGTGCATGGATTTCGTACACACTACTTAAAAGTAGTAGCTATTCAGAACTTTGAATACAAAAAGAATCTATGTCTTTTTATTTAGTTTATTTGAAATTATTTTCTTTAAAATAAAATAATACAAATTTTTCCACAAAAAGATGAGATAAAAAAATGGCTGGAACAAAAATTACTGTAAAAGACGGGATACTGAATGTCCCCGATGACCCTATTCTACCGTTTATTGAAGGCGACGGCACAGGACCCGATATTTGGGCGGCAACTGTTCGCGTGCTCGAAGCCGCAGTTGAAAAGGCATACAAAGGCAAAAAGAAAATCGTCTGGCGTGAAGTTCTCGCCGGAGAAAAAGCATTCAAAGCAACGGGTGAATGGCTTCCTCAGGAAACTTTGGATGTGATTAAGGAACATATCGTAGGAATCAAAGGTCCATTAACGACACCCGTTGGAGGCGGCATCCGTTCCTTAAATGTGGCTCTGCGTCAGATTCTCGACCTTTATGTCTGCCAAAGGCCCGTCCGCTGGTTCAAAGGAGTTCCTTCACCCGTAAAAAAACCTGAACTTACCGACATGATTATTTTCAGGGAAAACTCCGAAGATATTTACGCTGGTATCGAATGGATGGCAGGAACACCAGAGGCAAAGAAAATAGTTGATTTTCTTATAAAAGAAATGGATGTTAAAAAAATCAGATTCCCTCAGACATCGTCAATCGGCATCAAGCCTGCATCATCCGAAGGTTCAAAGAGGCTTGCACGTGCGGCAATCAATTATGCACTGAAACACAAAAAACCTTCGGTCTGCTTCGTGCATAAAGGCAACATCATGAAATTCACGGAGGGGGCTTTCAAGAACTGGGGTTATGAAGTTGCCGAGGAAGAATATGGAGACATGACTTTCACATGGAGGCAATACGACAAGATTAAAGCAGAACAAGGCGAGGCTGCAGCAAATAAAAAACAGGAAGAAGAATTGAAATCAGGAAAACTGCTCGTTAAGGACTTTATCGCTGATGCATTCTTACAGCAGATTCTTACACGTCCCAACGAGTATTCGGTAATAGTAACGATGAACCTGAACGGCGATTACATATCGGATGCACTTGCCGCTATCGTCGGCGGTATCGGTATCGCTCCCGGTGCAAACATCAACTACATCACAGGACATGCAGTATTCGAGGCAACACACGGCACAGCCCCGAAATATGCTAACCTCGATAAAGTCAATCCCGGTTCATTAATCCTTTCGGGAGTGATGATGTTTGAATACCTCGGCTGGCAGGAAGCCGCAGGCCTGATAGTAAAAGGAATCGAAAACACAATCGGCAAGAAGCAGGTTACCTACGATTTTGCCCGTTTGACCGAAGGCGCAAAGGAACTCAAATGCTCCGAATTCGGAACCGCAATAATCGAAAACATGTGATTATTAAAATATAATTTGTGATGATGATGAGCCTGTGGTTTTTTGCCGCAGGCTTTTTTTTGAATGAATAGCTACTATCTTAAGATAGTGGAAAATGAAAACAAACATACACAAGGAATTTATCCCCAGTTTTGAAAAAAATTTCAATTGCACTGTAACATTTTTCATTATTTTGTGTCTTTAACCCGGATTATTCAATAGAAATTGAAATGGTATAATTTAATGTCATGCTGAGCGAAGTCGAAGCATCTTTCCCCCTTTTTCAAAGGGGGATTAAGGGGGTTTCAGAATCTTCGTCGTTACACTTTTCTCAGAATGTCAGTCAGGCACTTGCTTTTAGGATAATAATAAACTTCTAATGAATAATTTGGGTTTAACCTTAGTAAAAAGCAAAGTAACCGGCTATATTAACCTTATTAGCTTATTCAACCAAAAATCTAAAGGGTAATAAGGTTTGATTTGTAGAATAATAAGTTTTGTTACTAAGGTAAAAAGGGTGAAATAAGGTTTTGACTAAGGCTTGTAAAATTTATGCGTAAGGCGAGTTAGTAATTCGTAATTGAATTGATAAAAGTTCAATAGAAATCAAGTAGGAGGTAAGGGATTATTTCCCTTACCGTCCTCTCACACCACCGTAC
>MHAY01000057.1 GCA_001804705.1 Ignavibacteria bacterium RIFOXYC2_FULL_35_21
AATGCTGCTTTTGCTTGCAAAATTAACACTTATTTTTCTCTTTATCTAATCTATTTATCAACAACTTATCCACTTTTTAAGGAACGACTAAATAATAAAAAGGGTTATTTTAAAATTTAAAAATTATTACGTTATAAATTTATTGAAAATTGAAAATTATAAATTGAAAATTTTCTAAAAAAAAATCTATTATTGTGTATGATGAATTACTTATTGATACTTATTTTTATATCCACTCTTCTTCGCATTTCATTGGATAAATCAGGCTTTTCATCAATACCTTTGCCCTCGATTTCCCATTTTATTCTGTCCTGAAAATTCTGAAATTCTTCCGAATCTTCTAACTTAGAAAGTAGTAGAACGTATGTATTATATGCTCTGAGTGTTGAGAGAAGCTCATTTGTCATGATATCGCCGCGATTGATATGAAGAGCGAAATCCTCATCATCAATGTCATCTTCAAAATAGCGTGAAAACTCCGATAGCATTCGCGGGTCTGCATATCCGGTTATATGTATTGTTATATCATTTTTTCCCGATGTGCAAGGACCGCTTAGCTGTTCTATTGTTTTCAGGATATTTTCAATTACGTTGTCAATTCCTTCGTCAACCTGTGCCGAATAAACATCATATTGAGGACCGGGAAATTCAATGTATTTGGTAGAATCGGCAACGCCGATTATGTTATATGCGAATTTCATTCTCAAACCATCGAGATTATCGCTTGTGTTTGGTTTGTAATAACCCGTAACGAAAAATGGCACGACAAATTCTTCAGTATGAAACATATTCTGTTCTTCAGGCAGAGTGAATATAACCTGTAATTTAACTGAGCTTGTGTCATTGCAGGGTGTCGTTATATCCTGTTCGAGAGTCGTGTTTGGAAGGCAGTAATTATTATATTTGATTGTATAGGTTTTCAAAACTTCAACAGGCAAAGTAAATTTACCATCCTCAGAAATTTCCTGTTCATACAGTTTGTTTTTATTGTTGTCATAAAGTTCAACTTTACCATTTAAAGGAATACCTGATTCGTTATCTAAAATCTCACCTTCAAGTGTTACGGGTCCACAAAGGTCGAAAGAGTAAATATCAAAACCGCCACAACCCCCTTTTCTGTTTGAAGAAAGAATCAACATATTATTCCAAATAGCAGGACCTGATTCATCGAATTTTGTATTAATCGGAGGCTTCATTTTTCGCGGTTTTTGCCAGCTTCCTTTTTTCGAAGGTTCCGCTTTGATTATATCATAAGTTGAATCCCCACCGAAACCTTTTGAAGCAAAGTATAAGTAACCATCGGGAGCTATTAATGGTGCAATATCTGCTTTTGGCGTATTAATATCTTTTCCCAGATTAGCAGGTTCGGACCATGAGCCGTCATTCTGCCTTAGACTGATGTATAAATCTACATCTCCTATTCCACCGGTTCTGTCTGATGAGAAAAGTAAAATACTGCCATCAGATGATAAAGATGGATGGGATTCATAGTTTTCTGTACTGATTTTATATGCGACTGGAACAGGATTTGACCAGCCATTGCCTGAATCAAGCGAAACAAAAATATCACGGTTCCCTTTTTTGGTTTTCGGATTGATTGCAGCAAAATATAGCTCCTGTACACCTGTTTGCTTGTTTAAGAAAAAAGCAGGTGAAGATATTTTCTGAAATTTATTGATAGGAAGACTTTTGTCAATTACAGGATATGTGAATTTGCCATCAATTATCAGGGACATGAAAACCAACTCATTGTCATCTGATTCCTCCCTGGTTGATGTGAAATAGAGAGTATCTCCATAAACAACAGGCAAATGGTCATCCATTCCTGTGTTTATTGTTTTACCAAGGTTTCCGATTTCCAACTCTTCAGGACATGGAGGAATTGACTTACAGGAAATAAAAATCATTGTCAGCAGAAAGAAAAATATTTTTATCTTCATCATCATTTTCAAAGAGTTAATGTCAAAAGTTAAAATAACTTAATTTTATATTACCCAAATAAAACCTAACTTTGTTAGATTTTTCGGAACAATTTATTAAAAGTTAATATTTATTTTGAAATAGAGCAAAAATTTAGCCAATTAATCAGGAATTAAAATAAATAAATGCGTTCAACAATAGCTGTTATAAACAAAAGCAACTTAAAGCATAATCTTAACCGCATCAGAGAAATCGCTCCAAATTCAAAAGTGATGGCAATTGTCAAGGCTAATGCTTATGGCCATGGGATTGTTGAAATATCAAAATTTCTTGAAGAATTTGGTGTTGATTATCTGGGTGTTGCATTTGCAGATGAAGGTATAATTATCAGAGAAGCTGGTGTTAAAGTGCCAATCGTCGTATTAGTCCCAACATTTCCCGAGGAAGCTAAGAAATTTGTTGATTATGATTTGCAGGCTTCGGTTTCTACTTATGAATTTGTAAAGGAATTATCGGAACAAGCCGTTAAGGCTGGAAAAAAAGTGCCTGTTCATCTTTGTATAGGTACAGGTATGAACAGGGAAGGAATTCAGCCCGGAGATGCTTTACATTGTATGGAGAAATGCAAAGGAATGTCCAATATTAATTTCATTGGCGTTTGTACTCATTTCGCAACTTCATCAACCGACCCGGTTTTTGTGAAAAGACAATTAAGATTATTTACAGAGACGATTGAAACCTTGATGCAGGCAGGATATAATTTCCCAATAATTCACACTGCAAATTCGGGTGCTATTGCTAATCATCCTGAAGCTCATTTTTCAATTGT
Source organism: Ignavibacteria bacterium RIFOXYC2_FULL_35_21 (assembly GCA_001804705.1). Taxonomy (GTDB): domain Bacteria; phylum Bacteroidota; class Ignavibacteria; order Kapaibacteriales; family UBA2268; genus XYC2-FULL-35-21. Next base: position 2,750 of record MHAY01000057.1, read on the forward strand.
CAGGCCCGGTATGTCTTTGTATGGTTACCCTCCTGTACCTGAACTTGCCGATAAGCTCAAAGTAAAGCCGATTTTGATGTTAAAAACAAAAATTGTGATGATGAGGAAAATAAGAAAGGGTGAATCGGTTGGTTATGACAGGCTTTTCATTTCTCCAAAACCAACAACGATTGCTACCATTCCGGTGGGTTATGGTGACGGATATTTCAAAACATTGACAGGGAAAGCTCAATGCCTCATCAATGGAAAAAAATACAACATAGTCGGAACTGTGTGCATGGATGAGTGCATGGTTGATGTGGGAGATGATGAGATTAATGTTGGTGATGAAGTTGTTTTAATCGGAAATCAGGGAGATGAAAAAATCACTGCAATGGAAATAGCTAATAAAATCGGAACAATACAATATGAAGTTTTGACTGCAATTTCAGCACGTGTGCCACGCATATATATTGAAGAATAAGCACTTTCAACTTGTGGAAAACTTTCACAGAATTTTTGGTATTTTGTGTTGATAAATTTATTGTTGGTTAATAAAGAGATTAATATTGAATATTTGAATAGCCACTACTTTTAAGTAGTGGTGATGTTATATCAGAGCAAATCGGGATTTATCCCTGAAAAGAAAGCGACTAAAGTCGTTGAACTATTGAATTGACCTCCACTATCTAAAGATAGTGGCTATTCATTTAAAATAAATAGAAAAAAAATGTATAAATTAAAACTGCCGAATTTTGAGGGTCCATTTGATTTGCTTCTTTATTTCATCAAGAAGGATGAGATAAATATATACGATATTCCTATAGCAAGAATAACGGAAGAATTTCTCAAATACATACGCCTGATGAGGCTTTTCGACCTCGAGCTTGCAGGTGAGTTCCTGGTTATGGCAGCAAATCTCATGTACATAAAATCACAGCTTTTGCTTCCGAGAGAGCCAAGCGGCGATGGTGTGGATGTTGAAGACCCCCGCACTCTGCTTGTTCAGCGTTTGATTGAATACAAGCAGATTAAAGAGGCAGCACGAGACCTTTCGATGATGGCGGAAGACAGCCGCTATTATTATTATAGAACCCTTTTCGAAGATTTTATGCAAGGCAATGCAGCAGAGGATAATGTTTATAAAAACGCAACACTTTTCGATTTAATCAGAGCTTTTAAGAAAGCTTTGGACAGAACAAGGCTGAATAATCAGCAGCATCTTGTCGAGTTGATTTCAATTTCAGTTGAAGAAAAGATTGCTTATATACTGGATAAATTAAAAATCAGGAGCAGGATGAAATTTTTGCAGTTGGTGGAAGACGGTTCACACCCTCATATTGTAGCAACTTTTCTTGCTGTGCTTGAACTGGTAAGGTCTCAGAGGATTGCAGTCCTTCAGCCGGGATTGTTTGATGAAATTGTAATTTCAGCAAGGTCGTCTATGATTTTGAATTAGAAATATTTTTTTACTGATGTTAAGTAAAATTTATAATTTTCAATTTTCAATTTTCAATCAATAATTAATTTTAAATATTAAAATGATAATAGATTTAATGTTACAGAACAATATTTAAGAAATTGAAGGAACAATGTTATTATAAATTTAGAATATATTGAAAATTTGATTATTAAAAATTCAATGAAAATTGAAAATTGCAAAATTGAAAATTCTAATACAATGTAGATCTAAATATGATGCGTAACATATTATTGAATGTATTATGGAAACAATAAATAAACAATTTTTAAATTTATCGAGAAACGAGCAGAAAGCTGTGATTGAAGCATTGCTTTTTTCGTCAGAAGAGCCAATGCCCCCAAAGGTATTGTACAGGACTCTTGTGATGACAGGTTCAGGATTTTCAGGTCCAAAACCTGAAACTACCCCTGAAGAGGCTAAAGTTAATGAAAACCAGATTTCACTTGCTGAAACCGTTGGCGATGAAATAAAATTCTGTAACGATGATTTACTGGAATTAATTAATGAAATAAACACAGAACTTGTTGAAACAAACCGTCCTTTTCAGATTGTCAACCTTGCCGGTGGATATGTCTATTCCACAAGACCGGAATACGGAATGTTACTTCAGCAGGTAATCAAAAGTAAAATTAAGAAAAGACTTTCACATGCTGCACTCGAGACTCTTGCTATTATAGCATACCGCCAGCCAGTTACCAAACCTGAGATTGAACAGGTGAGGGGAGTCAACTCGATTGATGTAGTGAACTCACTTATAGAAAAGGGACTGGTTGAAATAGTCGGAAGGAAGGATGTTCTTGGTAAGCCGCTTCTATATGCTACCACTCAGGATTTCCTGAAAACATTCGGATTGAAAGACCTCGAAGAATTACCGAAACTTCGTGAACTCGAAGAATTTAGTCTCGAACAGGAAGAACCCGAATCCCACATTGAAATTGTAGTGGATAAAAACTTAGAAGAGACCTATGTTGAACTTCCAGCTAGTATCAAAGATTCTGTGGAAATCAATGAAATTGATGATGAAGTATATGATATTAATACTTGAATTTTAAAATATATTCCGCTATTATTAATTTCTTGCAAAATCAATACTTATTTTAGATTTTTGCATTGTGATTTAATTTAAAAAAAATTATGCATGATTATTTTTTTAACAGGTCTATTGATTTGATGAGACAATACTTTATAGAAAATCAAATCAATATTGATAAGATTTATCTTTTTGGTTCTCGTGCACGGGAAGATAACGTAAAGGATAGCGATTATGATATATTGATACTAATTAATAATGAAATCACATCAACTACAAGAAGAAAGCTGTTAGCAAATTTAGATAGATTTCTTATAAAGAATGATGCAATTTTACCAATGGATTTATTGCTTAAAAACAGTAATAAATTTCTACATGAAAGCAGTGATGTTGGTTATCTTGCATATCAGGTGAAAAAAGAAGGAATCCTATTATGAATGCTGAATTCTGAATTAAATTGACGAATATTTTGTAGGGGCAATTCATGAATTGCCCCTACGTTTTTGTGTGCCTGGCATGAACTATAACTACAGGGTGAAAGTCCCGAACGAGCCTTGATAGTGGGAATCGTTAGCTAAAGACAAGGGTGT
>MHAY01000058.1:0-52946 GCA_001804705.1 Ignavibacteria bacterium RIFOXYC2_FULL_35_21
CGCCGTATGCCGAACGGCACGTACGGTGGTGTGAGAGGACGGTAAGGGAAATAATCCCTTACCTCCTACTCGATTGGGATTGCCTCAATTATTTATGATTTCGGTAAAAAAGGAATAAGTAGTTTTGCCAGGGCGCCAACATTCCTGGTTTGTACCCAAAGTTTACCGGGTCCCACGTATTCGCAAACAAGGCCTTCGCCTGATGCAACAGTGGAGAATAAACCTTTTGCAGCTTTTTTAATTGTATAATTAACAGATTCCTCGAATGCAACGATATGACCGGTATCAACAATATATCTTTCGCCCGGAGCTAGTTCTTTCATGAAAATCGCACCATAAGAATTGACGAAAAGCGTTCCTGTGCCTGAGATTTTTGAAAGGAAAAGTCCTTCACCGGAGAACAGTGCCTTCGCTGAACCCTTTGTCGAAAGCTCGAGTTCAGGGCTACCTGCGAGATAAGCACCAGCCTGTGTATAAATTGTCTGGTTGCTGAGTTCCATTTTGAGTATATCGCCGGGTGATGCAGGTCCAAGCACTACTTCGCCAGGACCATCAACAGCAGTGAATAAAGATGCAAAGAATCCTTCACCACCGACAGCAGCTTTCAGTGTGCCGAATAAACCTTTCCCGGTAGTTTTAGCTTCAAGCTGAATCGAAGGAGACATCGACATCATTGCTCCTGCCTCTGCTCTGTATGACTCACCCTTTTCAAGGTTAACCCTCAGAATAGTAAACACCGGTTCATTTTCTATTTTAAAATTCATCAAAACTCCATTTAATAGTTAAACAATTAGATATATACTTCAAGAAATCATTTATTTCACTTTATGTATATTACAATTTAAAAATTATATGAGATTAAAAGAAAGATATTTAATAAAATTTTAATATAAACAGATAGTTTTTCTTAAGTGAAAATTTAGTTAATTTTGGTTTTTACAAGGTTCATTATTAAAATCTTATCATAGAATCGGGGAACATGAAGAAAATTGCTGTTTTCACAAGCGGGGGCGATGCTCCCGGAATGAATGCTCTGATACGTGCCGTAGTGAGAAGTTCCATAGCCAAAGGAATTGAAGTGTTTGGCATTGTGGGTGGCTTTTCAGGAATGATTGAAGGTAATATTATTAAGTTGGGTAGGAAAGAAACAGCAAACATCATTTCACTTGGTGGGACAATACTTAAGACAAGCCGCTCAAAGGAATTTATGCAGAAAGGCGGTAGAGCGGCAGCAGCTGAAAAACTCAAAAATAACGGAATTGAAGGAATTATTGCCTGCGGGGGGGATGGAACGTTTCATGGTGCTCACGATATTTGGGAAGAGCACAAAATACCTATTGTCGGCACTCCGGGAACCATTGACAACGATTTATACGGCACTGACTATACTATCGGATTTGATACTGCAATTAATACCGCCGCCGAGGCAATAGATAAAATAAGGGATACTGCCGATTCTCATGGCAGGGTTTTTATCGTCGAAGTTATGGGACGTCATGCAGGTTTTATTGCTATGGATGTAGGTATTTCTGCAGGTGCCGAATTCATTGCTGTTCCTGAGACTGTTACCAACCTTGACCAGCTTTACCAAAGAATTTTAACTCAGGGGAAACAGCAAAGGACTATCGTCATTGTGGGCGAAGGTGATGAAGTCGGTGGAGCCACTACATTCGCACAAATTTTAAAAGACCAGTATGAAATAGATGCTAAAGTTACTATACTTGGCCATATTCAGAGAGGTGGTAGTCCTACGGTTCGCGACAGAGTACTTGCAAGCCATCTCGGTGTTGCTTCTGTTGAAGCACTGCTCGCAGGAAAAACCGATGTGATGATTGGAGAAATCAATTCCAAAATTGCATATACTCCTCTCAAAGATACATGGTCAAAGAAAAAGCCGATACATGAATATCAAATTCAGCTTGCTGATATACTTACATAAAGAAGAATATGAAAAATAAAGTTATATTTAATTACCAGTCTTATATATGAAAAATATCGGAATTTTTGAAAATAACGGGAAACCGGAAGCTATAAAATGGATTGACTATTCGCTCGGCATTCTTAGGAGCTATGGTTCCGAATGTGCCGTCCGGCCTGAGCTTGTTAATCTTTTAGATAAATTCAACAGAAGTTATGTTAAGTCTATTCCGCATGAAGAATTTGAGAAATTCGCCGATGTCGTGATTTCTTATGGCGGCGATGGCACTATGCTTTCGGCGGCGAGAATCATGCTCAATTCGGTCATACCTATAATGGGAATCAATGTCGGAAAGCTCGGTTTTCTTGCCGAATTTTCAGTCAACCAGCTCGATAAATCGCTTAATGACCTGATGAAAGGCAACTACCGGGTGGTTGACCGCACAGTTATTGAATCGGATTTTGGCGAGGAAAAGATATTTGCACTGAATGATTTTGTAATCGAGAAAAAAGATTCTTCTCGTATGATAACTCTTGACGGATATGTCAACACACATTATATAGGCTCGCTAAGGGCAGACGGGCTCATAATTACTACTCCTACCGGCTCGACGGCTTATTCGCTTTCATGCGGGGGGCCTATTATCACTCCGGCAACTGAAGTTATTTGCATTACACCGATTTCGCCTCATTCATTGACTTTGCGCCCGCTGGTTATTCCGGATTCAAGCGAGGTTGCATTAGTTGTACATTCTCCTACAGGAGACGCATCGCTGGTTGCCGACGGACAGATTAGAAAAATTGTCAAGAATGGCGACACGGTTAGAATCAGAAAATCGGATGCAAAGGTGAAACTTATAAAACCTCTCGAAAGCTCGTATTTCGACCTGATTCGTGCAAAACTTTTATGGGCTGTGAATGTTGTTGATAGTGAAAAGAATCCAGTCGAGGGAAAAATATTTGAATAAAATAATCACCTATTAACGGTATTCCCCTCCTTTATTAAAGAGGGGAAATTTTGATAGAAGCGGAAAATCGGTGTGGTTGATAAAATATATTTACTAATTAAAAGTGATGTCAGCCTGAGCTTTGTCGAAGGCTTGCTGATACGAGGCTTTCACACTTCGACTAAGCTCAGTGTGACATTTTTTTCTTAAATTCAATATAAATTTAATTTTTCATTTTATTTCAAGAAGAAATTTAAGGTTTTTAATAATGGACTTACTGGCAGCAATCAACTGGAATGCAGACCCTGAAATATTTCACATTGGCTCTATTTCTATCAGATGGTACGGTCTTCTTTTTTCGATAGCATTCATCGCCGGTTACCAGATTATGTCCTGGGTGTTTAAAAGCGAAGGAAAAACACAAAAAGACCTCGAGGCTTTAACCATTACAATGATTATCTCGACTGTCGTCGGAGCAAGGCTGGGACATTGCTTATTCTATGACCCTGTCTATTACCTGTCTCACCCAATTGAAATACTGATGGTCTGGAAAGGCGGACTTGCAAGCCACGGAGCCGCAATCGGCATTATGTTCGGATTATGGCTTTTTTCGAGAAGGCGAAAGAAAATAACCTGGCTCTGGGTTCTCGACAGGATTGTCATTGTGGGTGCTCTTGCGGGTGTATTCATCCGCACAGGTAATTTCATGAACTCGGAAATAATAGGAAGTCCTTCCAATTTACCTTGGTCAGTCGTGTTTCAGCACGTTGATGCAATCCCTCGTCATCCTGCACAGCTTTATGAAGCATTATGCTATCTTGCCATTTTTCTATTCTTGTTTTTCAGATATAAAAAATATAAATCGGCACTTCCCGATGGACAGCTTTTCGGCTTCTTTCTTACCACAGTTTTCACAGCGAGATTTTTACTCGAGTTCATCAAGAAAGAACAGGAAAGTTTCGAAAAGTCTCTCCCCCTCGACATGGGACAATTCCTCAGCATTCCATTCATCATTCTCGGAATTTATTTTTTATATAGGGCATGGAAATTGAAGGAGAAATGAATTTATTAGAATGGTTAAATAATAATTATTTAGAATTAGTATGGATAGAAAAGTAAACATAAAAACAAATCCCGCTGTTCTTAAATGGGCAAGAGAATCCTTAAACATAAGTAAGTCTCATGCAGTTGAGAGTTTGGATATTTCCACTAAACAATTGGAACAGATAGAATCTGGTGAATTACCTCCCACGATTGATGAATTAAAGAGTATGTCAAAAGCTTATAAGCGAACAATAGCAACTTTACTATTGAATGCTCCTCCTATTGAAAAACCTTTACCAAGGGATTATAGAACTATTGATTCTTCAAGAATAGGTTTATTTGATGAAAAAACTTTTATTGCAGTACGAAAAGCACGTGCTTTAACACAATCACTATTAGAGTTATATAATGAATTAAATATAAAATCACCAGGATTTAATTGGAATGCTTCAATGAATGATAATCCCGCACAATTGGGTGTTCATTTCAGAGAACTCTTAAAAATAAATGAGATTCCTGCATTTGATGATAAAAATCTTTTTTTAGAAGCATGTATAGAAAAATTAGAAGAAGTTGGAATTGCAATTTTTCAATTAAGCCTTACACAAGACGGAATAAGAGGTTTTTCTCTGATTGATGAGATTATTCCAGTTATAATATTAAAACGAAATGAGCAACCATCTGCAAAAGTATTTACGTTATTTCATGAGTTGGGCCATATTTTGCTGAATGAAGGTGGCCTTTGTAATATTGCACTAAGCCAAAATGATCCAAAGATAGAGCAATGGTGTAATACTTTCTCGGCAGAATTGTTAGTACCATCATCCTTATTAATGGAACAAGATTTATGTATTGAGTATAATCGGAAAAATCAAAAGGAATGGAAGCATAAAGATCTAGTTGAACTATCAAATAGGTTTAATGTTGGTCCATTAGTAATTCTCCGCAGACTTCTCACACTAGGTAAAACCACATCAGACTATTATAAAGAAAAACATGAAATATGGAATAAACCTCAATTTGGAAGAAGTCAACACCCAGAAGGTAGAAACATCGCAAAAGAAACTATTAAGGAAAAAGGTAGAAAATATTTATCACTTGTTTTCAGAGCTTATGATTTAAATAAAATTGATTTAAAAGATACTGCTGATTTTTTAGGTATTAAACTTTCATATATTACAAAAACTCGTCAATTATTTAATTCATGGATGTAACTTTACCTTTATATGCTACGGTTGGTACTGTTTACTTAATCGATACAAGTGGATTAATCAAACTTGAATCAACTTTTCCACCGGATGATTCAACATTTGAGGGATTATGGGAAGAAATTGATTATCTTATTAGTCTTCAGTGTTTTCGTATTATTGATTATGTTGAGGAAGAAATAAACAGTTATGAAGGTGCTCGAGATTATCTAAAACGTTGGATTTCAAAGAAGAAAAAATTACTTGTTTATGAAACTACAATAGATTGTTACAATGCTGCAATCCCTATTATAAATGCTGAATACAATACAGGTTTTTTTGATTCTAAGAAACAAGCTGAAGGGAAAGAAGAGGCTGACCCTTATTTAATCGCCTATTGTAAAATAAATAATTGTACACTTATTACTAATGAAAGTAAAATCAAACCCAATAAAATCCCTTCAGTATCACAAAAAAACGGTGTAAGATGTATTGATGTTTACGAATTTCTTAAAGAAAGAGGCCTTAAAATGGAGCGTAAAAAATGAGCAAGGAAGTTGGAGGAGAAAAAAGGTTAGATTGAATAAATTTATTTCCACTTATATTTTATCAAACAAGCAAATTCCTTAAATTGCTTTTTTTCTAATCTTATAGTTTAGCTGAATCTCAAAATTTGCGGCAGTTGAATGAAACTAAAAGTAATTGAACCGAAAATAGCTCTCAATAAAGCTTTCTTAAAAGAAAAAGTTATCAGGAATGATATTGATATTTTTAAGAAAAACCTAAATATATTGTTAAAAAATACTTATGAGGAGGATAGTGAAGAACACGATAAGGTAAATTTATTAACTTTCCTGAAAGAAACATACTACAAAGATAAATATGAGATAAATACAAAAGAAAATATTGACCTTGCTATTCATTTGGACAAATCATCAAAAAGTAATGTCGGAGTAATTATTGAGGTAAAGAGGCCATCCAATTATTCAGATATGATAACCGATGACAATTTAAATACTCGTGCATTTCATGAATTGGTTTTATATTATATGATTGAAAGGGTAATTAATAAAAACATTTATATTAAAAATCTCATTGCAACGAATATTTATGGTTGGGTTATATTCAGTTCGCAAGAATTTGAAAGACTTTTTTATAACAATAAAAAGTTCCTGAAATCTTTTGAGGATTGGCATAATAAGAAAACAATTGATAAATCTACAAATTTCTTCTATGAGAGTATTGTTAAATCCTATATCACAAATCTTGATGAGGAAATAGAAGCTGTACATTTTGATTTTAGGATGTTTCAGAATGTAATAGAAAGTGAAAATAGGGAAGATGATAGTAAGCTTGTATCCTTATACAAAATTTTATCACCGGTACATCTCCTCAAAGAATCATTCGCAAATGACAGCAATACATTAGATACAAAATTCTATTTTGAACTTCTTCATATAATGGGACTTGAGGAAACAAAAGAGAAAAGCAAAAAAGTAATCAGGCGTAAGCCTGAAGGCAAGCGTGACACAGCTTCTTTTATTGAAAATGCAATTAATATTATAAAAATTGAAAACAGGTTAAGCAAATTAAAAAATCCTGAGAATTTTGGTGCAGACGAGGAAGACCAATTGTTTAACGTTGCTCTCGAACTTTGCATAAACTGGATGAACAGATGTTTATTTTTAAAACTTGTTGAAGCACAAATTTTCAAATATCACAGAGGTAATCCTGATTATAAATTTCTCGAGTATAAAAAGATTCCTGATTTCGATGAACTCAATAAATTATTTTTTCAGGTTCTTGCCATTAGGAATATTGAAAGAACCCTACCAATCAAAGAAAAATATGAGCATGTCCCATACCTTAACAGTTCTCTTTTTGAAATCAGCCCGCTTGAAGATGAAACTATTCGCATAAGCAGTCTTGATGATAATCTAAGAATAAAGACACTAAGCAGTACCATTCTTAAAGACAACCAAGGGAGGCGATTTAATGGAGAGTTGCATCCACTCGATTACTTATTCAGATTCCTCGATGCTTACGATTTCACTTCCGAAGGCTCAGATATTATACAGGAAGAAAACAAAACATTAATAAACGCATCTGTTCTTGGTTTGATTTTTGAAAAAATCAATGGCTATAAAGACGGTTCTTATTTCACACCCGGTTTTATAACAATGTATATGAGCCGTGAATCCCTCAGGCTGGCAGTGGTTCAGAAATTTAAGGATAAATATGAATGGGATATTGATACATTCGATGACCTGAAAAACAAAACATGGCAAACGAGTAAAACTAAAGATGTAAAAGAATATAATGAAGTGTTGAATAGTTTAACTATTTGCGACCCAGCAGTTGGTTCAGGACATTTTCTCGTATCCATCCTAAATGAATTTATTGCAATTAAATCTGAACTTGGATTGTTATCCGATATTAATGGAAATAGGCTTTACGATTGTGAAGCTCATGTTGAGTACGATGAATTAATAATAACTCATAACAAGGGTTATGATGTTTTTGAATATTATGTTGAAGATTTAATAACTAATAGAGTATCGGATACACTACAGAGAATACAAAAGATAATTTTCCATGAAAAAGAGACAATAATTGAAAATTGCCTTTTTGGTGTTGACATTAATCCCAATTCTGTTAATATAGCTCAATTAAGACTTTGGATTGAACTTCTAAAAAATGCTTATTACACTGAAGAAAGCAACTTCAAGGAATTGGAAACATTGCCTAATATTGACATTAACATTAAAGTCGGTAATTCTTTAATTTCTAAATTCGGTATTGCCGGCAAACTGAATGTTACAATTTCTGACAGAGAAGCAATAAAGCAGTATAAACAGGTTGTCAATGAGTACAAGAATTGTAAACATAAAAAGCAAAAAGAAAAACTTAAAATCCAAATAGCAAACTTCAAGGATATACTTAGCGGAGGTTTGGTTGAACGAAGCAACAAATATTTCACATATACAAAACTTTTGAAAGAGTTTGCAAAAAAATTCAAACCGCCAAATATAAATCCAATGTTTGTTTCTGATGTAAAAGATGAATACAAAAGTGGAAATGAAAATAATAATAATGGTAAAAAAGATTTAGAAGCAAGAATAATAAAACTGAAAGAAGAGATGGAGCAGGAAGAGCAAGACAAAAAAACAATCTATCGCAACGCTTTAGAGTGGCGATTCGAATTCCCCGAAGTTTTGGATGATGACGGAAACTTTATCGGATTTGATTTGATAATATCGAATCCGCCTTACATAAAAGAGTATGAAAACAGACAGGCATTTGATGGAATAAGAAAATCTCCGTACTATCAAGGTAAAATGGACATCTGGTATATGTTTGCTTGTAATTCGATTGATATGCTGAAAAAATATACCGGCATTATTACATTTATAGCAACAAATAATTGGGTAACAAATTATGGTGCATCAATTTTAAGAAATAAAATTATAAATGACACAAGAATAGAAAAATTAATTGATTTTGGTAGTTTCATGGTATTTGAATCAGCTGATGTTCAAACAATGATAATGATTTTACAGACTGATAAAATCACAGATAATTATGAGTTTGATTTTAGAAGATTACTTGACTCAAATTTATCTTCTGAGGATGTTACTGATTTATTTAATTATGTTGACAGTAATAATGCCGAATTTTTACGGCCAATAATTTTGAGAGATAAATTAATTGATAAAACACTATCATTTACGAATTCTGATATTGACATTATTCTTGAAAAGATGATTAATAAATGCAATTTTTATTTGTCTGAAAAAGAAGCCACAAATGGGATTCATCCTCATCATGACTATGTAAGAAAAAATATGCTTGAACAATTACCCAACGATGTTAAAGTTGGAGATGGTATCTTCGTTTTATCACACCAAGAAAAGAAAAATTTAAATTTAACAAAAAAAGAATTGGCAATAATTAAACCATATTATTCATCAGATGAATTGGTAAAATACTCATGTAATAAACAAAATAGTAAATGGATAATATATACCAATCATAAATTTTTAAAATCAAAAAATATGGATGATTATCCAAATTTAAAAGAACATATTGATAAATTTCATGCTGTGATTACATCAGACAACAAACCTTATGGTATTCATAGAGCAAGGGAAGAAAGATTTTTCAAAGGTGAAAAAATTGTATCTTTAAGAAAATGTATAAAACCTTCATTTTCCTATACAGATTTTAATTGTTATGTACCTGCAGCTTTTTATGTCATCAAAAGTGAAAGGATAAATTTAAAATATCTAACGGGGTTACTAAATTCAAAGCTAATAGCATTTTGGCTGAGACATAAAGGTAAAATGCAAGGTACCAATTATCAAGTTGACAAAGAACCTCTTCTTAAAATACCAATATACAATTCTGATTCTCCAGAACCAGTGATAAAACTTGTTGATAGGATATTGCAAATTAAGTCTTTGAATTCAAAAGCCGATATTATTTATCTTGAAAAAGAAATTGACATTTTAGTTTACAAATTATACGAACTCACTTTTGATGAAGTTAAAATCTTTGACCCATCCTTTGAGTTAAACAAAGATGAATATGATAACTTTAAAGTAAAATAATCTTCTCACTCCTCCTTATTCACATCCGCTTTATTACTGCTGAAAAACTTCCTTGGGACACGGCTGATTGAAATGGTTGACTTGCGGAATATCAGAATACCGGTAACAGATAATATTGCGGATACACCAATAATAAATGCAAAAGCAAAAGGTGACCCCTGAAATGGCAGTCCTATATTCATTCCATAAGTGCTGACAATTAGAGTCGGTATCATCAGAATAAGAGAAATGAATGTGAGTTGTTTAATCACCACGTTGAGATTATTCGAAATCACAGATGCAAAAGCATCCATCATTCCGCTCAAAATGTTGCTGTATATGTTTCCCATTTCGAGTGCTTGCTTAATATCGTTTTGTACTTCCTCAAGGAAATCGGTCTCATCAGGATCCAGGTAAAGTTGTGCAAGACGCGGGAATTTATCGAGAAGGTATTGATTCCCCTGCAATGAAGTTGTGAAATATACGAGTGATTTTTCCATAGCAAGAAGCTCTATTAATGCACTGTTCTCTACTGACTTCCTCAGGTTTCGCTCCACGACGTAAGTTCTGCGGTTAATCTCCTTCAGATGGTTCAAAAAGTAATATGCAGAACGGTTGAAAATATTAAGTATATAATCGGTAAAGTTTGTCATGCTTACATTCCTGATTCGGTTTGTCAGAATGTCATCTAATATGGCACTGTCATGGAGGCATATCGTGAGCAGATAACTTTGATGAAGAATTATTCCCAAGGGAATCGTTCTGAATGGAATTTCTTCAGTTGGAGTGAAAAGCGGTATTCTCATAATGATAGCTGTCGTGCCGTTCTCCTTATCAATTCTAGCAACCTCGTCAATATCGAGAATATCGTGAATCAAATCAATATCGAGTTTTAATTCATTGACCAGGAAATCAAATTCGTCTTTGTCAGGAGTGACAACTTTAATTAAACAATTTTCTTCTATACTTTGAATTTGCTGAAAGCTGCCGTCTGTTTGTTTCCAAAAAGTAATCATGTTCACCTCCACGTTTTGGTTTTTGCCGCCACATGAAGGTCCCTTAATGGGCTATAATGAAGTATTCATGCGGGGAAAAAGCCGTGTACTATTTAATCTGAAACTACAACTACCACAAGGGTCGTTCATCTTTAATTTTTACTCCGTTATTAATAATTATTATTCAAAAATACGAAATTTGGGGGAGGTAGAAAAAGGTAGATTATGAAAAATAATAGAAATATTTATTTATTTCAGGTTTTGTTATTTAATAGAATTTTAATTCAAATTTTACAATCACATTTACAAATGCTTCCCTCTGGCTAAAGAAGCAAAAATTCCGATTGTGCAGAGAACTACAAAAATTGTGAATATTATTTTCATGCTTGCTATTAATTGTGAATGATATTCAGGTTTGATTTGTACATTTCCAATCAGAATAGCCATAACCAACATTGCTATACCCATACTCAGCATTTGCCCGATTAATCTCATCGTACTGACAGTTGCAGAGGCTATTCCGTAATACTTTCTCTCGACCGAACTCATAACGGCATTCGTATTTGGCGAAGAAAACAAACCGAATCCAAGCCCGAGAATAATCAGGCAGAGAACAATATAGTATGTTCCTGAATTCTCAGTCAATAGGGTAAGCATTATCAAACCGATTACAGTCAATCCCATACCGATTGACGCTATAATTCTCGATTCAATTTTATCTGAGAGCCTGCCCGAAATCGGTGCAAAAATCGCCATCACAATCGGCTGAGTAACGAGGATGGAACCTGCTGCTTGTGGTGTTAAAAGTTTAATGTACTGCAGGTAAAAACTAAGAAGAAAAGTAATGGCAAATGTAGCGCTGTAATTTATCAGTGCCGCAAGATTTGAGAATGCAAAAACAGTATTATTCCTGAATAGATTTATATTCAAAACAGGGTTCTCTATCCTTAATTCCCAAAAAATAAAAATCAGTAATCCTATTAATCCTCCTCCGAGTAAAATAAATCCGTAGGTTTTTGGAAGCTGAGACAGGCCATACATCAGCATTACAAGCGATAAGCCATAAATGAGCGAACCTGAATAATCGAGCTTCTCCCCTTTAGCTTCAGCCCATTCTCCTTTGAGTTTAAACATTACATAATAAATGGCAATTGAACCCAACGGCACATTAAAAATAAAAACGCTCCTCCATCCGAAATTATGAGTTAATACACCTCCCAGAAAAGGGCCGAGAGACAATCCGACATATACCATAGAAATTGTGATGCCGATTATTTTACCTCTTTCATTCGTTGGAACAACAGAAGTAACCAGGGAAACACCTGTTCCAAAAATCATTGCACCCCCAATTCCCTGTATGATACGCCCGATGATTATCATAAATCCGCTGTATGATGCAGCACAAAAAATGGCTGAAGATGTATATATAATTAATCCTAACAAAAAGATTTTTTTTCTACCGTAAATGTCTGCTGCTTTACCGAGCGGAACGAGGAACATTGCGGCTGTTAATAAATATGTGCTCGCTACCCAGCTTAAATATATGGCACTCATACCGAATTCTTTGCCTATTGTCGGCAATGCAATATTTATTGAAGATGCCATGAATGGGGTCAAGAAGGAACTTAAAGTTGCAGAAATGATTACTGCTTTCTTAATCGCGGGACTATATTCTTCCATATAAAATTTTGAAATAGTTTAATTTTTTACTTTATTACTGTTAGAATAATAATTGCATTTGATTAAATTAACAAATAGAAATGTAGAATAAAAGGATTAAGGGCAAAAAATAAAAATTTTATTATTAAACGAATATTTATCGTGGAAAAATAAATCCAATTTCTCAAGAAATGAGATGAACTAATGAACTGAAAAGAATGTAGAAAAGAATTATTTTTGTCTAATTTTATACTCATGAATTTTAAATAAGTGAAATAAATGTTAACGAGAAAAATCCATGCAGTTACCGGTGCCTACGGTTATTCCGGGAAATATATAGCAAGACGGCTTCTGGAAAAAGGACACGAAGTTATTACTCTTTCTAATACCATTCCTCAGGAAGATATATTTAATGATAAAGTGAAACAGTATCCTTTGAACTTTAATGATTCCGATGAACTTTGCAGAAACCTTGAAGATGTAGATGTACTGTATAATACATATTGGGTAAGGTTTAATTACAAAACATTTTCACATGAACAAGCTGTTGATAATACTATAAGATTGTTTAATGCTGGATTGAAAGCTGGTGTCAGAAAAATTGTTCATGTAAGCATAACAAATCCGTCTGAAAATTCTCATTTAAGTTACTTCAAGGGAAAAGCAATACTTGAAAGAGAATTAAAAAATCTTTCGATACAATATTCAATATTAAGGCCCGCAGTCCTTTTTGGCAAAGAAGATATACTAATAAACAACATAGCATGGATGTTAAGAAAATTCCCTTTATTTGGTGTTTTCGGAGATGGCGAATATAAAATTCAGCCAATCTTTGTTGATGATTTGGCTTTACTCGCAATTGAAAATGGAGCAACAGATGAAAACAAAACCATTGATGCCATTGGTCCGGAAACATTTTCATATAATCAGCTTGTTGAAATTATAAAGAGTGAATTAAAAATCAAAAGAAAAATAATTCATGTTAACCCTAAGTTCGGCTACTTTGCCGGAAATATAATGGGAAAATTTGTTAATGATGTTGTAATAACTAAAGACGAGATTGACGGATTAATGTCCAATCTTTTATTTACAAATTCTACTCCTGCTGGTGTAACAAAACTTTCTGATTGGGTAAAAAGCCACGCTCAAACACTTGGATTAAAATATGCGAACGAATTGAAAAGAAGAAAGTAATATGAATAATAAATGCAATAACTGTGGTAATGAAACCTTTCATGATGGAATTGTCAATCATGTACTTGAAATCAATGGACACATCTATGCCATTAAAAATATTCCCGCTAAAATTTGTGACAGGTGCGAAGCGAAATTTTTCAATCCTGAAACTTACGATACTGTTTATAAGTTGATTTATAATCCGAAATCTCCGAAAAGAAAAATTGAGGCTGAGTTATTAGAGTTTAGTTGATTTTTAGATACTCCTCAACCTCTCTAATCTTAAATTCATTTCCGTCAAAACAGCCGAAAACGGGCTTTTCAAGCCAACTTCCAAGGTTATAGTAATTTCCATTTCCGATTTGCTTTTGGATGAGGCGATGCCTGTGTCCCATAATCACATAATCGAAGCCTTCATTAATCTTACTTTCTGCAAAGTTTTCCATTCCCTCGGTTTTTCCGTAATGCTTATTCGAAGTATAGCCACGGCTTTTCCGGGATGAGGATGAAGCAAGTCGTATTCCACAATCGGGATGAAGCTTGAGAAAAAGCCAGAGTGAAAAACGGTTCCTCATCACCTTCTTGAGAGCCCTATATCCCGCATCATTATTTGCTTTCCCGTCACCGTGAGATATATAAAACCTCTTTCCCGAATGTTCCCTTTCTATATCATCTTTATAAATCGGAATACCCATCTCAGTTTCAAAGAAATCCTTATGTCCGAAATCATGGTTGCCCATCAGGTATTCGATTTTTACTCCATTGTCTCTGAGCCATTTCAATGCTTCTAGTGTTCGGTAGAAGTATTTAGGCACGACTGTTTTATATTCGAACCAATAATCGAACAAATCCCCAACAATGTACAGTACTTCACAGTCATTGACTATTGATTTAAGGAATTTTACCAGCAATTCCTCTCTCGGTGCATCAGCACTTCTTTCGAGTATGCCAAGATGTATGTCCGAAATGAAGTAAATCATATAATTTGTGTTTTGTTTTCTTTTGTCATGCTAAACTCGTTTCAGCATCCATATTCCAAATTGTCATGCTAAGACTCAAACCACCGCCGATGCGTTGGTAAAAAAAATATGACAATTTAGAATTGTTCTTTATTTTTTTTTTGAATAGCCACTATCTTCAGATAGTGGAGGTTTATAGCCACAGAGTTTCTACTTCAGTCACTTACTATTCAGGGATAGATCCCGATTTGTGGCGATAGACCCTCACCACTACTTAAAAGTAGTGGCTATTCATTTATTTATTATGAACTTGTCATTAACATCGACGTCGAAGCATGAACCCGATTCAGCATCCATAGGTTCTTATATCTAAAATGGATTCTGAACCAAGTGCAGAATGACTTAAAAATTTACCATTTTTCTTTGTCATGGAATTATATTAATTTTAATGATAATTTATGTTCCGCTGACAAAGGGTTTATTGCAAAAATACAAGATTAAGCTATATGAAATGCAATGAAAATGCCAATGCTTTCTATAAATTGAATGGTGCTGTCATGAAAAAAATATACTTATGTTTATTTTTACTGCCACTGCTCTACGGCTGTATTTCGCTCAAATCGGAATATCCCGAAATCAGCTACTACAGGCTTTCCCAGGAACCTATTAATATAAATAATGGTGGTGGCATAACAGGAACTTTGCAAATACGAAACTTTTCATCGAGTGACCAGCTTAACACAGAACATATAATGGCGATTTGGGATGAAACAAAAATTCAGAATTATTATTATCACCGCTGGGTTTCTGCACCTGCAGAACTTGTAACGGATTTCATTATAGAAAGAATGAATAATGCTAAGCTGTTCAATGGTGGTGTTATTAAACCAAATTCGCTCGTAATTCCCGATTACATTCTCGAAGGACATCTGCTCGACATGATTGCCCATAACACGAGAGACCGCGAACTTGACACAAATTTCATAATTATATCATATCAGATAAGCTTGATTAAAAAAGAACCTTTGAAAACCGAAAGAAATGTCCTGCTTAATAAATTATACACAATCTCAGTCCCAAGAAAAAATAATGAAGTCAGTACTGTCGCACCTGCCTTCAGCCGCGGCATGTCCAAGCTATCGGATAAAATGCTTAATGACATTATTGAAGCAGTTAAAAATTCTGGTAATAAATAATCAGGGTGAGCCTTGGATAATACTTCTCTTAGAAATAAAAGTATAAGCCTAAATTTTTCTGCAATTGATGTAGGGAACAGCAGGATAAAAGTTAAATCCGGGAAAAAATCAATTGCTCTTGAATATGAACAGAACTGGGAAAGACAAGTAAAATCCTTTTTAATCCAATTTACTGATGATGTGCTGTTGATTGGCTATTCATCTGTCAATCATCAAAAGTTGAAATCTCTGCTCCCCGTCCTGAAAAAAATAAATGCAATAGTAGTTGACATGATGAACATGGCTGAAAAGCAGGTACAGCTTGAATACCAACACATCAAAGGCATCGGAATTGACAGGGTGCTGGGAATGTTAGGTGCATTGAGTTTTATAAAGCCACCTTTTATCACAGTTGACTGCGGCACTGCAATTACAATCAATGCGGTTGATAAGCAAGGAAAATGCCTTGGCGGTACAATCATGGCAGGAATCGGAACACAGCTTCATTCTTTATCTCAGAGAGCATCGGCATTAAACATAGTCGAACTAAAACATACAAAAAAGACAGTTGGCAAAGACACTAAATCTGCCATGAGTTCAGGTATCATTACAGGCACAACCGGAGCAATCAAAGAAATAATCAGGAAAATTGAGAAAGAAGAATATGCTTCAAAGCAAGTGCCAATCATAATCACAGGTGGCGAGGCAGTCTATGTTTTCAGGGAACTGAAAAAGCAAAGAAGCAAAACATTCCAGAAAAAAGATTTAGTCCTCGACGGAATATTGTGGCTGATGAAAAACTATAATTTTTGAAGTTTAAATTAATGAAATTATCAATAAATAATAATTTAACGTGAAAAAATTTATCATCATAGTATTTATCACCTCTTTGTGCTTCACACAGAGTCTATTCTCTCAACAGGATACTATAAAATCAAATGTTGAAATTATTAATACAGACTCCATAGCTCGAAATGCATGGTATATAGAAATAATGGGAAATACGTGGAGTTATAGTTTTAATTATGATCGAGCTTTCTTAATATTCCCTACAATTTTTAGTGATTATACAAGTATATTTGGTAGAATCGGTTTAGGAATAAATCTATATCCAGGTCATGTTCCACTACCTGTATTGTTATTAATAAATTTTGGTAAAATTCATAGAGTAGAGTTTGGTTTGGGTTTTTATTATGATTATTTGCCAAATGGATGGAGTGAAGGTCTAAATTATCCACGTAATAAAATAAAGTGGATATTAAATATTGGATATAGATATCAAAAACTTGGTGGTGGTTTTGTTTGTCGAGCCGGCTTTACTCCAATTTTTTATTCTGGTGGATATTATCATTTTGGTGGAGTTAGCTTTGGGTATGCTTGGTAGAAAATGTTTTACTTGTCATTGGAAATGTATTTATGATAATGGTGATCTGATTGGAAAAGAATTAATAACTGATCCTTATGGGAAATTGCCATGTTGTTCAGGAACTGGAACTCCACAACAAAGAGATAAAATTAAATGTCCCGTTTAATGTTTTTTGTTATGAAAAGCTATAAAATATATTTATATATTGCCATAATTCTTGTTTCTTTTTCAGAATTAAAATCTGAATATGTTATGCCTCAGGATAGCCTTGGCAAACACCAATGGTATATTGAGATAGGGGGCGTAGCCGTTGGTCTCTCATTTAATTATGAATATACTTTAGCTGAAGACTTATTTTTAATTAATAAAATAAATCTTAGAGCTGGATTAGGTACAACATTATTTATGGTAAATTATTTTGATATACCAATTATGGTAAACTTTTTAGTAGGAAAAAATTATTGTTTTGAACTTGGTATAGGTTTACTACTAGATTATGTGTACAAACCGGTACCTAATAATGATATGCCATATTCAAGTGAAGCTATAAAATTTATAGGAAATATTGGGTATAGATATATTGGTAACGGCGGGTCAATTTTCAGAGTAGGCATTACTCCTTTTTATTTCGTTAATTATAGACTAATATTTCCAACCATTGGTATTAGCTTCGGTCATTATTTTTGATTGTGATTTAATTGGAAAGGATTTAATTACTGATCCTTATGGTAAATTACCATGTTGTTTTGGTACTGGCACTCCAAAACAAAGAGATGAAACAAATTGTCCAGTTTAATATGATGCGTTATGAAGAAATATAAAATATATTTATGTTTTACACTTTTTTTGATTTTTTTTTCAGAAATAAAATTATGTTCTGCTGTACCTCAGGACAGTTTAGGTAATCATTTGTGGTATATAGAATTTGCTGGTGCTAATTTTGGAATATCTTTTAATTATGAATATATATTGTTAAAGGATACATCATTAAAAATTAGTGCTAGAACTGGTATAGGTGGAAATTTTTTTTTCTTCCTTCGTTATGGTTCCCCTTTAATGATTAACTTTATTTTTGGTAAGGAATATTGCTTAGATTTAGGTGTTGGTATTTTGTTTGATTATTTCCCTAAGCAGGTGGAGTATGATTATTCAACTCAAGCTATAAAGTTTATTGGAAATATTGGTTATAGGTATATCGGTGATGGTGGATATTTATTCAAAATAGGATTTACTCCAATTTATTTTGCTGATAGAGGTATTATTCCACTTTTTGGTATTAGCTTCGGTCATTATTTTTGATTGTGATTTAATTGAAAAAGAATTAATTACGGATCCTTATGGTAAATTGCCTTGTTGTCCTGGTTCAGGTTCTCCTGAAGATAAAAGTAAAATTAAATGTCCGTTATAATTGTATAATTATATGAGAAACTTTAATATATATATTTTTTTTGTATTCATTATTATTTCATTTTCATGTTCAAAATCATGTTTTTCAAAACCTCAAGATAGTTTAGGCAATCATTTGTGGTATATTGAAAATGTTGGTGTTCGTTATGGTGTCTCTCTTAATTATGAATATATATTCTTAAAAGATGCTTTTTTAATTAATAATATAAGTTTAAGGACATGTATTGGTGGAAACATTTTTTTTATATCCCATATCAGTTCTCCTCTAATTATTAATTTCATTTTAGGTAAAAAATATTGCTTGAATATTGGTATGGGCATTTTGTTTGATTATGCCCCAAAACAGGAGGGATATAATTATCCAACACAAGCTATAAAATTTATTGGAAATATTGGTTACAGGTATGTTAGTGATAGTGGATTTGTTTTCAGGGTAGGTCTTACACCCTTTTATTCAGCTAATCACGGCATAATTCCTTTTTTTGGAATTAGCTTTGGCAATTATTTTTAATTTTATATATTTTAATAATTCCTCAAATTATAAATATTATAAAAAAATCTTCCATTTTAATTCTCAATATTTTGCGTTCCAAATAATATATACATAAATTTGCAGAGCAATTGGGTTGTGTTGTGTATTTCATCTTACTTGAACCGGATTAAATGCTGATAGGGAAAAAAATAGTCGTTGTCCTGCCTGCATATAATGCAGAAAAGACGCTTGAGCAAACCTTTAAGGAAATTCCTCTCGATATTGTTGATGAGCTGGTTCTCGTTGACGATGCAAGCAACGACAAGACAGTCGAGCTTGCCCGCTCGCTCGGCATCCGACATATCATTAAGCACGAAGAAAACAAGGGCTACGGCGGCAACCAGAAAACATGCTACAACAAAGCCCTCGAAATCGGAGCTGACATTGTAATCATGCTCCATCCGGATTACCAGTACACACCCAAGCTGATTTACTCGATGGCGTACATAATTGCAAACGGAGTATATCCTGTCGTGCTTGGCTCGAGGATTCTCGGCAGAGGTGCTTTGCGAGGAGGTATGCCTCTCTACAAATACATAGCAAACAGGTTTCTCACTTTGTTTCAGAATTATATAATCGGGCAAAAGCTTTCTGAGTATCACTCGGGTTATCGTGCTTTTTCCGCCGAAGTGCTTCGTGAAATCAACTATGAAGCTAACTCTGACGATTTCGTTTTCGATAACCAGATGCTTTCACAGATTTTCATGGCTGGTTATGAAATAGCCGAAATAACATGCCCTACCAAGTATTTCAAGGAGGCATCATCAATCAATTTCACACGAAGCATAAAATATGGCTTTGGTGTTGTATTTACATCAATCAATCACCGATTGAATAAGTGGGGAATATTGAAATCGGGGATTTATCAAAATAAAAAGGATAATAATGAATAGCCACTATCTTTAGATAGTGGGAGGCTTTTTCTAACTCAAGGTGGACTTTAGTCCCTGAATTGTTTAAGGGGATAAATCCACATGAGATTCTTCACTGTAAGCCCACTACCTGAAGGTAGTGGCTATTCATCCAACATTCAGGATTATGTTGAAAATATTTTTTTTATCATAAAAAGGAGAATTCATAATGGGTAACAAGGACAAAGAAAATAAGAAAGAAAAAGAGCAGAAGGTAGAAAAAAAGGATAAGAAGGAGAAGAAAGACAAAAAAAATAAGGATGAAAAGCAAATCGAAAAGTATAACAAGAAGGGCAGAATCAGCAATGAATATTATGAGCGTGAAATTGCCAAACTCCAGGCTGAGCTTGTTAGACTGCAATACTGGGTAAAGCATAAACAACTAAAAGTTGTTCTTATTATGGAAGGGCGTGATGCCGCAGGTAAAGGAGGCACGATCAAACGTATAACCGAACCTTTAAATCCCCGCGGATGCCGCATCGTTGCTCTCGAAAAACCTTCCGACAAGGAAAGAGGGCAATGGTATTTCGAAAGGTATATCCAAAGCCTTCCGAGTGCAGGCGAAATTGTCATATTCGACCGCAGCTGGTATAACCGCGCCGGTGTCGAGCATGTAATGGGTTTTTGCACAAATGACGAATACGAAGAATTCCTGCGTTCATGCCCCGAGTTCGAGCGAATGTTAGTCCGCTCAGGAATAATACTCCTAAAATACTGGTTCTCAGTCAGCGACGACGAGCAGGAGCGTCGTTTGAAAGACCGCGTATCCGACCCCGCAAAGAGATGGAAGTTCTCACCTATGGATTTGGAATCATGGAACAAATGGGTGGAATTTTCAAAAGCAAAGGATACTATGTTTCAATATACAGACATTAAACAAGCTCCCTGGTATGTTGTAGAGTCGGACGAGAAAAAGAAAGCACGTTTAAATTGCATTGCACATATTCTCAGCATGATACCCTATGAAGATGTAACTCCAGAGCCATTTGAACTGCCTGCACGCAAGATACATTCGGATTACATACGTCCTCCAAAAGGAGACCAGAACATAGTGCCGGAGGTGTATTAATGAAATTTTGAATTTTAAATGAAGAAATTAAATTAGATTTAATATATATCACATGGTAATCAAATGAGTAATATTAAATTATTCGAATCGAAAAAAATCCGTTCCGTTTGGAATATGGCAGAACAAAAGTGGTACTTTTCTGTTGCTGATGTAATCGAAGCATTAACAGGTTCTGTAAATCCTAAAGATTACATCAAGAAAATGAGAAAACGGGAATCAGAGCTAAATTCGAACTGGGGGACAATTTGTCCCCTACTTGAAATGATTGCCGCTGATGGAAAAAAAAGAAAGGTTATGTGTGCTAATGCAGAAGGACTTTTAAGAATCATTCAGTCAATTCCATCTCCTAAAGCGGAACCTTTCAAGCGATGGCTGGCTCGTGTGGGATATGAACGGCTTGAGGAAATAGAAAATCCCGAGTTGGCACAAAAAAGAATGAGAGAAATTTATAAGGCAAAAGGATACAGCGATGACTGGATAGAAAAAAGAATACGTGGTATTGCAGTCAGAGATACACTTACAAAAGAGTGGAAAAAGCGGGGTGTTAAAGAGGATTTGGAATATAAGATCCTAACAGCCGAAATTAGAAAAGCTACTTTCGGTATGACTCCAACTGAATATAAGGATTATAAATCATTAACAAATCCGAAGGATAATCTCAGAGACCATATGACCGACCTCGAACTGATTTTCACAATGCTTGGTGAGGCTTCAACAACTGAAATCGCTCAAAACAAAGATGCTCAAGAGTTTGTAGAAAATAAAATTGCTGCAAAAAAAGGTGGTGGTGTGGCTGGAAGAGCCAGGAAAGATTTAGAGAAAAAATCAGGTAGAAAAGTAACATCCGGAATAAACTACAAAGAAATAAAACAGATTGATTTAAAAATAAATTAATTGATAAAAATAATGAATCCTGATATTGAAAAAATAATTGTTTTTATGACTTTTGATAAACCAATAGAAGCAAATATTATAATGTCTAAGTTAGAATCAAATGGAATAAATTGCTTCTTGAGTGATGAGAATATAGTTTCAATAAACCTTCTTTACAGTAATGCTGTCGGAGGAATAAAACTACATATTTTTGAAAAAGATTTGATTGAAGCACAGAACTTATTAATGGAATTAAATGAATTAGAGGTAGAAAAGGAATCAGGAAAAATTCAATGTCCAAAATGTTTATCCTATAATGTTACAAAAGGACCTTCATCAAAAAAACGTTATGGTTTTTGGACAATACTAATATCATTTCTTTTTTTCATTTATCCCTTCAAAACAAAAAATGTTTATTGTTGTTTCAATTGTGGAAATGAATTTTAAAAAAAATAACCACCCTTTAATTCCCCTCCTTAATTAAGGAGGGGAATACCTTTATGTGGTGGTAAAAACCTACTTCGTAACTACCATCTTCTCAATTTTCTTGTAAGGGCCCGAACTCAACTCAAGCCAATATACACCTGATGGCAAGTCTTGTACAGAAATTCCAAGCCTATACACTCCCGGCTTCAGAACTTCCGAAACAGGCACTGCCACGACTTCAGAAGATGAACCGAAGATTTTAATTTCTGTCAGTGCTTCAAGCCCCACAGAAAATTCAATTTCAGCACTGTTTGTAACCGGGTTAGGATTTACTTTTGACATAGAATAAGCTGTAGAATTAAGTACTACTTTTCTTAAGTCATAAGCGCAGGTTGGTTCGAGATTTATCTTGCCGGTATCCGACATAATACCCACACATCTCGTTTCAGGCACTACAATAGTATCAACGATATCCGAGCTGTCTGTCTGTGTTTTTGGCAGATAAGTACCAATATATAATCGCAGGATTTCACCGCCGCCCGGCAGGTTAAGTATATCTGTCGTACTGACAAGGCTTAGCTTTACAATTCCTGCCACATCATTAATTGTCAGATTCTGAATAGCAAACTTCCCTTCCAGAGCCGTACCTACATGAACGTCTGGTTCGTACACTTTCAGAAAATCCCCGTTGTATGTTACAGTGATATCGAGCTGTCTGACTTGTGCAAGAGATATATCTAACCCTGGTTCGAGATTCAGGCTGACATAAGTCGTATCGCCAATCTTGTTAGTTTGCTTCTTGGGAATAATAGTCGAATTCCTGCCATAAAATTCTGCATTTCCTGTTACAGGTATTGCGCTTGTTACAACCGGGCTTGCTACCGAATTGTTATATGCTACAAGGTTTGCCCTGTGAATAGTTAACCTCGGAATAGGAGTAGTTATCGGCACAGGCGAATACTTAATTAATACGGTTTGGTATAATCCAGCAGGTATTACAAATCCATCTTCATCCGCAAGATTCACGAAGCTGAATACCGTTGCACTCTCGGCATCCAGAGGCTGTATTTCTAGAGAATCAACAGAAATATCATTGCTTCCTATGTTGTAAATCCTGCATGCGATTGTAACAGTATCATAAACACATATTGTCTCTGTTCCGGTCTCGATATTCAAACCTTGTGCTATTCCTTTACCAAACCAGTTTGAAATAACCTCGTTTTCGGCATCGCTCTTAGTCAATAGCCTTCCATTTGCCTGCGGAATTTTATTTGCAACAAATTGTGCATCGAAATCCAAATGCTCACCCCTTCGAAGAGTAAGAGGAAAAGTAATTGCAGATTTATCATATTTGAATCCTTCAGTTCCGAATACCGTCATATTCTCGGAAATTACATTTCCTGCAGGCTGAACAATCAAATCTTCAATAATGAGTGAATCACCGTAATCCCAGTCTATTGGTGATAAATTTGTAAACCTGACTTGTCTAATGTTCGGATGCAAAGTATCGTTGATGACCGTCTCACCGAAGTCCACATCACTTGTCTCTACCCGTGGGACAATGCCTATACCACGAAGAATGGTTTGGGTGCTATCGCCGGCTGAATTTTCATACACAATTATTAACGCATGCTGGCCTGTTACAACAGGATGAAATTTAACGGGAACGATGATAAAGCTCGAATCCTGTATCTGCCTGTTAGTAAGCAAGCCTCTGTCGAACTCAAATGCAGTTCCGTTAATATCACTTATAATTTTATAGTCCCAGATAGTTACCGCTGAAGAGCCGTTATTTTCAAGCTTTATTACATCATAATTATTATCGGGGTCATAAGGCCCCGATGGAAAAGCCGTTCTGTCAATTCGCCTTCTGCCCCAGTCGTATGAATTAGCCGCCAAACCCGGTTTAATACCTCTGCCAAATAAATCTCCAACGCTGTCAGGATTATTGACTTTTTCTGTATTGCTTATAAAAAACATTGAATCAGTGTATCGCTGTTCCGCCGGGGGGATAAATGTTACTTCATACGTAAATACATCGTTGGGTTTAATTACCAGAGGTGTTGGTTCTGAAATGGCAACGATATCCGGAATAAATATTACTGGCTGCCTGGGGACGGTATATCCTGTTATAACCAAATCAATGTTACCGTTATTTCTTATTTCAATTTGGCCGTTTGCTGTGTGGTTGACAACCACATCACCAAAATCGTGATATGTAACATTAATTATTGCACTCCCCACATTAGCTTTAACAAGAGACTCAAAATTGAAAAAACAAGTGTCACCCACACCCACAGAATCCCTAAACTCTCCATTGATTGTAGCTGTAAACCTAACTTTAATCGGCACAGAATCGAGAGGCTGGAGAAGATAAGGTAAATTTAATCCAAAAACTTCAAAACCCTGATTATTATATTTGAGTGAAAGTGAATCCAGCATCACAGCCGATTGCGACGATTCATTAATTACCCAGGCATCTTTTTCGACAACTGCACCT
Source organism: Ignavibacteria bacterium RIFOXYC2_FULL_35_21 (assembly GCA_001804705.1). Classification (GTDB taxonomy): domain Bacteria; phylum Bacteroidota; class Ignavibacteria; order Kapaibacteriales; family UBA2268; genus XYC2-FULL-35-21. Next base: position 24,733 of record MHAY01000058.1, read on the forward strand.
ATTGGTAACATCCCAAAATCAAGGTCAGGCCTGATTGCAAGCTTCACTGCATAATAATTTATCGTAATAATTGTGTCATTTCCCCTGCGGTCGGTGAAAATTATAACTGCCCTGCCATCCCTGTTTTTGTCGACAACCCAGGCTTTCCATTCTGTTGAAGCATCTTCACCCGGCATGAAATCCTTGTATGTCATCTTATAATTAAAACTCTGCTCCGAGAGCAGGATGATTTGTGATAAATTAGACCTGTCGTTGTTGCGGGGCATATCTTCAACCGTAGCTCCTTTTATAGTTCCGTCACATTCGAGTATCCAAATCGGGTCCGGAGGTATCGTATCGGGCTTCTCGAGGTCGCCAAGAGCCACACTGGTCGGAAATCCATAAGAATCGAAACTTGAAAATCCGTAAGCATAAGCCGCAAACGGGTCATTAGCTCTTATTTTATAAACACCATCCCCAGGTAATGTAATCGTTTTACAGTAATATTTCTTCCCATTGACAAGAATCGAAAACTGCTGGCCGGGATTCGGGTCTATTGATGACAACTTCTTCCAGATAAATACTCCCCCCTGCACATGTGCAAATTCGAGGTCATCGGGAATTGTACCATCGTCAGCAGCCCGGTATACAAGGTTAATATAATTACTCGTAAAACCTGAACCACCCTTTATCCCGGGTGTATTAAAGACAATTTCCCTTTGATATTGTTCCAATGGAGTTAGTATAAGCTGGAATGGGTCACTGTATATACCATCATCCAACTGGCCCGGATTATATTGCGTAACGCTAATCGGTTTATCACCGGATATGATTATTGGCCTGGGGTCACCTTGGTCTACCCTCATCCTCAGCCAACCTGTACTTTCAAGTCCTCCCCCCGTTGACAGTGATGTAAGCTGAATCCCGTCACGGTAAATTTTCGTCCCTGATTCCTTTGGAAAAATCTTTATAAAAGAATTTTTCAACCTGTCAATTATCTTTGTTACATGATATTCTGTTCCCCAGGTATGTGTTGGAAGTTCCATCTCAATAATAAAATCGCAGGCAGGTGTGTTCTCAGGTATATAGGCACAAAAACTTCCCGATATTACACTTACCGGCTTGTTTGCCCTGATCCTGCTGCCCGACAGGTCGCTGTGCTTTCCTATACTCCCAAATAATAAGACGTCGCCTTTGTATAGAATCCACTGCTTCGTTTCACCGGGAGTCATATTGCCGGCTGTCCTCGTTGATGACGTTCCTCCAAGTGTAAACCTGACTCTCGTTTGGTCATAAGCTGCAGTAACCGCAGTATAACTCGTCAGATACTGCGGATTGGGACTAGTAGGGTCATTATTAGCAGGGTCAGCCCATGATGCAACAATATAGTCCTTGCCAAGTGATGATAAAGGTACACCCAAATAACCGTCACTTGTATACAGGTACCTCGTAACACCATATACTATGATTGGGTCTTCGGCATAAACGTGAATACCATTACCTGTATATACATCATCAGGTTCGGGCGGCTGTGCATCAGTTTTCCTGTAAGGCTGTCCTATCGATGGAGATAGTGTAAACTCGATTATGTCGTTTGGTATTGTCTTTTGTTGCCTTACATAACCTTTACCGGGTATTTCAACTGTAACAACTGTTTCCACACCCGAGGAAATGTAAAGTTTCAGGTCATTCTTTGCCCCTGTAGTTTCCCAGCAGGGTATGAAAGTCAGCCAGAATTCTGTACCTACGTTATTCGAACCAAGCAGTTTCGGCAATTCCTTCTTCAGCTTCTTTAAATCGAAGTCTTCGGCTGTTGCCCGATATGCTGTGAATAACAGCGTGCATATACTAACGAGTAAAATAGTGTTAATCAACTTTTTCATTTTATTCTCCCGAAATATTTTATATCTATATCAATAATTATTTTCTTATTCGGTTGAATATGCCTCTCAATTGTTTCGACGCTCCAAGGCATCAAAATATTTCAACTTCAAAATTATCACTTATTTTCTACATCTAATAACACATTTTTCGGCAAAATGTTTCACTGATACAAAAAAAAGATTTATTCCATTATTAATTACCCCCTCAAAAGAATGGATTATTTAGTAAGAAATGTCCCCTTTTCTCAGAAAGCCTGCCCTTGTCACCCTGAGTCAATGACCACCGCCGATGCCATGGTAAAGCAAAAATATGACAAATTAAAATCGTTCTTTATTTTTTTTGAATAGCCACTATCTTCGGATAGTAGAGGTTTTTTTTTCACTCGATTCTGACTTTAGTCACTAATATTAAGGGGGTAAATCCCGAATTGTGGCGAGGAGCCATCCCACGACTTAAAAGTCGTGGCTATTCATAAAATATCAATTTTTTTATAATGTTTCATTAACAGCGAAGACGAAGGGAAGATTCTGATGGTTTCCTGAATTTTGTTATCAAACATTTTCCATCTTTTATACGTCACAATTAAAATTAAAGGAGTTCATTAATGATAAACAGCTTTACAGCAAAATATACAAAAATATCTTCAGGGTACATGGGGCAACTAATAGAATGGCCCGAAGTAGTAACAGAAGGGGAAACACTCGAAGAATGTAATCTGATGCTTAAAGATGCCTTGAAAGAAATGATTCAGGCATATAGGCAAATTGGCAAAGAAGTACCTCATACTCAGTCTATCTTTGAGCAAATAACTGTAGAAGCCTGATGCCGGTAAAAAGAAAAGATTTACTCAAATACCTTGAACAAAACGGATTTTTCCTTTTGAGAGAAGGTGGTAACCATTCAATTTATTCAAACAATGATAAAACTATTCCTGTTTAAAAGACATTCGACCTTTGACAGAATTACCGCTAATGAAATTTGCAAACAGGCTGGTTTAGAAAAAAAGTTCTAATGAAAAACCAACAAAGATTAAACTCCCCTCAGGTATTGCACCTGACAGATTAACAATTTCCCCTTGCTTTTCTAATTATTACTGATTAGTTTCGATTTATTAATTAAGAAGGTAGCGATTAGACTGTATGTCTATTATTAAATTTGAAACAAAATCTACGAAGTTGTCAGGGTATTGCAAATCGAGCATCGGCTGTGAAGCCGCACTGAAAATAATCTGAGACCTTTTGTCTTTTAATGTGTCATTATAGATAGTGAATAATGAATAATGAAAAGTGAATAATTTCGGTTATATTATTTTTAATCATTTTTCAAAGTCCCTCGCCTTTGGAGAGGGATTTAGGGTGAGGTAAAATGAAAACAATATTCAAAATCTTACTTGTAATTGTCTTTTTATCTTTCATTGCACAAAATGCAAAAGCGGCGGATACACTTAATCCATGCTGGACAATGTACTATCCACATGAACCTGAGAATGGATATTTTAATCCTGATTCTGTACTTTATGATTCCTGCTTTTGCAAAGATAGATTGCATGAAGGATGTGATAGTATTTATGCAAAGCAATGGTATGAAATTATATTTAATAATAAAGACCCTTATGGCTTTACACAATTTCCTGAAGATACAATAATTGAGACTACATGGCAAAACCTTGATTCAAACTATGTTGATTTGAGAAACATGTTTCAAATTGCAGAGAATATGTTTGGAACTTTTATTTTAAGGAAAAGATACCCAGAAATAACAGACTCTACATCATTAGGAAGTAGAGGTTATTTAATTAAATTTCAAAATTATCGTAATATTTTTTCTGTCGTTTATTATTTCTATTATACTAATTTATTATTTGATTTTTATTATAAAGAAGAACTTACATATATCCCAGATTTAATAATAGATGATAACGAATTAGATAATATTTTTATTAAAATCTATCCTATACCTTGTTATAACTCAATAACGATAAGTTTCTCTTCAGATAAAGTATTTTCTTATGATATTAAAATAATAGATAACTTAGGATACGAATTATTATTAGAAAATCAATCAATTCAACAAGGTGAACAATCAATAAAAATAAATACGGATAAACTTTCTGAAGGTATATATTTCCTTTTAATTGATTTTGGTAAAAATAAAATAGTAAAAAAAATTATTAAAATAAAATAACCACCCCTCAATCCCCTCCTTAATTAAGGAGGGGAATCAAAGGGAAGTTTTTTATAATTTTTAATTGTGAATTGTGAATTTTTAATTGTTATTTATTTCTTCTTTTTCTTTTTATCCTGCCATTTAACTTCGTAGTAGCCGGGCTTATCTTTTATTACTGCTTTCAGGAACTCATCTCCGTAGCCGACACCCTGGGGATGTCTCCCGTTTGCAACGTTTACATCATTGATGTAGCCGTCATTGTATTTCATCACGAGAAATCTCCACAAGTCTCTCCATCGGTAGAATGTGTTATCGGCTTGTGTAACAGAATAATCCGTCAGGTAATCAACCATTAAAGCCCTGTCTGTTTTCTCGAGTTCGAGTGCAGCTTTTTCCACTGCCGGCTGAGTTGCATGGAATTTGTTTTCCAGCTCACTCTGTACCTTCTGAATATCTTTTATAATATATGAATATTTCGTATATGCAAGATTGGCGACAAGGTTGAACACCCACCACCCGGATTCAAGCGAGAAATCGCTTATGCTTCCGATTGTGAAAGGCTCTGGAGGACGTGTCATACAGCAATAAAGAGGCATATACACATTCGAGTATGTATCGTCAACGCCATACCAGAACACACCACCGATTTCTCTCGGCAGAAAGTTGCGCATCTGCGACACAAACGAAAATGCAGTCTGCTGAGTCGAGGTAGGACGCTCCCATCCATATTCGGTTACAGTATCGCCGGCAACTTTCCATGTCAGATTCTTCCACCTTACAGGGCATCCGTAAGGGCCTGCTGCTACACCTTTTGTCATGTCATATGGAGTGCCTTCGAAGTGGTCTCTCATCAGGCTAATCACATCCCGAACAGAAAGCTTCTTGTCCGGCTTAACAAACAAGGGATAAGGCTTAGCACCTTTTACTGCGCGCCAGTAATCTTCGGGAAAATCCTGCGAGGGAGCAATTCGTGTAAAGAATCTCCATATTCTTCCTTCGCAGAAAAGCAAACCACCGGGTTCAAGAGGACAATAAGTATCGGCAAAGCTGAATGGGCCTGACTTGGGGTCATACCACCCTTTTTTGATTGCATAAGAAATTGCATCGGGAGAGAAGAGGCAATTCATTGTGTCATTTTCCACAAGCTCCCTGATTCTTGCCTGGTTAGCATGGGCGCAGACGTAACCATCAGGCACTCTGCGTGCCGCCCAAACTGCTCCGCCTTCTGACTTTGCGAGCATTTCGAGAATCCATGCTTCGTTTGCATCCGCAACAGAGAAAGATTCGCCTGCACTGTAATATCCGTGCTCCTCGACAAGGCTTGTCATAACATGAATGGCTTCTCTTGCGGTTTTTGCTCTTTGCATTGCAAGAAACATGAGGCTTCCATAATCCATTTTTGCCGTTGTATCCCTCATCTGGGACCTTCCACCGAATGTAGTCTCACCTATGGAAACCTGGTATTCATTCATATTTCCGATTACAAGATATGTATGAAGTACCTGTTTGATTCTTCCGAGTAATTTTCCTGTGTCCCATTCAATCACATCGACCGAATCACCGGGTTTGTAATCTCGCGCAGGTGAGTAATACAAAGGGCCCATAAATCCCCCTGCGTCTGCATTATATGTTATCATCACAGAACCATCGGCTGATGCTCCTTTTGACACGAGCAAATTCGTGCATGCAGTATTATAATTATAAGAAAATAAAAATATTACTCCCGTTATAAATAGTTTAACTCCGATTCCCATCAATCACCTTAAATAGTAATTATTAACATTCCTGTAAGCATAAGTTTACAAAAATGACAAATTATTCCTAAATAAAAAAAGCCTGCGGGTGTATTTCCACAGGCTCTTAGTAAAACAAAAAGGTTAAGTGCTATTTAACAAGCACGAGCTTATTAACTGCTTTATAACTTCCAATCTGAACTGAATACCAGTAAACCCCGCTGGAAAGCCCTCTGGCTGTCCAGTTGATGTTATGCTCGCCTGCTGACATTGGTTTATCGAGCAAGGTTTGCAATTCAGCCCCGAAAGAATTTGCTATCTTAATAGAAACATGATTTTCACTCGGCAGATTGAAATGTATGATTGACGATTCAGATGTTGGATTCGGGAATGCAGTTATTTCATATTGCTTCCAGACTAATTCATCAACCCCGGTGTATCTCTTAGTTTTGAATTTCCACGATTCTGACCATGGGCCTGAACCTGCTTCGTTAGTACCTTTGACTCGCCAGAAATATTCCATATTCCAATCCAAGCCGTCAATATCCATCCTGGTGTTATAGTTGGATAGATCTTCCTTAACGATTGAATCAATTGTAAAGGAAGCACTCGTTGCAACCTGTATCTGGTATTCAACTGCACTGTTGCTTACCGCAGGATCCCAGAACAAAGTGCCTGTAGTATCCCAGTCAACAAAGTTATTTACAGGTGCCCGAAGGTAAGGTGCAAGAGGAGGTACGTCAATCACCCTGAAATGCCATGTGGAGGAGTATTGTGTTTCGCCACTGTCGTTAATAGCACTGACATGCCAGTAATAAGTCCTGAAATTATCGAGGTCCGTAGCTGTATAAGTTGTGGATGTCAATGTGTTCAGGTCATATAATGGACCGAGTATAATTGTGTCTTCTACTACTCCTGTGCCTACCTGTAAATGGAATCTGTCTGCATAAACTGATGAATTCCACTCAAGAGTTACAGTAGTTGGGATTTGCTCGGCTCCTGATGGCGGATATATCAGAGACGGAACCCCTGGGCCTTGCTTAACAGTTGTGAAGTCCCAGACAGCAGACCAATCGCTTGTTCCCTCGCTATTCTGTGCATTAACACGCCAGTAATACTTCGTTTCCGGGTCAAGAGCATCTGTTAAAAGGTAGTTCGTTGATGAAGTAATAGTTCCCCTAAGTATAGTCAAGAAATTAGCTGTAGTTGATAAATTAAATACATAGTTTGTCGCTCCCGGTACAGCTTCCCACTGGCAAAGCAGTTGGACAGGCTGGTTGGTTGCATGGTTTGGAGGCGACAACAGGTTCGGTGCCTGAAGCACTGTCCTGAATGTCCATACATCCGACCATGTACTTGAACATGGTGTAAACGTTGCAGATACTCTCCAATAGTATTCATCATTCAAGGAAGGAACCTGGTATGTAAATGAGTTTGATGTCAATCCGGTAACATCAACAATAGATGTAGTAAATGTCGGTTCAGTCGAAAGTTGGAACTTATACTCAGTGTTTGGCTTAATATGTTGCCAGCTAAAGTTAATTGTCCTCTGATATCCGCCTGAATTATCAGCAGGCAGATACAGTTCGGGTGCAGGAATATTTGTTTCAAAATCCCATGTGGCAGACCATAAACCTGTATTTGCTATGTCCTCGCCTCTCACCCTCCAATAATAAGAAGTCAACTCTTCGAGTCCGCTTACATCATAGTATAAATCCATTATATTGTCCTCATTGACAACAATGTCAGTGAAACCTGCATCCTTTGCAACCTGAATCCTGAAGGCTGTTGCTCCCGTTATTCCATTCCAACGGAACGTGTAACTCATCGGCGTGCAAGACCTGTGATTTATCGGCGATGTGAGTGTCGGCGAATCGTAAGGTGTCTTAAATGTAAAAGTACTCGACCACATCGAAGTACAGCCGCCTATTACAGATGCTACCCTCCAGTAAAACATAGTGTTAGCCTTAATGGTCGGCAATGCAATTGTATATGATGTAGAGGTAATTCCTGTTTGATTAACATCGGGTGCAGTAAAGTTGGGATTATCTGCTACCTGAAGGTTATAAGAATTAGAACCTGCTACAACAGTCCATGAACAGCTTGTGTTGAACGGAACACCTTCCGCTAAGTTCGGAGGCAGAAGAGGTGTCGGTTCCGGCTGTGAAGTTGTAAATGTCGTTGTCGTTGACCAATCCGTAACACATCCGGTGGTAAAAGATGAACTGACACGGCTGTAGTATGTTGCCAGGTAATTAGGCAGTGATACAGTCTGAGAACTTGTTGTAATTCCGTTATTACTATATACCCGATTAGCGGGAATAAAACTCGGTGAATTATAGACTTCCAGCCTGTACCAATCCGCAGGCGGAGCGGCAGTCCATGTAAAGTTCGATATCCTCGGTGTGCAGGTTGAACCATGCACAGGAAATGTGATTACAGGTTTGTCGGGTATAGTAGTAAATGTTCTACCAGGACTCCATCCCGACCAACAGCCTCCAACGTCTGTGTTCAACCTCCAGTAGTATTGGGTATTATAAGCTACAACACCAGTAAGGCTGAATGTGGTTGATGTCGTTGTATTGTGATATACGATACTTCCAGGGTCAAATGTCGATGATGTATTAATTTCTAAATCATACTGGTCTGCTGTCGTAGCATAACCCCACGATGAAATACCGTCAATGGGTACACAGGTCAAATAATCAGACGGTGTGTACATTGTTGCATATGGCGACACTGTCGTGAAAGTTGCCGCAGTAGAATACAAGTGCGATAAATCCGTAAATGATGCACTCACCCTCCAGAAATATGGATCCAGGCTCCTCGGAACATTATATGAATATGTTGTAGATGTGGGTGAAATACCAAAGTAGTTCAGTATTTCAGAACCTGTTGCCGAACTTTGGGATATGTATATCCCGTAACCTGTTACTGTTCCCGAAACAGGTGCAGTCCAGGTAAATAACACATTCGGGTCGTCGCAAGAACCCACGCCACCTGTCGGTGAATCAAGCGTAGGTGCCGACTGCCCAAAAGCGGAATTAATGCCCGAAACTGCAAATAATGCCATAACAAGCATTAAATAAAAAAGTCTTCTGGTTGATTTCATAACAACTCCTTTAATAGTACTATTAAAATATACTTTATTTTCAAAGTGATTATTTTTTGCTGCATTTTTCATTTGTACGTAACCTGACGTATTTATTCAAAATTAATTATTTATTTATTAATAGTTAATAGAAAAAAACGTACCAAAAATGTTTTTTTTAATATTTTTTTCTCTTCTTTAGCAATAATTTTTATTAAATTGCGTTTCATTGTTAGCACTCTTTCACAGAGAGTGCTAATTTTTTCGATAAAAAAATCTAATTTATATTTATTAACAAAATAATGGAGTTAAAAGCTATGAACCTAAAACCTCTTCATGACAGGATAATCGTTAAACCTTCTGAGCCAGAAGAAGTAACAAAGGGTGGTATCATCATACCCGACACTGCAAAAGAAAAACCAATGCAGGGAGAAGTCATCGCTGTCGGCAATGGTAAAATCACGGAAGAAGGCAAAGTGCTTCCTCTTCAGGTTAAAGCCGGAGACAAAGTGCTTTACGGAAAATATTCGGGAACTGAAGTAAATATTGAAGGTGTTGACCATCTCATCATGCGTGAAAGCGATGTATTTGCCATCATCAGCTAAGTATTACAGTGGATTTATTTTCACACTGTGTAATTTTTACTACAACAAATAAACTTTTGAAATTATTAAATTTAAACGGAGGATATAATGGGAGCAAAGATTATTAATTATGATTTTGAAGCCCGCTCGGCACTCAAAAAAGGTGTTGACCAGCTTGCCGATGCAGTTAAAGTTACTTTGGGTCCAAAAGGACGTAATGTAATTATTGACAAAAAATTCGGAGCGCCGACTGTTACCAAAGACGGCGTTACAGTTGCAAAAGAAATTGAACTCGAAGACCTCGTCGAGAATATGGGTGCCCATATGGTTCGCGAAGTTGCATCCAAGACAAGCGATGTCGCAGGCGACGGAACTACCACAGCCACTGTGCTTGCACAGGCTATTTACCGCGAAGGCTTGAAGAATGTTACTGCAGGTGCAAATCCAATGGACCTGAAACGTGGTATTGACATGGCGGTTACTGCAATCACAGAAGAATTAAAGAAAATCAGCCGCGAAGTCGAAGGCAGAAAAGAAATCGCACAGGTAGGTGCTATTTCTGCAAACAACGATAAAACCATCGGCGACCTTATTGCCGAGGCTATGGAAAAAGTCGGTAAGGACGGTGTTATTACAGTCGAGGAAGCAAAAGGAACAGAAACTTCGATGGAAGTCGTGGAAGGTATGCAGTTCGACAGAGGCTACCTCTCTCCTTACTTTGTAACTGATGCGGAGACAATGGAAACAGTTCTCGAAAATCCATACATTTTAATTCACGACAAAAAGATTTCCGCTATCAAAGACCTTCTGCCAATTCTCGAGAAGTCATCACAATCAGGCAGGGCTTTATTGATTGTTGCTGAAGACCTCGAAGGCGAAGCCCTTGCAACTTTGGTTGTAAACAAATTGCGTGGAACTCTTAGAGTATGTGCAGTTAAATCACCGGGATTCGGCGACAGAAGAAAAGCAATGCTCGAAGATGTGGCATCCCTTACCGGAGGCACTGTCATCAGCGAAGAAAAAGGTTATAAACTCGAAAACGCAACATTAGCATACCTCGGCACTGCAAAGAAAATTGTCATTGACAAGGATAACACGACAATAGTTGAAGGTGCAGGCAAAGCCGAAGATATTAAGAAGAGAATAAATGAAATTAAAGTTCAGATTGATAAAACTACAAGCGAATACGACAAAGAAAAACTCCAGGAAAGGCTTGCCAAGCTTAGCGGCGGCGTTGCTGTTCTTAAGATTGGTGCCGCTACCGAAATTGAAATGAAGGAAAAGAAAGCAAGAGTGGAAGATGCTCTCCACGCAACACGTGCCGCAGTCGAAGAAGGTATTGTTCCAGGCGGCGGTGTGGCTTACCTTCGCTCTGCCCATGTTCTCGATAAATTAAAAACCGAGAATACAGACCAAAAGGTTGGCTTGGATATTATCCGTAAGGCAATCGAAGAACCTGCACGATTGATTGTTCTGAATGCCGGACTCGAAGCCTCGGTTATAATTAATAAAGTAAAAGAAGGCAAAGGTGCTTTCGGATTCAACTCGGCAACCGAAGTTTATGAAGATTTATTCGAAGCAGGCGTTATTGACCCGACTAAGGTGGCAAGAGTGGCTCTCGAAAATGCTGCATCTGTTGCCGGCCTGCTCATTACAACCGAAGCAACAATAGTTGAAAAACCGGAAAAGGCTTCTCCAATGCCTCCAATGCCCGGCGGCGGAATGGGTGACATGTATTAATAGTAATTTTTCTATTCAAACTTAAAAGGCTGATGCGTAAGTGTCAGCCTTTTTTTAAGTTAACAATGAAAAGTGAAAAGTGAATAATTGTGGATATATATTTAATTGATAATTCTGTATTTTGAATTAAAGTTTGAATTATCACCTTATCAAAAATTATAACAAATTTATCGCATAGCGATTATATATTAGTAGCATAAGAAGTACCGCAACCACCCTTATCCCGTAGGGATTATATATTCAATTACGGCACTTCGACTACGCTCAGGATGATATGATTCTGATTTACGAATGAAGGATATCATTCTAAGCCTGTCGAAGAATCCATAGCATGAAACTGCATAAATGCTAATTTTTTACCACGAAGAGCACAAAGTAAAACACAAAGAACCCAAAGAATAAAAACAATATTGAACTGATATTAAATTATAATTAGAAATCATAGAAAATATTCTTAGTTTGAAATCGAATATAACAATAAAGAATATTTAAAGGGAAAATGAAAACCGATTATCCATATCATGAAGCAATGCGTTATATAGATGATGCAAGGAAATTGCTTAAACTTGTAGATAAGGATGGCAAATTCTATGTTGATGATGACTATATAAAAAAAGCTTGTAAAACTGCTTACAATGGTATGCTGAAAGCCTTGGATTTCCTTTTTGATATCAAGGGTGTTCCAAAAAAGAGAGGCAGGAAATCATATTTTTATTATGAGGATGTTCTGTCAGAATTAAATCCCGTATTATATAAAAATTTACATTCTGCTTATCTTGTACTTTATCTTGACGGTTCTACCGGTAATTTAAACAGCATAAGAGCAATCAATGCTGGAATCGAATGTGCCGTTGAAATAATCAAAGCCCTGAAGCCCTATTCAAAAAACGTAAATAAAATCAAACGATGGGTGATTTAAAAATTTACAATAAAATTCATATTTAAACTTTTGTAAATTTGTGAAAATTGGTATAAGATTAACAATAATATGATAACAGAAAATCCAAACAAAGATGCAATGCGTTATATTGACAACGCAAGAGCAGCTCTTAAGCTGGCAGGTAAAAAAGATAGAAATTACCTCGATGAAAAATATGTTCATACCGCCTGCGGTACTGCATATATTGGTGTATTAAAAGCATTAAATATGCTCTTCAATATTAAGAATGTGCCAAAGAAAAAAGGCAGGAAATCAATCGAATATTATCAGGAACATCTTTCTAAAATTGATAAGAAACTTTTAACTTATCTGAACAATGCTTATCATAGTCTACACATTAATGGATATTATGATGGTGTCACCGAAATTAAGATGATTGAAGCAGGTTTCGAGAATGCCATCTTAATTATCAACGCCCTGAAGCCCTATTCAAAAAACGGAATATAAAACAAAATAAAAATAAATATATAAGGGATGATTCCTGAATTGCCCCTACGGGAAATCGAAAAATCATAAAAGAATAAATTTTGCATACACTGGAGATGCTGTTTGAATAGATTTTGATTATGATATAAATAATTTTTTTAGATATTGTCTAAATTTAAATAACTTAGGAAATATTACAAATGGAACCTTTTTACAAAAAACATAAATGTTGGTTTTGGTTAATTGTCATTGTAATTTTTATTATTATAGTCGTATTAATAAAATTCATACCCGAACTATATATTAATTATTATTCTTTACCTTACGATAAAGTCAAATTAGATGCGATAAGAGATGTTAGATTATTAGTGGTTCAAATCATAGGTGGAATTTTAGTAATTATTGGAATTTGGTTAACTTGGAAAAGGACTAAAGCTACTGAAGAATTAACAAGAGCCACTGAGAATCAGGTAAAAGAATTTGCTCGTAAAACAGATAGTGATCAAAATGCAGAATTTGAAAAAAGAATGCTTGAGCAATATGCAGAAGGTGTAAAATTATTAATACATGCTGAACCATATAGTAGATTAGCTGGTATTTATGCACTTGAAATTATTATGAATACAAGTCCAAGATTCCATAATAAAATTATTGAATTATTTTGTACAAAAGTTAATGAATATCGTAAAATTTCATTCCCAATATATTTATCTACAAAATGTGAAATTGAAATTTTAAAAAAGCAAAATAAGATTGCAGATACTAGAAAACCTATGGAGAAATTAGTTAGTGAATATGATAAACCAATGGAAACTGAACTACAAGCAATATTAACAGCATTAGGTAAAAGAAAATCTAGAGATGTTGAAAAAGAAGAAAAAATCCAAGTTGATATACGAGATGCAACACTTTATAATATTAATTTATCAGATTTAGATTTTAATAACTCAGTTTTTATTAGAGTATTATTAAGTGGGGAGGAAGCTAAATTTGTTAGAACTGTATTTATTGATTCCGACCTAAGAAATTCTATATTTGAACAAGCTGATCTCCGTGGAGCAAAATTTGATGGTGCATATATTTTACAAACAAATTTTGATGGTGCTAATTTAGAAGAAGCTTCATTTATTGGAAGTACATTTAAAGATGATTATGGTAACATGAATATTGAAAAGGTAGTAGAACAATTCAGTAAAGTAAAAACATTATATAAAGCAGAATTCGACCAAGAAATCAAGATGGCAATAAATGATAAATATCCAGAATTGTTTGAAAAACCTGTTAGAAATTAAAAATAATCCGTTTGTAATGAATTTATTATTTTCGATGAAAAGGTGATATTATGACACATAAAGAGAAGTATGATATTCTAATTTTAGTGAAAAAAAATAAATCCGATGAATTAGAAAAGATTGATAAAGGAATAATTAATCAATTAGAAAATGAAGGATATTTTACAAAATTAGTTGTCGGTATTTATGAAAATAATAAAAGAGACATTAGTTATAAATTAACAGAAAAAGGTAAATATTATTTAGAAGATTTTGAAAATTACTAAATCATTTTTAAATTGTTTCAATATATAATTCAACTGCCTCTTTAATATTGGTCATCGCTTCTTCGAAAGTATCTCCCTGTGTGTGACAGCCTTTCAGTTCAGGGCAATAAGCAAAATACCCATAATCATCTTTTTCAATTATAACTGTTAATTTTCCTCTCATATCATGTTCCTTAGTTTGTTTTTTCTTTAGAAGTCATATTCCAAATTTTATTTTAAAATTTCTTAAATTTGAAATTACTAATTATTCAATGACTCACCTATTTTCATTATTTTTGCACATTGTATTTTTAATAATGGAAAAATGCTTAAAACAAGAGTGACTCTAATTGTAACGAGTTTAATACTAAGGATTAACAACTTCAGACAGTGAATTCGCAATTATGGTTTGAAGTATTATTCGGTTATGAGCCAAAGAATTACTGAATATATGTGAGATGAAAATCCTGCTTAACCAAGTTTTCAAGACTTCTGACTTTTTTCAAAATTGTTGAACTGCTCTTATTATTCTTAATATCTTCCTTCAATCCGTTCAATTTCATTTCAATATCGAATTTGATTGATTCTTCAATGTATGCTTTTCTGAAAGATTCAGATTCATATAATTTTCTAAAATGTTCTTCTGCTATATTCATTATTTATGTTCCTTAAAGTATTTACGTATTTCTTTTGCCTTATTTATTTCATTTCTTGGTGTCTTTGTTGACTTTTTAATAAACCCATTCGTAAATATAATTTCACGATTTATTTCATAAAAATATAAACTTCTTGAAGTTCTGTTTTCAAAATCAATCCTTAATTCAAAAATTCCATCTTCTAAATATTTAGTCAGTTTCTCGCTAAGACGATAATTATTGTTCTTCATTTCAATAAATTTGTGAATATAAACATATAATCTTGATTTTTCATTTTCTGACAGGGAATCAATAAAATCAATCATTGGAACTCGATTATAATATTTTGCAAAGTTATATGTATATGACGAGTCAGCCATTCTTATTTATTAATTGTATATGTCTAATACAATATAGATATAACAATATATATTCTTGGTTTATGCATATTCAAAGCTACAAAATATTATAATATCAACAAAATGTTGCAGGGGGTGTTTTGGATAATAGAAAAGACAAGCAGATTCATTAAGTGAATTTAAAAAATACATGTCGTTTTTCATTATTTTTGCACATTGTATTTTTAATAATGGAAAAATGCTTAAAACAAGAGTAATCCCATGCCTGCTTCTCAAGGAAGGAGGATTTGTCAAGACTGCCAGATTCTCCAAACCGCGTTATCTTGGTGACCCCAGAAACATTGTCAGACTCTTCAATGAAAAAGAGGTTGATGAAATTGTCATTCTCGATATTGATGCAACTCGAGATAAGCGAAAACCATACTTTGACCTGGTCAGAGATATTGTCAGCGAAGCATTCATGCCGATTGGCTATGGCGGCGGCATCACAACGATTGAGGATATTAAATTGCTATTTAAAATCGGCGTTGAAAAAGTTGTAATCAATACACAAGCAGTGAACAAACCTGAGTTCATCAGCGAAGCCTCCGAGCGGTTCGGAAGCCAGAGCATTGTCGCTTCTATTGACGTGAAAAAGAATTTATTCGGGAAGTATAAAGTTTGTATTGAGTCGGGTAGAAAAAAATGCAGTGTATCTCCGGTTGAACATGCAAAAGCAATGGAAGATAGTGGTGCAGGCGAGATAATAATAAACTCGATTGACAGGGACGGAACAATGGAAGGCTATGACATTGAGTTAATAAAATCAGTTGCTTCAAATGTCTCGATTCCTGTGATTGCACTTGGTGGAGCGAGTAAGTTAGAGCATTTTCGTGATGCAGTGAATTCTGGAGCCTCTGCCGTATCTGCCGGGAGTATGTTTGTTTACCAGGGAGTTCATAAGGCTGTGTTGATTAATTATCCCACTCAGGATGAGTTGAAGGGGTATTTGGTATAACAAAGATATATAATCCCTACGGGATAAGTGTGGCAACGGTTAATCATATTCTACTAATATTTATTCACTACGTGAAAAGAAAGGATGTACAAATTTTACTCCGTAGGAGTTATATATTAGTAGAAAATGTTGATACCGAGTTTATAATTTACTCCGTAGGAGTTATATATTAGGTAAGAAAAAAAGTGGTTGAGATTCTTCGACTAAGCTCGGCATGACATAATTAATATTATGAATTTTATATGAAAGAAGAAAATACATATCAGATATGCACACATTGCGTGATGGACACAAGCGACCCGGACATCAGTTTCGATGAGAAAGGTGTTTGCAGTCATTGCCATCATTACGATACTTTTTATAAAAATATATATCCTTTCAATCTTTCACTCGAACAGAGAAAATCTGAATTTTCTAAAATTGTTGATGAAATCAAATCTGCAAGAAGTTACAAAAAATATGATTGTATAGTCGGATTGAGCGGCGGCGTTGACAGCTCCTACACGGCATTCAAAGCGAAACAACTTGGATTGAATCCTCTGGCAGTTCATCTCGACAACGGATGGGATTCCGAACATGCTGTTAAGAATATCGAATTACTGGTTCGAAAACTTGATATAGACCTGTACACACACGTCATAGACTGGGATGAATTCCGGGATTTGCAGAAAGCTTTTTTCAAGTCTTCAATTATAGATATTGAAATTCTCACAGACCATGCAATATTTGCTGTGATTTATCAATTGGCAAAAAAGCACGGAATAATGCATTTCATCAGCGGAGTAAATTTTTCAAGCGAATCCACAATGCCCGCGGCATGGTACAGCGGCTCTAAGTTGGATGCAGGACTGATTAAATCAATCAATAAAAAATTCGGCACAAAGAAAAAGTTGAGAACATTTCCTACAGTCAGCTTCATGACTTTTCTCAGGGATTTTCCTGCTCTGAAACGGGTTGACTTACTGAACTTCATTGATTATGACTATCATAAGGCAAAGCAGTTACTCATTAATGAGCTTGGTTGGATTGACTACGGATTGAAGCATTACGAGTCAGTGTTCACACGGTTTTATCAAGGTTACATTTTACCAGAAAAATTCGGTATTGACAAGAGAAGGGCACATCTTTCGAGCCTCGTCTATTCGGGACAAATGACAAGAGAGGAAGCACTCTCCAAACTTGAACAAGATAAATATGAAACTGAACTACTGCGGCAGGACAGGGAATTTCTTCTGAAAAAATTAAATTTCAGCGAAGAAGAATTTGCTAAATATCTTAAAGAACCTGGCAAATCCTATACGAAGTTTAATTCATATACACGATTGCTTGATGAAAATATCCTGGTGAAAGCAATTATCAAAACAGCGGCATTCATAAAAAAACCATTTAACAAATTATTCAAATTATCCTAATTTGCGTTTGGAGTTTTTTACAATGTCATTCTGAGTGCAACGAAGAATCTCGTTTGTTTTTGAATGGATTGAGATTCTTCACGGAGTTTATCCCGAACTTGATTCGGGATTCAGAATGACAAAGATATATTTTTATAATTTAATGAATTTTTCTAAATGAAACTTGTTAATGTAATTTGTTACTATTGCGGCTCAAACAGGAGCAGTTTCTTCGATTCCGAAAACGGATTTAATTTGGTTAAATGTGATTCATGCGGACTGCTCTATGTTAATCCACGCCCTTCTGATGAAGACATAACGAAGGGTGCTGAAACAGGACTGCATCAGGGAGAACAGACACTCGACCTGACAGGCTCGTTCAATGAAGAACACGTAAAGAGATTCAATAAAATACTAAATAAAATTTATGGTAAAAATATTCCTGCTGAAAACTCTTCGTGGTTAGATATTGGCTGTGGGCATGGCGAATTCCTGATTGCATTAAAACAAAAATATGACAGTAAATTGATTTTTAAAGGATGTGAGCCAAATTCAGTAAAGGTAGATTCTGCAGTCAGCAAGGGACTCGATGTCGAAACATTTTTCCCGGAAGAGCATGATGGAGTCTATGATTATGTTTCTTTACTGAATGTGTATTCGCACTTGTCAAATCCTTTGAACAGCCTGAACAGTTGGAAAAATCTTGTGAAAACAGGCGGAGAACTATTACTTGAAACCGGAGATACAACCGGCCTGACAACCCATACGATTGCAAAGCCATACTATCTTCCCGACCATCTCAGCTTTGCGACAAAGGATATTGTTGTGGATATTTTGAAAAGAGTTGGTTTTGAAATTATCAAAATTCACTATTTTCGTCACCAGGGAATTCCCGACTTAAACCTTGTGAATGTGCCTTATGATATAAAAGAAACCATTACAGGAAAAAAGAATATTAAGGAACTGAAAAAATACAGCAGGAAATATTCATATCGTGATATGTGGATTAGAGCGAGGCGAGTTGAAGATTGATTCTGAATCATGAATGTTGAATGCTAAATTGAAATTTTGAATTTTGAATTTTAAATTAAGGTTATATGTTAATCAGAAAAATGAGTATTAAGAGGTAGGGTTATCACGTAGTGATTATATATCAGTAGTATATGAATAATCACTGCCTGTCTTATCCCGTAGGGATTATATATTAAAAATAATTTATGAATTATGAATTTTGAATTCTGAATTGGAATTAGGAAGTCGGAAATTGCAGGTGGAAATAATTTATTAAGTAGTGGTTATATATCTGTTGTAGATGCTTCACCGCAATTAGGATTATCACTTAGGGATAATACAACATATATGATAAAATGTAATTTGGAATAAAGTTTCAGAAATAAATTTTGAGGAATAAGATGAAAAAATTTGGCTTTTACATTTTGATTACTTTTACATTATTAATTAATAATATTTTTGCACAATGGGAAGAATGTAACAATGGATTATACGGTGGTTCAGTCAGTTGTATTACAATGAGTGAGAACCATCTTTTTGCCGGTACTTCAGGAGGAGGAATATTCCTCTCAACTGACAATGGTAATTCATGGAACACAAGAAATAATGGATTAACAAATTATTTCATAACTTCAATTGCAGTTAGCCAAAATTTTATAATTGCAGGAACCGATGGCGGGGGAATATTTATTTCTTCAGATGGAGGTTATTCATGGGAGTCAATGAACAAAGACTTAACAAATCTACGGATAACCGATATAATTTTTGATGATGACAATATTTTTATTGGTACATACGATGGAGGAATTTTTAAATCAACGGATAATGGTTTATCGTGGGTAGAAAAAAATAATGGATTATCGAATCTGGAAGTATATTCTCTTGCAATAAGCGGGAATAATATTTTTGCAGGAACTTTTGGTGATGGTGTTTATCTGTCAACTGATGGTGGAGATAACTGGTCAGATGTTAATAATGGATTATCCGGTTTACGTATTCGTAAAATTTCAATTAATGAAACTAAAATTTATGCCGGTACCTGGGGAGGCGGAATATTTCTTTCGACAAACAATGGCGATTTATGGAGTGAGTTAAATGAAGGCTTGCCAACTTTATATATAAATACAATTTCAACAGGAAGCAATATTATTTTTGCTAGTATCTGGGGTGAGGGAATATATCAATCATCAGATAATGGTCTCACATGGGCTAACAAAAACGATGGTTTAAATAGTTTATTTATTAACTCTATTACTCAAAATGAAAATGATGTGTTTTTAGGTACAAGGGGAGCAGGTATTTATCAATCAAATAATTTCGGTAATTCTTGGTCTGAAAAGAATAATGGTTTAACATGCATGAGTATTAGTTGTGTTATTAAAAATGAAAATAATATTTATACAGGCTCTTATGGTACTGGTATATTTTCATCAACAGATAATGGTTATTCATGGGAAAAAAGAAATAATGGATTAACCAATCTTAATGTTACTTCCATTGCATTAAAAGATAACAATATTTTTGTTGGTACCGACGGAGGGGGAATATTTCAGTCAACAGATAATGGAAATTCATGGGTAGATAAAAATAACGGGGTAAATTTATATATAACATCATTAATTACATTCGGGAACATTATTGTTGCCGGAACCAAAGCTGGAATTTATATTTTATCCGATAATGGCGAGTCCTGGCTAGAAAAAAATATTGGCTTAACGAACCACAACATATTTTCAGTAGCAAATAATAATGAAAATATATTTGCCGGGACTTTCGGGGGGGGAATCTTTATGTCAACAAATAAAGGCGATTCCTGGGCTTCAAAGAATACCGATTTAACAGACCTTCGTATATACTCATTAACAATAAGCGGGAGTAATATTTTTGCAGGGTCTCGGGGTGGAGGAATATTTTTTTCGTCAGATATTGGTGATACCTGGACAACAAGAAATATCGGATTATTAAATCCCTGGATTTTATCAATTGCTATTGTAGATTCCAATATATTTGCCGGTACTTATGGAGGTGGTTTTTTTCTGTCAACTGATTATGGTATTTCGTGGACAGAAAATAATAAATTCTTAACAAATTTGTATGTCCTATCAATTGCTATAGTCGGTAATAATATTTTTATCGGTACTGATGGCGGTGGGATTTACAAATCAGAAATTGATAAAATTATATCAGTAAATGATGCCCTATTGAAAGAGAATTATTCTTTCAGTGTTTACCCAAATCCTGCAACTAATATATTAATTGTTAATCAGGAAAAATCAGTTTATTTTAAAAATTATGAAATTATTAATCTCTTTGGTGCGAAAGCTATGACAGGTGAGCTATCAGGGAAAAGCACAGTAATTAATACATCATCACTACCACAAGGTTTGTATTTTATGCGGATTGGGAAAGAAACAAGAAAGTTTCTGAAGAATGATTAAAAAATAATGATGAAATAGTATTCAATTGAAATAGAAAATGCAAAGAAAAATCAGATTTGGAATAATAGGCTGTGGACGCATTGGAAGCCGCCATGCAGAGAGAATTAGTCAAAATCCTCAGGCTGAGCTTGTCGTTTTGTGCGATAACAAACAAGCCAGAATTGATGAGTTGAAAAACAAATACAAAGTTGACTCATATCTGAATTATCATGATTTATTAAAAAGAAATGACATCGATGTTGTCTCGATTTGTACTCCAAATGGCCTGCACTCTGAAATGTCAATTAAAACTGCAAACGCAGGCAAGCATATACTCTGTGAAAAGCCAATGACAATAAGAGTTGATGATGGAAGAAAAATGATTGATGCCGCAGAGAAAAATAATGTTAATCTTTTCGTTGTCAAACAGAACAGGTATAATCCTCCAGTCGCTATGGTAAAGGAAATTATTGATAATGGTATCATTGGAAAAATCTATATGCTGATTGTTAATGTTTTCTGGAACCGCGGTGCAGATTATTATGAAGAATCAGATTGGAAAGGACGGCTGGAACTCGACGGTGGAACTCTTTACACACAGGTAAGCCATTTCATTGACCTTATGCTCTGGTATGGAGGCGATTTCACAAATGTCGAAGTTTTAGGAAAGCGGAATAAATATAATATTGACTTTGAGGACAATGGAATAGTTCTCGCCGAATTTGTAAGCGGTGCTATCGGTTCTGTCAATTATACTGTTTGTGCTGAGCAGGAAAACATGGAAGGCTCAATCACAGTGATTGCAGAAAACGGCACTGTGAAAATCGGCGGACAGTATCTGAACACACTCGAGTACGAGAGAATAAAAGATTACAAAATTCCCGGCCTCGAGCCGTCAAGGCCTGCTAATGATTATGGGAAATATCGAGGCTCGATGTCGAATCATGACAAAGTTATTCAGAATGTAATTGATGTGCTACAAAATAACGGTGAACAGCATGTAACGGCATTTGAAGCCTTGAAGACTGTCGAATTTATTGAACAATGCTATAAGAAAATGAAGGTGTGAATATGATTGCAAAAACTGCGATAATACATCCGAATGTGAAGCTTGGTGAGAATGTAACAATCGAGGACTACTGCATTATCGGTTCTCCTTTCAAAGACTTTAATAATGAAGAAACAATAATAGGGGACAATGCAATCATCCGCTCCCACACTGTGATTTACGCCGGAAATAAAATCGGGAATAATTTTCATACGGGCAACAAAGCGAATATAAGGGAGTTGAATACAATCGGGAACAATGTAAGTATCGGTACTCTGAGTGTTGTCGAACATCATATTATTATCGAAGATGATGTTAGAATCCACACACAGGCATTTATCCCTGAATATTCCGTATTGAAGAAAAATTGCTGGATTGGACCGAATGTAGCGATGGCAAATGCAAAATTTCCCAAACACCCGGAAGCCAAGAAAGGATTGCTTGGGCCAACTATTGAAGAGAACGCGAAAATCGGGGCTAATGCCACAATAATGCCCGGATTAACTATCGGTAAAAATTCACTTGTTGGTGCGGGTAGCGTTGTTACAAAAGATGTACCTGAAGGTATTGTGGTTGCAGGTAATCCTGCACAAATTTTAAAAACAATACATTATTAATAGACATGATAAAATTTGTTGACCTGAAACGGCAGTACACAAGTATAAGAGAGGAAATAGATGATGCAATCTCTTCGGTTATTGCCGGTACTGCATTTATAGGTGGAAAATACGTTCAGAGTTTTGCAGGTGAGTTTGCAAAATATATTGGCGTTAAGCATTGCATTACCTGTGGCAACGGTACAGATGCTATCGAAATCGCTCTCAAATCTCTCGGTATTGGCAATGGTGATGAAGTGATAGTTCCCACTCATACATGGATATCGACATCCGAAGCTGTTACTCTCGTTGGTGCAAAGCCTGTTTTCTCGGACACACTTTCTTATTATTATACTATCAATCCTCATGAAATTGAAAAGCATATAACACCGGCAACCAGAGCCATTATTCCTGTTCATCTATTCGGCTTGCCTGCCGATATGGATCCAATTACGTTGCTCGCAAAAAAACATAAATTATTCGTTCTCGAAGACTGCGCTCAGGCACACGGTGCAAAGATAGACGGCAAGTTGGCAGGGACATTCGGAGACATTGCAACATTTAGTTTCTACCCAAGTAAAAACCTCGGTGCTTTCGGCGATGCCGGTTGTATTGTTACAAATAACGATGAGTTGGCTGAGAAAGCAACACTCATCGCTAACCATGGACAGTTAATAAAACATGAGCATAAAATCGAAGGAAGGAACAGCCGCCTCGACGGCATCCAGGGGGCAATTCTCACAGCCAAGCTCAAACATCTGAATGACTGGAACGAGCGAAGAATTGTAAATGCAAAAATATATTTTGAATACCTTAAAGATATACAGCAAGTAAGGACTCCCGCTTCTATTGATGGATTCACTCATGTTTATTATGTTTACTGCATTAAAGCATTGGAAAGGGATAAACTGAGACAATATTTAAACTCAAAGGGAATTGAGACTGCAATTCATTATCCGAAGATGCTGCCAATGCTGGATGCATACAAACATATCGAGCAAAGCCCCGATGAATTTAAGATGTCTTATGAGTATCAACCTTTCATTCTGTCTTTGCCTATGTATCCTGAGTTGACAGAAGAAGAAATCAAATATATTTGCGATTCTATCAAAGAATTTTATTCGAAATAATATTCATGGCTCAATCAGTATGAACAAAATCAGGTTATTCAAGGCAGGCGAGATTTATCCAAGATATATGAATAATTTCTACGAGAATGAGCCTGATACTGTTAATCTTCCTTATAGTGGCCATCTCTCAAAAATCATGTACGACAGCTTCTATTGGGCTGACTTCTGGAAAATCAATCTTGAAAAAACTGGAAATTTCATTGTCGAAGAAGCACTGCCGAATAATCAGATTCTGCAAAAGCAATGGGCAAAGGAGCATGGAATAAAATTTTCTGAGGATAACTGGTTTTATGATATTTTAGATGCCCAGATTTCAGAATTTAAACCCGATATATTTTTCACAAACGAATTTCAAATCAAGCCTGAATACAAATCAACAATCAAAAAGAAACATTCTTCTATTAAACTTGTCATAGGTTGGGACGGCATTTTAAGAAATGATGCATCATTGTTTCAGGGTTGCGACATTGTCCTTTCATGTGTTCAGGACAGTGTTGACTATTACAATGCTAATGGATTTCAAGGATATTATTTCATATTTGGTTTTGAACCTGAAATATTAAATAGAATAAAAATAAGAAAACCAATCTATGATTCTACCTTTGTAGGTTCTCTTTATTCATGGGGACATAGTCAACGGCTAAGGCTGATGGCTGAACTTTCAAAAAAAGTACCATTTAAAATATGGGCTTCTTCTTTCGCTCCACCATCAATGAGTGGTTATCTGATTGAACAACTATCGAGAATAAGGAGAGGGAAATTCAGAGACCTGCTTGATGTGTCTCGTATAAGAAAAGACAATCAGGGAGAGGCTTTCGGATTGAAAATGTACCAGATTCTCTCAGATTCAAAAATCACAATAAACTCACACATTGACTTTGCAGGGAACAAAGCCGCAAACATCCGCCTCTTCGAGGCAACAGGTGTTGGCACTTGCCTCGTTACTGACTGGAAAGATAACCTGAATGACTTTTTTGAAATAGACAAAGAGGTGGTTGCTTATAAATCAATTGATGAATGTATCGAGAAAGTGAAATACCTGCTCGTACATGATTCCGAACGTCATGCAATCGCAAAAGCAGGACAGGAGCGTACTCACAGGGATTATAATTTGGAGAAGCGATTTAGTAGATTTGCAGAGTTTTTATTAAGTGTATTATAATTATTTTTTTCTTTTTGATAGTATAAAAATTCATGCCCATTGATAAAATAAATATCGGAGTCGCAATAATAACAAAAGATGCCGAACTAAGCATTGAAAATGCGATTAGGCCGGTATTGCCTGTTGTCAGGCAGGTTGTCGTTGTTGATACAGGCTCCACAGATAAAACACCCTCGATTGCTGCAAGACTTGGTGCCGAGGTTTACTTCAGGATGTGGGACGATAATTTTTCAAATGCAAGAAATTATGCACTTAGCTTTATTAGGACTGAATGGGTATTGTCGCTTGATTCGGACGAGACACTCGATATTAATTCATTCAATAAAAATATATTTTTACTCAAGAATAATAAAGTTGGTGGAATTCAGGCCAGAATATTAAATTTCCTCAAACCTGATGATATTTCCTATCAAACAGAACACACTTACACAAGATTATTCAGGAATCATACGAATATCAGGTTTGAAGGCAGTATTCACGAACAGATTAATAATTCCGTTATTAGTGCCGGGTATGAAATTGCAGAAAGCGAAATAATAATAAATCATTTTGGGTATATAAATACATCAACTGAAAAAATCAGCAGGAATCAGGCATTGCTCGAAAAAGAGCTTAGACAAAAACCGCAGGATGAATGGTATAAGTTCCATCTTGCTGAAACTGAGTTTGCTGCCGGCAATATTTCTAAAGCTAAGGAATTGTTTGAATCTCTTGTATTCTCGGAGGAATTAACAATTGACCAAAAAGAAAAGTCCTGCATTAGGCTTTCACAGATTGCACTAAAAAATGATTTATTCAATGATATCGAGAAATGGCTCGGGTTCCGGAGTACAAACATCCATACCGAAGGATTCAGAAAATTCATTTTAGCAACAGCCTTAATGATGCAGCAAAAATTTGAAGAAGCGGCATTGCTATTGGATTCCGATGATGTTAAAAATTCCTCTCTCGTTGACAGAATTAGTCTTAATCAGGCTTTTGAAGTAATCAGTACCGTGAGGAAAATCAGATGATTATAAATTATTATATCCATTTTTTAAACAGATTTGCGTTATACCCTTTTTCAGAGCTATATTTGAATTATGGATTTTCCTCGAGGGTGTTTTTATTTTAAGTATTTGAATTTGGAATTGAATTGAAAGTTATCCGACTAATCATAATTATTCTTTTTATTTCTTCACTAAGTGTTACTGCACAGAGTGATTTCATTGAGAGCAGCTCAATCAGGTATGGTATCTTTTCTCATTACAATTACAATCAGGTTATCGCGGGATTCAAAGAACTTCCGGGTATTCCTAACTGCTGTCCTGAATTTGATAATGGCTCGGGAACGGGATTCAGTCTTGGTATTTTTGCTGATTATGAACTCCCTTATTCCCTCAGAACCGGCTTAAGAATGGGCATTTCATCCTTAAACAACAAACTTTCAACAATCGAAGGAACAATCGTCAGAGTAGGCCCCGATTTGGTTACCGGTAAATTTGAACATTCGATTGATGCTTCAATTCTTGATTTGTCATTTGAACCGTTTTTAGCTTATAATCCTGTTTTCGGAATTAACCTAACAGCAGGAGTAAGCATAGGATACCTGATAACAAAAAATTTTCACCAGGAAGAACGGATTGTTGAACCTGCTGACAGAGGAGTTTTCGTTGAAACAAATACACGCATCAGAATTGATACTTCAGGAGTTATACCGGGAGCTAATGATATAATCAGTTCCCTGTTTGTTGGTATTGGATATGAACTGCCACTTAATAGAGAAGGTTCATTGATGCTTGTTCCCGAGCTGTATTATTATTTAGGCTTATCCAATATTGTGAAAGAAGTGAAGTGGAAAATTAATTCAATCAGGGCTGGTATATCAATTGTGTATTCTCCCAAAATTAGAGAGAAATTGCCAATCGAAAAGCATCTGAAAGAAGAATTTATTGATACTATTACTATCGAAGCAAAAGAAATAACAGATAATAAAATAATTTATGGTACTCCTCAAATCAGCAGAAGAGTAGAGAAAACCGAAGATACGGTTTATATTGTTGATACTTTTAAAAGGACAGATACATCATTTATTCAGCCAGGTTTGATTGCAAAGCTGAACTACAATGAACCTGAAATCATCCTCTCGCTCAATTATTCAAAAATATCTTTTCCTGTTCTGCCAGTTCTGTTTTTTGATAAAATGACTGAACAACTTGATGATTATTATCAAAAACTTAATGATAAAAATTCATTTTCTATTGAATCAATTGAACAAAATCTACTTGTTTTCCATAAAAACATTCTAAACATAATCGGCAGGCGAATGGAACTGAATACCGATGCGACAGTTCAATTGAGGGGTTACGTTGATTTCGACAGAGAAAATAGGGATTGCAACCTTGCTTTGAAAAGAGCTGAAGGTATTAAAAATTACCTGACAGAAATCTGGAAAATTGATGAGGGAAGAATAGAAATATTGAATGGCAGTCAGAATTGCTTTCCCGAAAACGTGCCATCAGATAAGACAGATTCAGCCTTTGCTGAGAACCGCCGTGTCGAAATCCTTACCTCCAATCCCGAAATAATGACTTCATTGGTATTCAAAGAGACTATTGATACTGCAATTAGTTTTACAAATGAAATTGATTTTAATTTAAGTGAATCAACACAGAAAGGTATTGTAGGATTGGTGATAGAAGGAAGTCAGGATGGAAAACAAAAATTTATCAGCAGTAAAAATGTGATGGTAATATTCAATAATCAAAAAATTAACAAAGATATTATTGCCGATGAGCTCGATGGGAAACCATTAGAAGTATCACTGACAATCGAAGACCTGAATCATAGAAAAGCTACCGGTAAAAGAAAAATCAATTTCAATAAAATTATTAAAGAGAATGACAAACACATAGTTTTCTCAATTTTATTCGGCCTGGCAGACGACAGACTTAGCAATAAAGTAAAAAGTGAACTTAAGAACTTAGTCGAGAGGCTGGATTCAGCCCGGGTTAAGATAACAGGTTATTCCGACATAATCGGCGGTGAGAAAAAGAACAGAATGCTCTCGGCAAACCGGGCGAAAAACAGTGCCGAACAAATACGAAATATAAATCCGAAATTAGAAATTATAAGTATTAAATCATACAGCTACGATAAATTCCCACCAGGAATCAATTCCTATGGCTTGCCCTCAGAGAGATACCTTGCAAGAACAGTGTTAGTTGAAATATTTAAGAAATAATATTGGACTTTTCCACATGTTGAAACATGGGATTTTTCATACTAATGCCACAATTCAGTGTGAGGGATTAGTTAAACCCAGATTATTCAATAGAAATTGATATGGTATAATTTAATGTCATGCTGAGCGAAGTCGAAGCATCTTTCCCCCTTTTTCAAAGGGGGA